>DATLHO010000123.1:0-19196 GCA_035539855.1 Kapaibacterium sp. (SeqCode) | reverse complement strand
CCGGGCCGCTCATGCGGGCACCGCCTCGATTCGCGTAGTCGGCTGGACCAGTGCGAAGTACTGCGCGAACGAGGTGCGCCGGTCGAGACCGAGCTTCCTGCGGATGCGGTAGCGATAGACCTCGACGTTGTCGGCGCTCGTCGCCAGCAGCTCGGCCATCTCCTTCGTCGACATTCCGAGCTTCAGCAGCGCGCAGAGCCTGAGCTCCATCGGCGTCAACTGCGGGCACCGGCGCGCGAGCTCGGCGGTGAAGCCGACGTGCACCTCTTCGAACCGATCATCGAAGCGACTCCAGTACGATCCCGATTCCCGATTCGACTCGATGCGCCGCACGAGCGCGCGCACCGAGCGAAGCGCGGTCGGATCGACCATCCCCGAGAGTTCGTTCATCTCACGCACGACGGCTTCGAGCAGCTTCGACTTCTCGACGAACTGCAATGAGATGGTGGCGAGCTCGCGCCCGCGCTCGTCGAGTGCACGCGCAAGCTCGTCGGCCTCGCGCCGGGTGCGCTCGCGACCACGCTCGGCCTCCTCGACCTCCGCGCGCAGCGCCACCTGGGCCGCCTTGCGCTGCTGTTCGGCACCGCTGATCTCGCTCTGCAGAGCCTTCCATTCCTTGTGGTAGCGCAGCGCGTCCTCGTGGCGGCCGGCGAGCTCGAGGACGCTCGCGAGCGACTCGAGCGTCGTACACGCGGTCAGTTGCTCGCCGCGGCTTCGCGCCTGCTCGATCGCCGTCAGATGTCCGTCGATCGAGAGGTCGACCTCGCCGATTCCGTAGAGCGCGCGCGCACGGATCGCGAGCGCGTCGATGGGTGACGGAATCCTTTCGCTCTCACACATCGCCAGCGCTTCGTCGATCACGCGGAGCGCCTCGGCCGGCTCGTCGGACTGCTCGAGGATGCTCGCCGTGAACACGCCGAGCATGACGCGACTGCGGGGAGCGATCGATTCCTGATCGACCGCGGCCAGCTCGATCGCGCTGCGGGCCTCGGCGTGCCGGCCGAGCAGACACAGGACGTTCGCGAGGTTCATGCGGCAGTTGACGACGACCTCCCGATCGCCGATGCTCGCGGCGATCGTGATCGACTCCTCGAGGAACCCGACGGCCGCTGGAAAGTCCTCCAGATCGAACGCCGTCGCCCCAAGGGAATTCACGGCGCGCGCCTGCAGCTCACGGTCATCGACCGACTCCGCGATTCTACGCGCACGGTAGGTAAGATCGAGCGCCTCCGATGGTCTGCCGAGCATGCGAAGGTTGGCCGCGACGGTCGTGAGGATCCAGCCGAGCACGCCGTCGTTGCCGGAGCGCTCAGCGAGCTCGAAGGCCATCTCGATCTCGCCACGCACGGCCGAGATTCGACCGATGTGCTCGAAGAGCACCGCGCGGAAGTGGTAGACCTGGGCTGCGCACGCCAGACTGGAGCAGTGCGCGGCCAGCGAGCGCGCCCCGTCGAGCAGCCGCTCGGCCTCGGCGTAGCGCTGCATGGCTCCGGCCACACGCGCGGCGCCGATGAGCGTCCAACCGATCGCATCGGGATCGCCGGTCTCGCGCGCGAGCCGGAGCGCCTGACGCGCATGTCGCTGCGCGCGTCGCAGGTCGCGTGAGCGCCATGCGGCCGCGAGCTGCTCGTGCGCGGCTATCGTCTCGTACGGAGTCTCGGCGTCTTCGAGACGCTCGTCGAGCTCGTCGATCGTGGGGATCTTCCGGCAGAGCGTCGGATCGGGTGGGTCGTAGCGACCAGGGGATCGTCGCGCCATCGTCACGCCTCGGCTGTGGTGCACGTGGGATTCGATCGGGGGGGAGACAATAATACGCGCGGCGATTCAGATCCGAAAGTCGGCCGTTTCGGTTGAGCTTGCCTATGCGCAGCGATGCGTTCGTTCTTCATACCGCGCTCTGCTGTGACGGTATCTGCTGATGTATCGACACGAATTCGCGTACACGAACGCCCTTCAGACGCCGTCGATACTAGGCGCGCATCGCTCGCTTTGCGGTCGCGCCATGCGGTGCGGAATCGTTGTCAAACCTTTGCGCGTCGCCCCTGTCGATTTCCCATGCCCCGTGGGGCGCCAGTCCCGGTTGAGGTCCGCCTCCGACCGCCGGGAGCACGCCGACGCCATACCGCCGCACCGCGAGCACGCGCTCGCATCCCGGCCCGAATCCGATTCGATGAATAGGCGCCGCATTTCCGTGCGGCACGACATCCCTATACGAGGTCCAATGCTGAAGTCAACCCGTGGAATCTTCGCGCTTTCTCTTGCCGCAACCCTGGCGCTCGGCGCCTGCTCCGATATGTCTCCGACGTCGGCTCCCGACATGCCCTCCGGTTCCTCGACGAGCCCGATAGCGTCCGCTGGCGACGAGTACATCGTGATCCTGAAGTCCACCGGCGACGCGCTCGGCAAGTCGACGATGCTCGCGAAGGCGCATGGCATCGAGGTCGACCGGCTCTATCAGAGCGCGATCGACGGGTTCTCGGCGACGATGCCCGAGGCGAAGGCCGACGCGCTGCGCAATGATCCGGGAGTCGAGCTCATCGAGCGCGTCCAGCCGATGTCGATCGCACAGTCGAGCACCGCGCAGGTGCTGCCGTGGGGCATCAACGCGATCGACGGCGATCGAAGTTGGACGCTCTCCGGCAACGGTTCGGGCACGGTCTCGAACGTCCGCGTCTACATCGTCGACAGCGGCATCCAGACGCACTCGGACCTCAACGTCCAGGGCGGACGCAATTTCGTGACCGGGATGCTCTCGACGCAGTGGGGCGATGATCACGGCCACGGCACGCACGTCGCCGGCACCGTCGCGGCGCGCGACAACGCGTCGTGGGTCGTCGGCGTCGCTCCGGGCGCGCCGCTGTACTCGCTGCGCGTGCTCGACGCGTCGGGATCGGGCAACAGCGCGATCGTCACCTCCGCGCTCGACTGGCTCACCGCGCAGGTCAAGGCGCAGAAGGCCGCGGGGACGTACTTGCCGACGGTCGTCAACATGAGCCTCGGCGGACCCGCCAGCTCGGCGGTCGACTACTCGGTGCGCGCGCTCATCGCGCAGGGCGTCGTCGTCGTCGCGGCCGCCGGCAACGAGAACGTCGATGCCTCCGGCTCGAGCCCCGCGCGTGTCGCCGAGGCGATCACCGTCGGCGCGATCGACAGCTACGGCCGCAAGGCGTCGTTCAGCAACTACGGCAGCGTGCTCGACGTGCAGGCGCCGGGCGTGAGCGTCGTCTCGACGTACAAGAACGGCGGCGCCGCGTGGATGAGTGGAACGTCGATGGCCGCGCCGCACGTCGCCGGCGCAGCGGCGCTGTACCTGTCGAAGCCGGCCTATCGCTATTCGACGCCGCAGCAGGTGCGCGACCGCATCGTCACCGATGCCCGCGCAACCGCAACCGGGCTCCCGGCCGGCACGACGGCCCGCTCGCTGTATATCGGCACGTGGACGTCGACGACTGCGGCGAGCGTATCCGGCACGGATCGCTCGAGTGGGACCCTCGACTCGCGGAGCGCGCAGTGATGGAGTAAGCGCTGCGGTCGTGATGAAACTGCGGGCACTGTCGGAGTATCCGGCAGTGCCCGCTTCGCTTTTCGCTCGCCGGACTCGGTTGCGCGGAGAATCAGCGCGCCTCACGTCCTCATCGCCAGCGCGTCAGGATCCACTCGCGGTCGAACATGCGCTGCACGACCCAGATCGCGATCGCCGCGAGGACCGAGAGCACACCGGAGGCGATGAGCACGAGCTGGGTGTCGATCAGCAACAATCCGCCGAGCTGCGCCGGGATGAGCATCACCAGCGGCACGACGAGCAGCGCCGAGGCCTCCTGCGCCGTGCGCGGGTCCTTCGCGCGCGAGCTGACGCCGACGGTGACCGCGATCGCGAGCATCGACAGGGCTGGGGCGAGCACGAGAACGGCGATCAGCCATGCGCCGCCGACGAGGCGCGCGAAGACCGCGTCGCTCGCGGCGACAAAGCTGACACCGAACGCGAAGACCGCGGCGTAGATCCAGGTGAGCGCGAGCGTCGGAATGAACGCGGTGAGCATCTTGCCGAGCAGCAGCTCCCACGTTCTGATCGGCGTCGCAAGCAGCGGCTCGAGCGTCTGCGAGGTCTTCTCGCCCACGATGCTGTAGCTGGCGACCATGCTCGGGATCATCACCGGCAGCAGCATGATGAACATCGACATCGGTCCGCCCATCGCGACCTGCATCTTCTCGACGTCCGTCAGCAGCGCGAACGTCGGATCGGCCGAGAGCAGCTCGAGCATTCCCTTCGCGTCGGACATCTCGTCCATCGGCGCCAGTCGCATCGCGTAGAGCGCCGCGAGCGGGATCGCGGTGAAGAGCATCGGCATGCCGAACGCGCCGGCGAGCAGCGACTTGAGCTGGCGTAGCTCGTGCCACTCCTTCCACAGAATCGCGCCGATGCGTCGCGTCGAGGTGCTCATGCGGCCTCCGCGCGGACACTGTTCACTGCGCTGGTCTCCGCGGTCGCGGCGTCGGCCATGAGCTGCAGGTAAACCTCCTCGAGACTCGACGCGAGCGGCTCGATCGCGAGCACCGGCGCGCCGGCCTCGACGATCGCACGGACGAGCTCGGGCGTGTCGACCGGCGGATCCGCCAGCTCGACGCTCAGCGTGTCGGCCTCGACGTGCACGGCCGTGACGAACGCGAGCGTTTCAATGGCCGGCTCGAACACCGCTGCGGGCACGGCCAGCCGCACGCGCACACCACGGCCGGAGACGGCGGCGCGCAGGTTTGCGGGCGTGTCGAGTCGCATCAGTCGCGTGCGGAACAGGGCGATGGTGTCGCAGAGCTCGTCGGCCTCCGCGAGATTGTGCGTCGCCAGCAGGACCGTGCGTCCCTGGCTGCGGAGATCGCGGATGAACGCGCGCACGGTGTGCGCGCTCTCCGGATCGAGCGCCGACGTCGGCTCGTCGAGGAAGACGATCGACGGGTCGTGCAACAGCGCGCGGGCGATCGCGAGCTTCTGGCGCATTCCCTTCGAGAACTCGCCGGCCCGCTCGCGGTCGCGACCGTCGAGACCGAGCAGCGCCATGTACTCGTCGATGCGCGCATCGATCCGACGGTCGTCGAGTCCGTGTAGCCGCGCGAAGAAGCGGAGGTTCTGCCGCGCGGTCAGCGAGCCATAGATTCCGGGTGACTCGGTGAGGATGCCGATCGCCGAGCGGATCGCATCGTTGTCCTCGCCGAGCCGATGGCCCGCGACGACGGCCGTCCCGCTCGTCGGCGCGACGAGCGCCGCAAGCATGCGCACCGTCGTCGTCTTGCCCGCGCCGTTGGGACCGAGGAAGCCGACGACCGTGCCCGAGGGGACCTCGAGGGTCAGCGCGTCGACCGCGAGTCGATCGCCGAAGCGCCGCGTGAGCCCCCGTGTCTCGATGGCGTTTTCCATGTCGCCCAACTTACCGGATTATCCCCGATCGCTTTGTTTGGCGCTCTTTTTGAACACTCGAGAGCGACACGACACCAACCGACGCTTCCGACGGAGCACCAATGACCGCACACGACCACGAGACGAGCCCACCCATGCATCGACGACGCACCACGATGTTCGACGGGCGGACGATGTACTACTACTCCTTCGGCGACGACGCGCTCGCCGACGAGGCGCGCGCCGAGGAGGCGCACGCCGACGAGGGACGCGAGCGCGAAGGATCCTCGGGCGCTACGACGGAGGAGCTCGATGTCTGAGATGCGATGGAACCCGCTGCTCGGCGAGTGGGTGGCGACCGCGACGCACCGGCAGGACAGGACGTTCCTCCCCCCCGCCGACTTCTGTCCGCTGTGTCCGACGAAGCCCGGCGGGTTTCCCACCGAGGTCGCCGAGCCGGACTACGACATCGTCGTCTTCGAGAACCGTTTCCCCAGCATGCGCCCCAATCCGGAGCCTCCGGCGATCGAGGGAACCGAGCTCTATCCGGTGATGCCGTCGTACGGCGTCTGCGAGGTCGTCGTCTACACGTCGCGCCACGAGTCGACCCTGGCGAGCGAGCCGGTCGAGCAGATCGACAAGCTGGTCCGGGTCTGGACCGATCGCTACGAGGAGATCGGTGCGATGTCGTTCGTCGACTACGTGTTCATCTTCGAGAACAAGGGCGAGGCGATCGGCGTGACGCTGCATCACCCGCACGGACAGATCTACGGGTATCCGTTCGTGCCGCCGGTCGTGGGGCGCGAGCTCGCGCAGTCGCTCGCGCACACGGACAGAACCGGGCGCTGTCTCGTCTGCGACATCGTCGAGGAGGAGCGGCGCCTCGGCTCGCGCGTCGTCTATGAGAACGATGCGTTCACGGCGTACGCTCCGTTCTTCGCGCGCTACCCGTATGAAGTGCACATTGCGTCGCGCCGGCATCTCGGAGCGCTCACCGACCTGACGCGTCTCGAGCAGCGCGCGCTTGCCGAGGCGCTCAAGAGCGTGATCACCGCGTACGACGGGGTGTTCGATCTCTCCTTCCCCTACATGATGCTCGTGCACCAGCGACCGACCGATGGCGGATCGTACGAGCATTACCATTTTCACATCGAGTTCCTTCCGCTGATGCGCGCGGCGAAGAAGCTGAAGTATCTCGCCGGCAGCGAGAGCGGCGCGGGACTTTTCATCACGGATCTATTGCCGGAGGAGACGGCGGCGCGCCTTCGCTCGCTCGTGGCTCCGGTCGTCTGGCACGAGAGCTCACATGGTTGATCAGGCATCGCTACGCGAGCGCTTTCGCTCGATGTTCGGGGGCGAGCCGCGCCTGTTCGCGGCGCCGGGGCGCGTCAATCTCATCGGCGAGCACACCGACTACAACGACGGCTTCGTGCTGCCGATCGCGATCGACCGGCAGACGGTCGTCGCCGCCTCGTTGCGCGACGACCGCACGATCCGCGTCTGCTCGCTGAGCACCGACGAGACGCTCGAGTTCGATCTCGACGCCGAAGGCAAAGGCAACCGCGGCGTCTGGCTCGACTACGTCGAGGGCGTCGCGCGCGTGCTCGAGTCGCGGGGGCATCGCCTGAAGGGACTCGACATGCTCATCGACTCGGATGTGCCCGTCGGGTCCGGCCTCTCCTCCTCCGCGGCGCTCGAAGTCTCCACCGGCCTCGCAATGCTCTCGAGCTCCGGCGCCGAGATCGACATGATGCGTCTGGCGCTCGATGCGCAGCAGGCCGAGCATCGCTACGTCGGGACGATGTCGGGCATCATGGATCAGTTCATCGCGGCGCTCGGGCGCGAAGGCACCGCGCTGCTGATCGACTGCCGCCATCTCGACGCCTCGCCGGTGCCGATCGACATGAGCGAGATCGCGATCGCGATCTGCGACACGAACGTGCGGCACGAGCTGGCGTCGTCGGAGTACAACGCACGGCGGCGTGAATGCGAGCGCAGCGTCGAGATTCTCCGCGCGGCGCTGCCGTCGGTTCGCGCGCTGCGTGACGTGACGCTCGTCGACTTCGATACGCACGGGCACCTGCTGCCGGATCCGCTGTTCCGTCGCACGCGCCACGTCGTCACCGAGAACGTGCGCACGCTCTCGGCAGCGATCTCGCTGCGAGGCGGCGACTACGAAAAGGTCGGACGGCTCATGCTGCAGTCGCACCTGTCACTGCGCGACGACTACGAGGTGAGCATCGCCGAGCTCGACGTGCTCGTCGAGCTCGCGCACGCGATCGATGGCGTCTACGGCGCGCGCATGACCGGCGGCGGCTTCGGCGGCAGCGCGATCGCGCTGCTGCGTCGCGATGCGATGGACGAGTTCGCGTCGACGATCTCCGGGCGCTATCGCGAGGCCTTCGGGCGCGACGCGACCGTGTTCTTCACCACGATCGCCGACGGGGCTCGCGAGATCCTCTGAGCTCGATGCTTTCCGCAACCCGCCGGTGCATGCGCTGGATTCGACGAGCGACGCTCCGGAATCCCTGAATCTCACCTCCTCATTTCCGACGACTGGCACGACCGATTCCGAGTACGACGGCGTCACGGGTGCAATCGTCCGGGGCCCTCGCGTGCCGATCGAGCCGGTTCGAGCCTGGCAAGGGCCGTATTCACCACGAAATCGTCCTTCCGCAGATCGGCACGGCACTTGAACACTGCGCCCTGCCCGGCACTCTGCATCGACGCCAACTGCCACACGCGTCCACTGCCTGCCGGGCGGCCGCGACATGCCCTCGGGCATCGCGCGGCGCCACTCGGGATCGACGTAGACGGCCGAGCCGTCCCACCTTCAACGCACGCGAATTCACGGTGCAACCCCTCCGCCGGGCGGAGCGATGGGCGGAGGCGTCGTCGACCCCGGAATCGAACGAGCCACAGAATCACGAGCCCCAGAAGCACCATGAACAATACCACGCCGAATCCGTCGCTGCCCCGCGAGAGCGCCACCACGTCGACGCCGGATCTGATCTGCCTTTCGCACCTGCGCTGGGACTTCGTCTTCCAGCGGCCGCAGCATCTGTTGACACGATGCGCGCGCGAGCGGCGGGTCTTCTTCGTCGAGGAGCCGTACTTCGACGCCGAAGGCGCCGCGCGGCTCGACGTCTCGCATCGGGGTGACGGACTGTACGTCGCGGTGCCGCATCTGCCCGCGGGCGTCACGCAGGACGAGGCCGAGGCGATGCAGCGCGAGCTGCTCGATCACCTCCGACAGGAGCACTCGATCGGCGAGCTGATCCTCTGGTACTACACGCCGATGGCGATCGGCTTCGCCGATCATCTCGAGCCCGTCGTCACGGTCTTCGACGCTATGGACGAGCTCTCCGCGTTCAAGAATGCGCCGCAGCAGCTCATCGAGCGCGAGGCGCGCGTCTTCGAGCGTGCCGACCTCGTGTTCACCGGCGGACAGAGTCTTTACGAGGCGAAGAAGCATCGCCACCCGCACGTCTACGCGTTTCCGAGCAGCATCGATCGCGAGCACTTCGCGAGCGCGCGCGCCGCGACCGACGATCCTGTCGACCAGGCGTCGATCCCGCATCCGCGCATCGGCTTCTTCGGCGTGCTCGACGAGCGCTTCGATCGCGACTTGCTGGCCGGGCTCGCCGCGGCCCGTCCGGACTGGCAGTTCGTGATGATCGGACCGGTCGTGAAGATCGATCCGTCGGAGCTCCCGCGCGCCGCGAACATTCACTACCTGGGCGGCAAGCAGTACGCGGAGCTGCCGGCCTACATCGCCGGATGGGACGTCGCGACGCTCCTGTTCGCGCGCAACGAATCGACGCGCTTCATCAGTCCGACGAAGACGCCGGAGTATCTGGCCGCGGGCCGTCCGGTGGTCTCGACGTCGATCCGTGACGTCGTGCGACCCTACGGCGACGACGGTCTGGTCGCGATCGCCGACGAGGTCGACGAGTTCGTCGCGGCGATCGAGAGGATGCTGGCGATGGAAGACCGAGAGGCGTGGCTCGAGCGGGTCGACGCGTTCCTGGCGAAGACATCGTGGGATCGCACGTGGGCCTCGATGGCCGGACTCATCAACAGCGTGCAGAACGGCCGCGGGGCCGTCAGCTCCGGCGGCGCCCGCGCCGACGCGCGTCAGGCGCAGGACTGAGCCGCGAGAACGACAATCACGAACTATACATACCGGAGACAACGACAATGTTCGATTACCTGATCGTCGGCGCCGGATTCGCCGGCAGCGTGCTCGCCGAGAGGCTTGCGCGCGGCGCGGGGAAGAAGGTGCTGATCATCGACAAGCGGAATCACATCGGCGGCAACGCCTATGATCACTACAACGATCACGGCGTGCTCGTCCACAAGTACGGTCCGCACATCTTTCACACGAACTCGCGCGACGTCTTCGAGTACCTCTCGCACTTCACCGAGTGGCGGCAGTACGAGCATCGCGTGCTGGCGAGCGTCGACGGGCAGCTCGTGCCGATCCCGATCAATCTCGACACGGTCAACCGGCTCTACGGCCTGAGTCTGACGTCGATGCAGGTCGAGGAGTTCTTCCAGTCGGTCGCCGAGCCCTGCGAGACGGTCAAGACGTCCGAGGACGTCATCGTCAGCCGCGTCGGTCGCGAGCTCTACGAGAAGTTCTTCCGCAACTACACCCGCAAGCAGTGGGGACTCGATCCGTCGGAGCTCGACGCGTCGGTGACGTCGCGCGTGCCGGTGCGCACCAACCGCGACGACCGGTACTTCTCCGACACCTACCAGGCGATGCCGCTGCACGGCTACACGCGGATGTTCGAGAAGATGCTCGACCACCCGAACATCTCGATCATGCTGAACGTGGACTACAAGGACGTGCGCAACGAGGTCCGCTTCAAGGAGATGATCTTCACCGGGCCGGTCGACGAGTACTTCGAGTACCAGTTCGGGAAGCTGCCGTACCGCTCGCTCGAGTTCAAGCACGAGACGATCGATCGCGCGACGTACCAGCCGGCTCCCGTCGTCAACTACCCGAACGAGCACCTGTATACGCGCATCACCGAGTTCAAGTATCTCACCGGCCAGGAGCATCACAAGACGAGCATCGTCTACGAGTTCCCGCGTGCCGAGGGCGATCCCTATTATCCGGTGCCGCGTCCCGAGAACGCCGAGATCTACCGCCGCTACAAGGCGCTGGCCGATGCGGCGACCGGCGTGCACTTCGTCGGACGACTGGCGACGTATCGCTACTACAACATGGACCAGGTCGTCGCGCAGGCGCTGACGCTGTTCTCGAAGATCACCGGCGAGGCGCGCTACCCGGTCATTCCGAACCGTCCCGCGGTCGGCGGGCACACCGGCACGACGATCACCGGCAAGGGTCTGCTCGACGGCGTCGGGACGAGCGGAAACGGCAACGGGCTTACGAACGGGAACGGACACACCAACGGAAACGGCCACGCCAACGGCGCCGGCCATTCCAATGGGCACGATCACACGAACGGGAGCACGAATGGGAGCAATCACTCGCGATCGCACGACGACTAGCGCGCCGAAGGATGACGCGCACGCGGACGTCGCGATCTGGGGTGGTGTCGAGTGCACGGTCAACCGTGTCGGCGATCACTTCTTCGACCAGCTCGAGCGCAACGGTCACGCCGGGCGCCTGGACGATCTGACGATGTTCGCCGAGCTCGGGATCCGCACGCTCCGATTCCCGATTCTCTGGGAGCGCACCGCGCCCGACGGACTCGACAACGCGTCGTGGGAATGGGCTGACCGGCGCATGGAGCGCCTGCGCGAGCTCGGCATTCGACCGATCGTCGGCCTGGTGCATCACGGCAGCGGGCCGCGCTCGACCGACCTTCTCGATCCGGAGTTTGCGCCGAAGCTCGCCGAGTACGCGCGGGCGGTTGCCGAGCGTTATCCGTGGGTCGAGGACTTCACGCCGGTCAACGAGCCGTTGACAACGGCGCGCTTCAGCGCGCTGTACGGCTTCTGGTATCCGCACGTGCGCAGCGATGCCGCGTTCGCGCGGGCATTGCTCAACGAGCTGCGCGCGACATCGATGGCGATGCGCGCGATCCGCGAGGTCACGCCGTCGGCGCGACTGGTGCAGACCGAGGACCTGGGCAGGACGCACAGCTCGCCGACGCTGCGCTACCAGGCGCGCTTCGAGAACCATCGTCGATGGCTGACGTTCGACCTGCTCGCCGGAAGGGTCGACGAGGCCCATCCGCTCTGGAAGTACCTGTGCCATCACCTGCAGTCGAGCGCTCCGCTGGACTGGATGCGCGACCACCCGACGCCGCCGGACGTCATCGGCGTCAACTACTACCTGACCAGCGAGCGCTATCTCGACGAGCGCCTCGATCGCTATCCCGGATGCGGCGTCGGCGGCAACCGGCGACATCGCTACGTCGACGTCGAGGCGATCCGCGTGCTCGCCGACGGCATCGACGGTCCGGAGCGACTCATCGGTGAGGCGTGGGATCGCTATCGCATTCCGATCGCGATCACCGAGGCACACCTCGGATGCGTCCGCGTGGAGCAGATCCGGTGGTTCCGGGAAGTGCTCGACGCCGCCAGGCGGCTGCGTTCGAACGGCGTCGACCTGCAGGCGGTCACCGCGTGGGCGATGCTCGGCACCTACGACTGGCACTGCCTCGTCACGCGCTGCGAGGGACTGTACGAGCCCGGCGTCTTCGACGTCCGCGGCGGACGTCCGCGACCGACGGCGCTGGCAGCGATGATCCGCGCCGAGATCGAGGGCGGTCGCTTCGAGCACCCGACGCTCGAGGCTCCAGGGTGGTGGCGCCGGCCCGACCGGCTCCTGTATGCTCCCGCGACCAGCGACCGCGAGGCCGGAGCCGAGCGCTCCCGCTATGAGACATCACCGGCGCGTCTGCCCGAGCGGCGCATCGCACCGGCTCACGCGGTGGCGATTCCTGTCGCCATGCACGACCATCGTCCGACACGGCATCGCTCGCCGGTCATCGGTGGCGTCGAGCGCGCCCACGACTCCGGGTACGACGGCGACCACGACGGCGGACATAACAGCGCCCACGACGGCGCTCATGGCGCGCCCGGACACGCGAACTCCGCGAGCCTGGCCAACCCGATGTCGACAGGTCGGGCCAACGGCATCTCTCACGGCAGCGACGACGCGTTTCTGCACGACGGGCGACTCGACGGTCGAGTCAGCGAAGTGCGACCGCTGCTGATCACCGGCGCGACCGGCACGCTCGGCGGCGCGTTCGCGCGCGTCTGTCGACTGCGCGGCGTGTCCCACCGACTCGTCGCCCGCGACGACATGGACATCGCCGACGCGGAGTCGATCGCGAGGGTGCTCGACGAGGTGCGTCCGTGGGGCGTCGTCAACGCCGCGGGCTATGTGCGCGTCGACGAGGCCGAGCACGACGTCGAGCGCTGCATGCGCGAGAACGCCGACGGTCCCGCCATGCTCGCCGAGGCTTGCGCCGGACGGGGCATCGCACTGACGACCTTCTCCTCCGACCTCGTCTTCGACGGCGCCTCGCTCGAGGCATACACCGAGGCGAGCCCTACGGCGCCGCTCAATGTCTACGGCTCGAGCAAGGTCGAGGCCGAGCGCCGGGTGCTCGAGGCCTATCCGTCGGCGCTGGTCGTTCGCACGAGCGCCTTCTTCGGTCCGTGGGATGAGCACAACTTCGTCACGTTGACGCTGCGCTCGCTCGAGCACGGCGAGCCGGTGATCGTATCGTCGGACATGACGGTGTCGCCGACCTATGTTCCCGATCTCGTCGACGAGACGCTGAACCTGATGATCGATGGCGAGTCGGGCATCTGGCACCTGGCGAGCGACGGGGCGACGACGTGGGAGGAGCTCGCCCGCATCGTCGCGATCGAGGCGGGACACGATCCCGCGCTCGTCTTCGGGCGGCCGACCGCGGAGCTCGGTCTGCTTGCGCGCCGTCCCCTCTTCAGTCCCCTGGCGAGCGTGCACGGCGCCCTGCTGCCGACGCTCGAGCGCGCACTCGAACGGTACTTCCACGACCGCCGCGCCCATCTCGGCGCCGGCATCGACGCTTCGGCACGCGTCGTGCAGGCACAGGTGTGACGGCTTCGGCCGGCTCCCCTGTCCGCGCGATCTCTTGAGGTTCTACACGATGGCTGTTGACACACCGGCGATTCCCCGACCCGAGTACCCCCGCCCGCAGTTCGAGCGACGCGAGTGGTACAACCTGAATGGCGTCTGGGAGTTCGCCTACGACGACCGCGACCGCGGACTGCGCGAGCGGTGGTACGACGGTCGCAAGCTCGACCGGACGATTCTCGTTCCCTTCCCCTACCAGTGCGAGCTGTCGGGCATCAACGACAAGACGATCCACGAGGTCGTCTGGTACGCGCTCGACTTCGATCCCCCGTTCGGATGGCGCGGCCGCGACCTTCTGCTGCACTTCGGCGCGGTCGACTACAAGTCGACCGTCTGGGTCAACGGACACGAGGTCGGGCACAACCGCGGCGGTCACGTCCCGTTCTCGTTCGAGATCTCTCCGTACGTCAACGAGGGACGCAATCGTCTGGTCGTGCGCGTCGAGGACCGGCAGGATCCCGAGCAACCGCGCGGCAAGCAGTCGATCACCGGACAACCCCGCGAGATCGACTACTACTGCACGACCGGCATCTGGCAGACCGTCTGGCTCGAGCCCGCGCCGCCGGTCCGCATCGAGGAGCTGCGGATCACGCCGTACGCGGCCGAGGAATCCTTCGAGCTCGAGATCTTCCTGCACGCGCCGGCCATCGGATGGACGCTCGAGGTCGACGTGCTCGACGGCAGCGAGGTCGTCGCGACCGTCAGCCGGGAGACGACCTCGGCGACCGCGCGCATGATGATCCGCGTGCCGAACGCGAAGCTCTGGTCGACCGAGCAGCCGTTCCTGTACGACCTCCGCGTGCGCCTGCTGACGCGCGGCACCGTGCTCGACGAGGTTCGCTCCTACGTCGGCATCCGCAGCATCGAGCTGCGCAACGGGCGCTACTATCTCAACGGTCGAGAGACGTACCTGCTGATGGTGCTCGACCAGGGGTACTGGCCCCAGAGCTACATGAGCGCGCCCAGCGACGAGGCCATCTGCGCCGATGTCGAGATGACGAAGGCCTACGGCTACAACGGCGCGCGCAAGCACCAGAAGGTCGAGGATCCGCGCTACCTCTACTGGTGCGACAAGCTCGGACTGATGGTGTGGGAGGAGATGGCGAACTCGCGCGGCTGGTCGCTCGTGGCCGAGGAGCGGTTGATGGCGGAGTGGGAGCGGGCGGTGATTCGCGACTACAATCACCCGTGCATTATCACCTGGGTGCCGGTCAACGAGAGCTGGGGATTTCCCGGACTCGGCTCGAGCCATCCAGGACAGTATGCGTTCCTCGAGCGGATCGTCTCGCGCACGCGCCGTCTTGCGCCGCACCGGCCGATCATCGACAACGACGGCTGGGAGCACACCGACATCACCGACGTCTGCGCGATCCACGACTACACGCCGACGGCCGATGGGCTGCGCGAGCGCTATCGCGAGACGCTTCTGGGCGGACCGCTGCCGTCGAACGTCTGGTTGCCGGGCAAGCCGCTGTACATGCGCGGCTCGCGCTATCGCGGCCAGCCGGTGGTGCTCACGGAGGTCGGCGGCTTCCTGATGATCCCGCACGACATCCCGCCGGAGGAGCGCGACATCCTCTATCAGAACTACGGCACGTGCGAGACGGAGGCGGAGATGCTCGACCGCTATCGCGATCTGATGGACGGCATCTCGTCGCTGCCGTTCGTCGCAGGGTTCTGCTACACGCAGTTGACCGACATCGAGCAGGAGATCAACGGTCTGCTCACGTACGACCGCAAGGCAAAGGTTCCGCCCGAGGAGATCGCGAAGATCCACCGCGAGCTCTTCCCGCCGAAGGGCTGGACGGGAACGGCCGCGCTGATCTGATCGGCGCGGCCGTCACGACACATTCGATCACTGCCGCGACGCGCTCGACGCGCTCGCGGCAGTGTCGTGTCAGCGGGATTCTACTGCGGCTGCGGGACGATCCGCAGGTACGGCTTCGGCGCCTTCCATCCGTCGGGGAAGAGCTGCTTCGCCTCATCGTCGGAAACCGCGCCGGCGATGATCACGTCCTCGCCGGCCTTCCAGTTGGCCGGTGTCGAGACCTTGTGGCGGGCGCTGAGCTGCAGCGAATCGACCACGCGCAGCACCTCGTCGAAATTCCTTCCGGCCGACATCGGATAGATCAGCACGAGCTTGATCTTTTTGTCGGGTCCGATCACGAAGACGTTGCGCACGGTCTGGTTGTCCGCGGCCGTGCGCCCCTCGGCGGCGCCGTCGAGCTCCGCCGGGAGCATCCCCCAGGCCTTGGCCACCTTCAGCTCCGGGTCGCCGATCATCGGGAAGTTCGGCGCCTGACCCTGCGTCTCCTCGATGTCCTTCGCCCATCGCCCGTGCGCGTCGACCGGGTCGACGCTCAGGCCGATGACCTTGACGCCGCGGCGGTCGAACTCCGGCTTCATACGCGCCATCGTGCCGAGCTCGGTCGTGCAGACGGGCGTGAAATCCTTCGGATGCGAAAAGAGAATGCCCCACGAGTCGCCAAGCCACTCATGGAATCGGATGTGTCCGGCGGTCGTGTCCGCCTCGAAGTCCGGCGCGGTGTCGCCGATGCGAAGACTCATGTCGAGCTCCAGTGATTCAGTTGGTGTGCATGTCGGAAGGGCCGCTCGCGCCCGGAGGCGGCGGCCATGCGCCATGATCGTCATGGCGAAACGGAGGGATGTCGATCTCGCGAGGGGGGATGGGCGAATCTACTCAATCGCGCCGTCACTCCAGTCCCGACTGCAGCAGCAGCGGAGCGAGCGCCACGGCGAGCCGATCGTCGTCGTCGCCGGCGTCGAATCCGTCGAAGAGACTCCATCGCTCCAGATGCTCGACCGACGCTCCGGGCTCCAGCCGGATCATTGGTCCGAGCGACTCGAGCTCCATGAAATCGCCGGCGGTGTAGATCTCGGTGTTGCATCCGAGATCGGGATAGAGCGCTTCGGACGAATACGGGAATCGCTTGACGAACAGCGTCCCGTCGCGATGCCAGCCGGCCCAGCGCTGCGCGTTCGACGCGCCGATCTTCAGCGGCTCGGCCATCGTCGATCGGCTGCGGACGCGGATGAAGCGCCGGCCGAAGCGCAGGCGCTCGTCCGACAGGTCGGTGTACGACCAGAGCGCGAGCGTGCGCACCGGCAGCAGGCTCTCGGCGTGCGGTCGGTACGGCTCCTGCGGAACGAGCGCCTCACCTCCGGGAGCGACGATCGTCAGCGCCCACGGCGCGAGCTCGACCATCCACAGCGACGTGTTCGTTATCCGGTGAAGCAGCGTCAGGCCGCTCCCCGTGTCGTCGAGAACGACGGTGATCGCCCTGGCGATGCCCGTCGCGGACTCCGGCGGCGCGATCAGACGCACCGCGCGCTCGCCGATCTCCTCGACGAGCACCGGGTCGTTGTCCGGCACGTAGCTGCGCGGACTCGCCTCGGGCGCGCACCAGAGCCGGTGACCGCCGTACGCGCGCCACAGTCCCAGCGGCGTTTCGATCCGCGCGTCGAGCGCGTCGCCGAGCACGTTGAGGCCGCCGTGCAGGGCGTACTCGACGATGCGGGGACCGACGTCGGTGGTCGCGACCACGCCGACCGATTCGTTCGAGAGACGTACGCCGTTGAGCGCACCGATCGTTGTGACACGTTCCATTGGACGATCCGCAATACCGCGGCTGAATCATGATCGATTGATGCGAGCGAATGCAACCGACGGGCCGCCGGGACCTCCGCGCGCCGCCGGGCGTCGCGTATGGCACCCCCCTTGCACTGTAGCCTCGTGAAGCGATGAACGAGTGCAGAACGTACGAGCAGTGGGGGTAGGTATGAAGAGGTTATTCGGGATGATCGTCGCCATCGTCACGGGGATGATGGTGCTCGTCGGAATCGTCGGACTGGTGAGGGATTCGGGGATGTTCGAATCCTCGCCCGAAGAGGTCGCCGAGGGCTTCGTGCGCCATCTGGTCGGCGGCGACTTCGCCGGCGCCAAGAGCTATCTCAATCCGGCAATGCGCCATGAGCTCGACGAGAAGGACCTCGAGCACTTCGCGATCTTCATCATGATGCAGAGCGGCGAGGTGGTCGACGTCAGGGGACAGCGGGGATGGGTCAAGGGAGGACAGGCCGAGGCAAGTGCGCGGCTGGTGACGTCGATCGCCGGTGAGCTCGCGCTGAGCCTGCGCATGGTGCGCGAGCGCGGCTCGTGGTCGATCGCCGAGATCGGGACGATCGAGCGCGAGGAGGGCGAGAGCATCTTCGGAACGAGAATCCCCACCGCCATCGCCATCAACGACGACACGCGGGTCCCGGTCGGCGGGTAGACCCGGCACACAATTCAAGCGAATCCAATCGATGAACGTTCTTGTTACCGGAGGCGCGGGATACATCGGCAGCGTCGTCACCGAGCAGCTCGTCGGCGACGGACACACGGTCGTCGTCTACGACAATCTCGTCAAGGGGCACTCCGAAGCGGTCGTCGACGGAGCGACGCTCGTCGTCGCCGACCTGCGCGACGGTGCGCGCCTGCGCGAGACGCTCGCGGAGCACGGCATCGACGCGGTGGTTCACATGGCCGCCTACTCACTCGTCGGCGAGTCGGTGCAGGAGCCGCGCAAGTACTACGACAACAACGTCGTCGCCTCACTCTCACTGCTCGACGCCATGGTCGATGCAGGAGTGCGCCGGATCGTGTTCTCGTCGACCGCCGCGGTCTACGGCGAGCCGGAGCAGAGCCCGATCGTCGAGGAGATGCCGCATGCTCCGACGAATCCGTACGGCGAGACGAAGCTCGCGATCGAGTCGGCGCTGCGATGGTACGACAACGCATACGGAATTCGCTACGCGAGCCTCCGGTATTTCAACGCAGCGGGCGCGACCGAGCACTGCGGCGAGATGCACGATCCCGAGACACACCTGATTCCGATCGTCCTGCAGGCAGCGGCGGGGACGATTCCAGATGTGACGATTTTCGGCGATGATTATCCGACGCGTGACGGCACGTGCATTCGCGATTACATCCACGTCTCCGATCTCGCGCGCGCACACATTTTGGCGCTCGGCGCGCTCGACGGAGGCAGCCGGATCTACAACCTCGGCTGCGGCGGCGCGGGATATTCCGTGCGGGAGCTCATCGACGTCGCGCGCGAAGTGACCGGGCGTGAGATTCCGGTGACGTTCGGACCGCGACGCGCGGGCGATCCGGCGATGCTCGTCGCGAGCTCCGATCGAATCCGACGCGAGCTCTCATGGGCGCCGCAGCAGCAGGACCTGCGCGAGATCATCGACTCGGCGTGGCGCTGGATGCAGGCGCATCCCGGCGGCTATCACGAGGCGCCCGCAAACCTCGAAGCGCGATGAACCGACCAATCAACCTGGGGGAGCAGCAATGAACGACAAGAGCGTGCTCGGTCACATCGAGGATCTCATGGCCGAAGAGCGACGCCTGCTCGCGGCCACGGGCCTCGACGCCGACGAACAGAATCGGCTCAACGAAATCGGCGTCGAGCTCGATCAGTACTGGGACCTGTTGCGCCAACGCCGCGCCCTGCGCGACGCCGGCGAGAATCCCGACCAGGCGGAGTTGCGCCCGCCGGGCATCGTCGAGAATTACGAACAGTAGCCGCGCCCTTCAGGGCGCGCTCCGCATGCGCGCAACGCGCGCCAAAAAAAAGGCGCATCAGCATCCCCCCGCGCAACGCGCGCGCACACCCCGCGCAACGC
>DATLHO010000122.1:0-9045 GCA_035539855.1 Kapaibacterium sp. (SeqCode) | reverse complement strand
AATGTGTGCTCTAGCCGTGAATAGCACGAATTCGCCGGTCGGTCCCCGGCAGTCATCCTCCACAGTCGGGCAGCGTGCGGGCATGAACGAGCGCGTCGATTACTACATCTCGGCGGTCAGGACACGCGGAGAGCACGTCACGCATCTGCGCGTGCACAAGGCGCTCCCGGGCAACGGCTTCGCTCCGCATGGGATCGTCCAGCCGCGCAGCACCGTCATCGTCAACATCCGCAGCAATTCTCGCAACTACCGGACGCTGCGCATGTCGCAGTCGCCGGCGCGTCCGGGCGACCCCGTTCGCATCGTCGAGGTCGAGAAACGCTTCTACCTGCGCACCGATGACGGCGGAGATCCCAGGGATTCCCTCGGAGAGCTTCCGACGTTCTAGTCCGTGTGGAGGGCGCAAAGATACCGTAGCGGACGCGATAGGGAGACAGTCGCCGAATCGAACAAAGAGGCGACTTCCCAGACTCGATTGGTTCGCGACGTCCACGATCGACGACGCTTACGCGCAATCCCCAAACAGGAAGGCCGGGCCGGATGAATCCGACCCGGCCCGTTTGTTTTCACCACGATCCTACTTCTTCCCGAACACCGCGTCGAACGCATCCTTCGCTTTCGTGCGCACGCCGTCGGTGTTGTCCCAGGCGTTGCGCAGCAGCTCGGCGAGCGGATCCTGCGACGTCGCGAAGTCCTCGCGGTACTGGCCCGCGGCCTCTCGGACGTTCTCGCGGACCGACTCCTTCGCCTCGTCGCCGCGGCGCATGTAGTCGCCGGCCATGACCTTCGCGTAGGCTCCCGAATCCACCCACGACTTCAGCTCGGTCAGCCGCAGCACCGGGAACGGGTGCGTCTGGCCGACGAGATTCAGAAGTTTGTGAAAGCTGTCGAGCAATCCCTCGCCCCGCTCGTACTCGGCCGCCTGCTGGAAGAACTCGTTGACGTCGATCTCCTCCGGACGCATCGCGCCGGCGAGCTTCATGTCGATGCGGTACGCGACCTCGGGATCCTGCACGACGAGAAGCCCCGCGCGGTCGGCGCTCAGCTCGCTCTTGCGATCCCACTCGCGCAGCGCCATGATGATTGCCATGAGCGAGGCGCCGCCCAGCGGCAGCGTCAGCGCGAGGCTCGAGAGGCGCACAAGCAGCGCAAGCAGCGTCTTATAGAGCGCATGACCGCTGGCGACGTGCCCGAGCTCATGACCGACGATGCACAGCAGCTCGTCGTCGCTGGCGGCCTCGACGAGCGAGGAGTTCAGCACGATGAACGGCCGGTCGACACCCACCGCGCTCGCGTTGAGAAACGGATTCTGCGCGATGTAGAGCTCCGGCGGCGTCGCGACGTCGAGCGTCGCGCAGGCCTCGCGCAGCATGTCGTGGACCTTCGGGTACTGCCGCTCGGTCACGCGGATCGACGAGGCGAGCGCGATGAGACGAAGGGATTTCTCCGTCGAGAGGCCGATCAGCTTCTGCAGCACGAGATCGAGCCCGGGGACCTTTCGCAGCGCGGTCAGCGCGGCGCGGTCGGCGGGATGCTCCCACGCCTTGGTGCTGATCTCCGGAAAGTGCATTCGAATCTTCTTCAACGCCGTGGACTCGCTCATCGATCTCCTCGCGGGTTGCTGTTGGTGGATGAAGCCGTGGGCAACGTCGGAACTCGGGGGATGTTTCGCAAGCACATGAGTGAACGCAGACGCCCTCCTCTCCGCGGAGGAGAGGAGGGCGCATTCAATCGCATCGCTCGGCGAGCGTCACGAGGCGATCACGTTCACCAGCTTGTCCTTGACCGCGATCACCTTGCGGACGGTCTTGCCCTCGATGAGGGATTTCACCACGTCGTGCTCCAGTGCGATCCGCTCGAGCTCGGCGGACTCGGTGCCCGCGGGCACACGCAGGCGCTCGCGGATCTTGCTGTTGACCTGCAGAACGATCTCGATGTCGGACTCGGCGACCTTCTCGGGATCGAACTCCGGCCACGGCTGGTAGGCGATCGTGCCGTCGTGGCCGAGCAGGCTCCACATCTCCTCCGCGATATGCGGCGCGAAGGGGGAGAGGATCGTCACGAACGACTCCATCGCCGCGCGCGGCTTCTCCGGAACGTTGAGGAACTCGTTGACGAAGACCATCAGCGCCGAGATCGCCGTGTTGAAACGCAGCGCCTCGATGTCCTCGGTCACCTTCTGGATCGTCGCGTGCAGCGTGCGCTCCTCCTCGACGCTCATCGCGCGATCGACGAGGACGCTCGGCGCCTCCTCGTCGCCGATGACCATGCGCCAGGCGCGATTGAGGAAGCGACGCACGCCCTCGACGCCCTTGGTCGACCACGGCTTGACCATCTCGAGCGGTCCCATGAACATCTCGAACAGCCGCAGCGAATCGGCTCCGTACTCGGCGATGACCTCGTCGGGGTTGACGACGTTGCCCAGCGACTTCGACATCTTCCGCGAGTCCTCGCCGAGGATCAGTCCCTGGTGAACGAGGTTGACGAACGGCTCGTCGCTCTCGAGGTACCCGAGGTCGTGCAGCACCTTGTGCCAGAAGCGGCTGTACAGCAGGTGCAGCACCGCATGCTCGGCGCCGCCGATGTAGATGTCGATCGGCATCCAGTGCCGCTCGAGCTCCGGGTCGATTGGCGCGGTTGCGTTCGTCGGATCGACGAAACGCAGATAGTACCAGCAGGAGCCCGCCCACTGCGGCATCGTGTTGGTCTCGCGGCGGCCCCGCCCGTGCACGGGGTGCTCGACGGTGAGCCAGTCGGTCGCCAGCGCGAGCGGTGACTCAGTCGTGCCGGAGGGCCTGAACTCCTCGAGATCGGGCAGCCGCAACGGGAGCTCCGACTCGTCGACGGGCAGCACCACGCCGTTCTCGTACGTGACGATCGGGATCGGCTCGCCCCAGTAGCGCTGGCGGCTGAAGAGCCAGTCGCGCAGCTTGTACTGCACGGTCGCGCGCGCGGCGTCGCCGAGGCTCTCGACGATCCGATCCTTCGCCTCCTCCGAGCCCATTCCATCGAACTGCGCCGAGTTGGTCATCACGCCGACGCCGCCATAGCAGGCGCTGCCGGCCATGACCTGCGCGTATTCGGGATGATCGACCGCGGGCTCGACGACCGGTCGCACCGGCAGGTCGTAGCTGCGCGCGAACGCGAAGTCGCGCTCGTCGTGCGCGGGCACGCCCATGACCGCGCCCGTGCCGTAGGAGGCGAGGACGTAGTCTCCGGTCCAGATCGGCACACGCTCGCCCGATCCGGGGTGGATCGCGTAGCTGCCGGTGAAGACGCCGGTCTTCTCCTCGCTCGCCTGGCGGTCGAGCTCGCTGCGCAGCGACGCCTGACGGCGATAGGCCTCGACCGACGCGCGATGCTCGTCGGTGATCAGCTCGTCGAGCAGCGGATGCTCCGGCGCGACGGTCATGAACGTCACACCGTAGAGCGTGTCGGGCCGCGTCGTGAAGACGCGGATCGTCGCGCCGCTCTCGGTGGCGAAGGCGATCTCGGCGCCGGTCGAGCGGCCGATCCAGTTGCGCTGCATCTCCATCGTCGAGGTCGGCCACTTCAGGCGGTCCAATCCATCGAGCAGCCGCTCGGCGTACGCGGTGATGCGCATCATCCACTGACGCATCGGCCGGCGCTCGACGGTGTATCCCTTCTCGACCCACTCGTCGACCTCCTCGTTCGCGAGCACCGAGCCGAGCCCTTCGCACCAGTTGACGGCGATCTCCGCCTCGTAGACCAGGCGCATGCGCGCGACGAGCGCCTGGCGCTCGAGCGCCGACATCGCGCGCCACTCATCGGCGGACAGTCCCCACTCGGCAGGACGGATCCATGCCGGGCGCGCGAGCTTCGCGGTGCCGTCGGCGTCGAGCTCGGCGATGAGCTCGGCGACCGGTCGCGCGCGGTCGACGCGCGCGTCGTACCACGCGTCGTAGAGCTTCAGGAAGATCCACTGCGTCCAGCGGACGTAGTCGGGCGAGGTCGTGTTGATCTCGCGCGACCAGTCGTAGCTGAAGCCGATCGCCTGCAACTGCCGGCGGAACGTGGCGATGTTCTGCTCGGTCGTGATCCGCGGGTGCACGTTCGTCTTCATCGCGTACTGCTCGCTGGCGAGCCCGAACGCGTCCCAGCCCATCGGGTGCAGCACGTTGAATCCCCGATGGCGCTTGTAGCGCGCGAGGATGTCGGTCGCCGTGTAGCCCTCGGGATGCCCCACGTGCAGTCCGGCTCCCGACGGATACGGGAACATGTCGAGCACGTAGTACTTCGGCCGGGTCAGGTCGCGCGTGTCGGTGCGGAAGGTCTGCTGCTCGAGCCAGCGCTGCTGCCACCGGCGTTCGATGTCTGTGAAAGGGTAGGGCATCTGGGCGATTGCGGATTGCGATTGCGTAGTGTCGGTTCAGCCGCTGTCGTGACTGACGATCGCGATGTCGTCGGCGGTCCGAACTGGGACGCCGAAGAGGTACCACGGCTCAAGTCGCGGTGCGTTTCCGTCGGCGGGCCGTTCGGCCTCTCGTGCTGAAAATGAAAGCGCCGCCCCGGGAGCCCGGAGCGGCGCATCGAATTGCGTTTGGGGGTGCTACCCGGGCTCGACCGCGGTGTCGATCGCCTGCGCCGTCTCGAGTTGTAGGGCGCAATAGCGCTGGAGATCGACCAGCAGCTCGCGGCGGCGCCCGTGCGGCTTCAACGCGAGCTCGGTCTCGATGTGGTCCCGCATGGCCTCGATGACCTTCACGTACTCGCCGCCGCGCTCGAGCTGCACGTCGATGAATCCCTTGACGCAGAGATTCTTGTCGAGCTCGAGACAGAGATCGAGGAGACCCTTTCCCTTGTGCGACAGACGCTCGAGCATAGCCGGAGCCGACTGCACGCCGCCGGTATCGTCACTCATCGCGTGATACCTCCGTGGGTTGCTTCCTGAATCGTCGATGGGACACGGCCTGGACCGTCTGCCGGACACTGCGGGGGAACCGGCAGGGCTGGAAGGGTGAAGCGCCGGCCGCATCGTTGCTACGACAGGGCCGGCGCCACTTTTTCAACGCGCGCGCGGATCTCAGCTTACTGATTCTCGCGTGAGATGCGATGCTGACGACGGATCGCCTTCTGACGAGCCATTCGGCCACTCACCGACGGCTTCTGATAGAACGTCCGACGCTTGAACTCCTTGAGAATCCCCGAGCGCTCATACTTCTTCTTGAAACGACGAAGAGCACGATCGATCGACTCGTTCTCCTGGACCGTAACTCCGACCACGGTCTACTCACCTCCTTTCCTTGCGGATTGTTAGTTGACGATTGTTGTTATGCTGACTGCTGTAGAATATGTCTGTGCAGGGGAGAGCACCAGTCGCGAGTGCCGTACCGGTAGGATCAGGCGATGTTCTCGATCAGGCGCTTCTCGCCGATCTTCGCGAACGAGACGACGATGGCCTGGCTGCCGTTGGACGTGAGCTCCTTCGAGATCACCGTGCCGACGTCGTCCCACATCTTGTGGTAGATCGCATCACCGATGGTGTAGACGCTCTTCGGGGAGTACGGAATGCAGTCCTCGACCGAAACGTTCACCTCCTTCGAGGCCCGGCGCTCGCCCTCGATGACGAGCATGTCGATGAGCATCGTGTGATGGCACTTCGAGCACTTGGCCCATCGCTTCCCCTCCTCCTGCCCCGTTGCCTCACCGACGAGCTCGAACTTCGTTGGCGTCGCGCAGATGTCGCAGAGATTCGCGAGAGTGATGTACTTCGACTGTTTCGCTCGTGCCATTACGGGTCGCTCCCTGTTGCTTAATCTTTCAAGATACCCAATGATGGTGCCTGGGAACTTAGGATATTTGTGTGAAATGGCAATGTCGCGGAGGGCGTGGGGACTCGGTCCCCGGATGCCCCGGACATCGCCGTGATTCTCGCCGAATCCCGCTCCCCCGGCCCGTCGCAAGTAACCTACGAACTCTCCATGAAGATACTGAGCCGTTTCCCGCGGGCGGTCGCGGCGGCCATGCTTGTTACGATTCCGAGTCCCCGCGGAGGAGACCTCTCGACCGGGGCCGGTACGCCTGCGACCCCCCGCGGAGGAGCCGTCTCGACCGGGGCCGGCACGCCGGTGGACGTATCCGCGTGAGCGCCGAGCATCATTCGGGGGAAACTTTGCCGGCGCGCCGACGAATGCCCCGCCCCATGCCGACCAGAACCCAGCGATTCGAGGCGTACGTCGCGGAGCTTCCGCACTTCAGTCTCCCGACGGCGCTCGCCGTGCTGGGAGCCTCGTGGGGGGCGCTCGGCCTGTACGATCTGGTCTTCGGGGGCTACGAGAGCGCGACGCCGTACGAGTTCGACCTGCTGAGGGTGCTGATTCCGCTGGTCGGACTTGCGCCGATGGTCATCCGGCTGCTGCAGCCGAAGGACGTCGTCGACGACAACGAGGCGTACGGCACGTTCCTGCGGATGACGACGATGGCGCTGCTGCTGGCCGCGGCGATGACGCTGCTGCGAGTGATCCCGTTCAGCTTCACGCCCGAGGGGATCGCCGAAAGCGTCTGGTCGTTCATGGTCGGCCGCGGCGCCGCGCTGCTGCCGCTGCTCGCGGTGCCGGCGATCGCCGAGCAGCTCGTGCGCCTGCTGCGCTACCGCTCGCGCCGCTCGGTGCCGCGCTCGGCGGTGATCTTCACCTACGCGATGATCGTCGGGCTCGTCGTCGGACAGGTCGTACCGCTGTCGGCGGCGTTCGACCCCGACGTTCCCACTCCGGCTCTCGCCCTGACCCCGCTGCTCGGCATGATCGCGCTGGTGCTGACCGCCCGCGCGCGCTGGATCGTCAACCTCCGCAAGCGCCAGAAGCTGGTCGTGCTCGGTCTGTCGTTCATCGGCATGCCGATCGCCATGGCGCTGATCACGCTCGTCGGAGACTCAGAGCTGGCGAAGGCGGTAATGTCGATGTCGGTCGGACTCGCGACGCTGTCGCACGGCACCGGCGTGGCTCTCGCTTGCGTGCAGTTGTCGCTGTTCGTTCACGCGCTGATCGCGCTGCCGACGGCCGAGGCGATCGACCGCCGCAACACCGAGGTCAGCTCGCTGGCGACGTTCGGACGGCTGCTGACGCGGTCGTTCGACATGACCGACCTGATCGAGACCTCGATCGGCGTCGCCTGCGACGTGACCGCCAGCCGTGCCGCATGGGTCGAGCTGGAGTCCGGCGAGACGCGCGACCTCCTCCTCGGTGCCTCGCCCCGCCTGACGGCGGCCGAGGCGCTGCGGCTGATGTCGGCGCAGACGCCCGAGGGGCTGACCCTCGCGGAGCTCGTGGCGACCCGTGCCGGCGTGCAGGTCGTCGACCGCGCCGAGCCGTTGACCGCGGCGCCGATCGCCTCTCGGCCGCTCGCCGCAGGCGCCGCCGGCGCAGGCACGTCGGGTGAGTCGAAGGAGAAGAAGGCCGAGAAGCATAAGGGACCGCCCGCGCTCTCGACCGTCGCGGCGGCTCCGCTGCTGGCCGGCGACGTCCGGCTGGGCACGCTCTACGTGGCCAAGGAGCGGGCGCGCGAGTTCGACCGCGAGGACCTGCGAATCCTCAAGACGGTGGCCGACCAGATCGCGATGGCGATGCAGCACTCGCAACTGATCAGCAGCTCGATCGAGCGCGAGAAGATCGAGCAGGAGATGATGATCGCCCGTGACCTTCAGCAGCGGCTGCTGCCGCGGTCGATGCCGGTGAGCCCGTGGTACGACATCGATGCCGAGAGCCGTCCGGCGCACCTGGTCGGCGGCGACTACTACGACCTGGTCAGCTTCAGCGACGGGACGCTCGGGGCGGTGATCGCCGACGTCTCGGGCAAGGGACCGAGCGCCGCGCTCTACATGGGGATGATCAAGGGGGTGATACAAGCGCTTTCAGGCTCGACTGCAACCCCGGCCGAGCTCCTTGCGAAGATCAACGTCGCTCTCCATGGGCACATCGACCAGCGGTGGTTCGCGACGATGACGTGCGCCCAGATCTTCGAGGAGCAGCGGATGCTGCGCATCGCGCGCGCCGGGCACTGCCCGACGCTCGTCGTCCGCAACGGCGTCGGCGAATACCGTCGCTCACGCGGCATCGGCCTGTCGATTGCCAGGCCGCTCATGTTCGAACGCAACCTGGAGCTCGAGGAGCTTCACTTCGCCCCGGATGATTATGTTGTGCTCCTCAGCGACGGCCTGCCCGAGGCTCGATCACCCGAGGGTGAGGAGTACGGATACGAGCGCCTGTTGGCGACCGTGACCGCGGCGGCAGCGCACCAGCCTTCGCCCGCCGAGCTGCGCAACACTATCTTCAACGAGTTATCCGCCTTCGTCCGGGGTGAGCTTCCCGCCGACGACAGTACGCTCCTGGTACTGCGCTGGAAGCCCTGCACCGAGCCGGGGGCATCGACCTGATATGAATCAGTTCTCCGTCACGATACGCGATTGTCCTCCGGCCCAGGTCGTCGACCTCAACGGCTACCTCGACGCGCACACCGCGCCGCAGCTCGAGCAGACGTTCCAGCAGCTGCTCGACGGGCATCGCTACAAGATCATCGTCAACTTCCGCGACCTCGCCTACATCTCGAGCGCGGGGCTCGGCGTGTTCATGGCGTTCATCGAGGAGGCCCGCGGCAACAACGGCGACATCAAGCTCGTCGGCATGTCGCCGAAGGTCTACAACGTCTTCGACCTGCTCGGTTTTCCGATGCTCTACGAGATCTTCGACGAGGAGTCCGAGGCGCAGCAGCGGTTCATCGAAACGGCATCGGCAGGGGAGTGATGTCACAACGCCAGAGCAATACTCCGTTCACCGTCCGGGTCCGTCAGCGCGTTCCGAGCCGCACTGACGAGCTCCATCGCGTTCGACAGATCGTCGAGCACGAGGCGATGGAGTTCGGATTCGATCAGGAGACCGCCTACCGGCTTGCTCTGGCCGTCGACGAGGCATGCACCAACATCATCAAGCATGCGTACGAAGGCAACCCCGCGCGGGCCTTCGACCTCGAGATCAGCACCGCCGACAACCAGTTCCGGATCGTGCTCACCGACGAGGGCAAGGGCTTCTC
>DATLHO010000121.1:0-6580 GCA_035539855.1 Kapaibacterium sp. (SeqCode) | reverse complement strand
GAGCGGCCAGGTGATCCGCACGGACAACGCGAGCTCGACCTTGAACGTCGGGCTCGATCTCGTCGTGAATCTGATTCCGGAAGGTCCGGTCAATCCGTATCTCTTCGGAGGCGTCGAGCTCATTTCGTGGACGCCGGAATCCTCCGAGGGTGAGGAGCTGCCGAACGCCGCCGCCGATCGGTACTCGACGTCGTCGTTTTCGATTCCCGCGGGCGCGGGATTTCTGTTCACGGTCTCCGACAACCTCGCGATCAACGTCTACAACCGCTGGCATCTGACGTTCACCGATTCGCTCGATGACTTCTCGCAGGATCGTCCAGGCGTCTCGACACCGAACGATGTCTACGCGTCGATCGGACTCGGCGTGCTGTTCAGGCTGGGCTCGAGCGATTCCGACGGCGATGGGCTGACCAACTCGCGCGAGGCCGAGCTCGGCACCGATCCGGAGAATCCCGATACCGACGGCGACGGATTGCTCGACGGTCCCGAGGTCCTCACGCACCTGACCAATCCGTTGAAGAGCGATTCCGATGGTGACGGTCTCGGCGATGCAGCGGAGCTCAACCAGCACCGCACCGATCCGATGAAGCCCGACACCGACGGCGACGGGCTCTTCGACGGACCGGAGGTCTCGACGCATCGCAGCGATCCGCTGGTCGTCGACACCGACAAGGATGGCCTTGCCGACGGCGACGAGGTCAACCGTTATCGCACCGATCCCACGAAGCCCGATACCGACGGCGACGGCCTGGCCGATCAGGAGGAGGTCGACCGCTACAAGACCGATCCGGCGACGGCCGACACCGACGGCGACGGACTCGCCGATGGCGCCGAGGTCAATCAGCATCGGTCCGATCCGACGAAGGCCGACACCGACGGCGACGGTCTTGCCGACGGCGCGGAGGTCAACACCCATCGCAGCAACCCGACCGTGGTCGATACCGACGGCGAGGGTCTTGCCGACGGCGTCGAGGTCAAGACGCACCGATCGGATCCGACGAAGGTCGATACCGATGGCGAGGGACTCAACGACGCCGAGGAGGTCAACCGGACGCGCACCGATCCGACGAAGCCCGACACCGACGGCGACGGGATCACCGATAACGTCGACGACTGCGGACTGATCAAGGGCGTCGCGAGCACCGAGGCGGGACGCAACGGCTGTCCGCCGGCGCCGAAGATCGGCACCAAGGTCGACTTCCCCGACATCCTGTTCGTGGTCAACACCGACGAGTTCAACTTCGACGTGCCGGAGACCGCGGGCAATCTCGCGAAGCTGCTCGCCTACGTCAATCAGTGCGATCGACTCGGTGTGCAGATCGAGGGTCATGCATCGAGCGAAGGCAACCCGAAGCGCAACCAGGAGCTCTCCGATCTGCGCGCGAAGCGGGTCGTGCGCTGGCTCATCGATCAGGGCGTCAATCCCGGCAAGCTGCAGGGCGCGATCGGCTATGGATCGTCGAGGCCGGCGGTGCCGGAGCCGACGGCGGCGGCGGCGAAAAAGATGCCCGTCGACGAGCTCGAGGCGATCCGCCGCAAGAACCGGCGCATCACCGTGGTGGTGCGTCGCGGCTGCGACGAGTAGACGACGGCGTTCGACGACGAGCGCGCGATGATCGTTCAGGGCCCGACTCCTCGGTGAAGGAGTCGGGCCCTGACGCGATCGGGCTCACCCGACGACCGGCGTCGTCTGGTGCTTGCAGGTGAAGACCTTCGATCGCGACGATGCGAGCAGGTCGGTACGATCGAACCACGCCTGCACGCGCAGCTCGACGCCGGGCGGTCCGCCGAAGTCGGATCGGTGGAGCACGAAGGCGCCGCCGGCCTGCACCGGCACCGACACCCACTGCGCGACGACGCCGTTGGCGCCGTCGTGCTCCAGCCGCAGGCGCACGCTCAGCGGCAGGTGGTCGCCGAGCTGCACGGGCTGGTCGGTGTCGAGACCCAGCGTGCCGTAGACGGCGAGCTGGCTCTCGTACCACGAGGCCCGCACGATCGCGAGCTTCGTGCGCACGCGTGGACGGATGAAGTAGAAGCAGCTTCCCCATCGCTCGTCGGCGTCGTCGGCGACGCGCCATGCCGTCAGCTTGAAGCCCTGGTCGTTCGCGCAGCCGGGACGGATGATCGCGGGGTTGAGCGTCAGGCGGCAGGTGAAGATCGCCGCCGTCCCCGGCGCGATGTCGGCCATCGCCGGCGTGACATCGAGCGTCGCGCCCCACGGCAGATTCTCCGGACAGAGATACGCCGTCTCGATCACCGTCGCGTCGTTGTGCACCTGGAAAGGGAACTCTATGGGATCGTAGCTCATGTTGCGGCCTCGAAGTCGAAAACGTTCTTCTGGGCGATGTTGTTCTGCAGGATCACGTCGTCGGAGGAGAGCGCGACGGTGTCACCGGTGGATGGGTCGACCTCGGTCGGGATCGTCCAGTCGATGATCTCCGCACGCAGGCACTGGTGCGCGTTGGTCGCGGAGTCGACGTCCCATGTGAACGGCGCCGTCTCCCACGTGTCGCCGTCGATCTGCGCGATCGTCATCGTGTCGCGCTGCACCCAGCGGCCCTCGTCGCCGGCGCCCGGAGGATCGCAGATGAACCACCGCACCTTCACGTCCTCGGCGTGCACGTTGCCGGCGTTGTGCGGGCGCACGACGAGGAAGTGCGGCTCGACGCCGCTGTCCGGGAATCGAACGACCTCTCCCTGATCCGTCGGCGTTCCCTCGGGATAGATGTAGGGCTCCGACGGATCGGCATTGTCGCCCGGCCAGTCGACCCAGATGTCCGGACTGCGCCACGACGGAACGTTGTCCTGGAAGTAGAGGTCGAGAAATTCCGCGGGCTCGCGCACGACGCGCACGCGGGCGATCGGAACGTCGCCGCCGCGGATCGTGCGCAGGTCGATGAGCTCGACGGTGCAACCCTTGAGCGGAAACTCGGGCGAGCTCGCGAAGTCGAACACGTCGCCGACGGATCGGAGCACGTCGGCGTCGTTGAGAAGGTGGACGCTGCGTCGGTAGAGTCCGTTGACGGCCCAGCGTCGATCGGTGTCCGGCTGCAGGACGTTGGTGACGATCACCGCGGGCGTCGGCGGCAGGTTCTGCGAGAAGTCGACGCCCTGCGCGCGCAGCTCGATGAGGTCGACGACGCCGCCGTCGCTGCCGAGGTGCACCTTCATCATCTGGCCGATCGGCAGATCGGTCCCGACCTCGGCTTCGACGTCGTCACGCATGGTCGCGTCCCAGTACTCAACGGGCACGAGCCACGCGTCGGTCTCGGTCGTGTCCGACGGATCGGGCATCGGCACCTCGACGACGCGGTTGAGCGACGGGTTGCCGGGATCGTCGACGATCCAGCCCACCGCCCACTTCGACCACGCGCAGAAGTGATTGAAGTTCGAATTGCCGCCGGCCATCTGGCACCAGTCGTCGATGTAGACGACGTCGTCGCGATAGCCGCTGGCCGAGTACAGATCGGGAAGCCCGAGCCCGTGGCCGATCTCGTGCGTCATGACGCCGGGATCGAACTGATTGAAGCGCTGCCCGATCAGCAGGTCGGTGCCCATCGTCACGGGCGGATCCATCGGGTTCGGGTTGTTCAGATCGGTCGCCTGGTGCGTGCGCTTGAACATCCGCAGCCGCGAGAAGTCGACGGCGTCGACACTGTCCCATTGATCGACGACCGGCACCGACGCGGGACACGCTCCGACGAATCCGACCATCATCGCGTCGAACTCGGCGAACTGGTCGCGCACCGCCTCGGCATCCCACACGGTCGTGGCTCGGATGTGATCCATCGCCGCGGTGAAGACGTCGTCGGCGAGCTGCTGGCTGTAGCGCAGCGTGTTCTGGTTGTTCGAGTTGCTCTCGCTGCCCGGCACCGGCGTCGCCGTCGTCCAGCCGCTGCCGGAGAGCTCGCTGCTCGAGACGCGCGTGATCTCGGCGCCGGCGCCTCCCTTGAGCGTCGACAGCAGCACGCGGACCTGTATCTCCTGCGCTGGCGCATCCTCGACGGTCTCGATCGCCGTGTCGAGGTGCGCGTCGTTGAGACCCGGTCCCTCCCCTGCATCGAAGCGCGCGGCGCTCAGTGCCTGGGCGAACCAGTTGGTGATGCTCGACTCGCTCGAGAGCACGCCCGATCGCGCACCCGACGCGTCGAAGCCGATCGCGACGAGCGCCGGCGCGGCGCCGGCGCCGTTGATCGTGATCGTGCCCTTCTGCGTGGCGCCTCCGTCGGCTGCGACGCGAAGCTGTCCCTGAAGTCGTCCGAACTCGGTGTCGTCGTCGTTCGATCGAATCCGACGGAAGACGACATCCTGAATGACGACGCCCGAGCCGGCCGCGGTCTCGGCCGCGCGAATCGCGTCGGTGACGTGGTCGCCGAGCGCCTGCAGGAAGGCCGCCTCGTCGTCGCCCTGCGCATGGCTGAGCGCGAGCGCGCCGAAATCCACGCTGAGCGCGTGTGCGCCGCCGGTCTGATCCTCGACGTCGATCGACAGCGTCTCGGTCCCGTCGAAGTCGACCACGACCGGATACGCATTGTGCGTATGCGTCGTCCAGAGTGCGGCGAAAGGAATCGGGTAGTCCTTGCCCGAGCCCACGCCCGGATCGGATCGCAGCGTCAGCGCTTCGGTGCCGTCGAAGACATACGGGTCGGCCCAGTCGGCCGGCATGATCGCCTCGATGCCGCCGGGGAAGAAGTCGTCGTAGAAGTACGACGCAAACGCCTGCGGCAGCACGAGCGGCGTGCGGGTGCCGCCGATGTGCACGCCGAAGACGGTGAACTCCGTCTCGAGCGTCTGGAAGCTGTTCTCGCGATAGTAGTCGTAGGCCACGTCGTAGACGTTCGGCTCGAGCAGCGCCTGCATCTTCGCCTGGTCTGGATCGCCGAAGTGCTGTCCCGGCTCGGTGATGGTGAAGACCGCCACCTTCAGATGCGGATTCGGCGTTGCAGGCCGCGAGCGCCGGCCGCGGTAGGTCACCGTGCGCGCGAGCTTCGGGTCGACGGTCCTGCGACCGGGTCCGGCGATGTCGACCGCGAGCGCGGCGCGTGCGTACGTGTCGATCTCCCATGCCTCGAGCCGCGACGAGTCGCGTCGCAGCACGAGCATCCGATCGGTGCCGGCGGTGCTCACGGCGACGGCCGCGCCGCGCGGACCGAGGTAGCGCTCGAACACGACGTTGAGCCGGCGATCGAGCACCGCCATGCGATCGCCTCGCGCCGAGAACGCGGCGACGTGGTGACCGACCGGCTGCAGCCGCGCGACGCTCCAGGTCAGCGTCGCCCGCTGCTTCTCCTCGCACGGCTCGTCGTCGACGATGCCCCCGCCGGGACGGTCCGGGTCTCCGCCCGGACGGCCAGGGTCGCCACCGGGACGGCCGGGATCTCCGCCCGGACGTCCGGGATCTCCTCCGGGATGACCAGGATCGCCGGGATGTCCGGGATCGCCGCCGGGGCGCCCGGGATCGCCCGGATCTCCGGGACGACCTGGTCGCGTCGGCTCGCCGGCACAGCCGCAGCCGCAGGCGCACGGAGGCCGCCGCACCGGGTGCCGGTGACACGCGCAGCCGCACACCGCCAGCACGCGCCGCAGACGGCGGCAGAGCTCCGCGACAGCATCGGTGCGTCCGCCCGTGCGTGTCGTCGAGCGCACCTGCGCGAGCTCGCCTCCCTTGCGCGCGACGACGAGCCACTGGTCGCTCACGGCCGCCGCCGCGGTCGCACGCACTTCGGCGTCGACCGGGGTCACCTGCAGCGTCTCGGCGTCGAGTCCGGTCGCAAAGCCGACGACGTGTGCACCGTGGCGTGCATCGACGGCGACGAGCAGATCGCTGCGGTCGCGGTCGACCGGCGTCACGCTCGTGAGATTCGACAGGGGCAGACGCGCACGTCTGCTGGCTCCGAAGACGTCGATCGCCACGAGCACCGGACCTCCGGCTTCGCGATCGGCGACGACGGCGAACAGGCTCCGCCGCGTCGCGGCGAGGAACCGTGCATCGCCTCCGAGGTCCTTCGTGATTACCCGCATCCGCGCCTTCGTGTGATCCTGTCGCTCCGCTGGCTCGGCCAGCTCGAGCGCGATGAGCGAGCGGTCGGCGAGCGCGGCCACGACGACAGGACGACGCTCGCCCGGACGCACTGCCAGGTGCAGCACCGCGGCGCCGGTCGTGATCTCCGCGATCGGTCGCGCGCTTCCCGCCGTCGGCAGATCGTCGAAGCGATAGAACCGCACGACGCGGTCGCGCGCGATCGCGACGTAGCGGTCATCGCCGAAGAGCGCGAGCTGCTCGGGGTGTCGTCGCGTGCGTGCTACTGGTGGCCGTGGTGTGGTGTCCTTCGGTGGTCGCTCCTTCACGGGTGGCGTTCCCGTCGGCGGACCCCCTGTGGGTGGACCTCCCGTGGGTGGTCTGTCGGTCGGCGGTTTCCCGACCGGCGTCTTGTCGACAGGTGTCTTGCCGAGCGGTGGCTTCGTCGGACGCAGCGGCTTCTTCTCGTCCTGGGTCCCTTCGTCGCCCAACGGCGCGATCTCCTCGATGCCGCATTCGCGGTATCCGGGCGGACGGTCGTTGCGCTGGGAGCTCGATGGG
>DATLHO010000120.1:0-17857 GCA_035539855.1 Kapaibacterium sp. (SeqCode) | reverse complement strand
GCAGCGCCCCCATCTCGACATGCGGCGATGCGCACCCTGGGAAAGATCCCCTGCGGGGAAGACAGGGTCGCCGGACTCGGGGGGAATCGGAAGATGGTAGCACCCCCTACACATCACCCGGCAACTGCCACGGGATTCGCAGCACCCCGTGGTACCAGCGCTGCGTGCGGCGCGGGGACTGCGCGATGAGGTGCGTCACCGCCGGCGGAGCGTCGCCGCGGTGGAACGCGTGGGCGCGCGCGTGCATCGCTCGGTCCTCGTTGGTGACGCGCGCGTGCTGGCGCAGGTGCTCGGCCCAGGACTCGACGAGGAAGGTCTCGAGGTAACGGCCGGGATGCGAGATGTCTTCGAAGAGTCCCCAGCCGGAGGCGCCGTCGCGGCGCAGTGAGCGCTCGATCGCGCGCATCGCGTCGCGGAACGCCTCGCCGTCGCGGGGATCGACGAAGTACTCCACCGTCACCAGCACCGGTCCCTGCTCCGGATCGGGCTCGATCACGATCGTCGGCTCGGTCCAGTGCTGCGACGGCGTCAGGTCCATCTCGCGGCCGGTGGGCATGCGGAAGAACGGCGCGACGACGAGGCTGCCGAGCAGCGTGCCGGCAGCCACCGTCAGCGACATCGGGATACCGACACGCTCCGCAAGCGCGCCCCACAGCGCGCTGCCGAGCGCGAGCGAGCCGAACGTGACCAGCAGGTACATCGACAGCGCCCGGGCGCGGATCCAGTCGGGCACGACCGTCTGCACGCTGATGTTGAACGTCGAGTACGCGGTCATCCATGCGAGCCCGCCGAGGACCATCGCCGCGACCGACACCGGAACGATGCGGACGTGCGCGACGGTCACCGAGACCGCGGCGAAGAGGATCGTCGCCGCGACGACAAGTCGATCGGGTCTGAACCGGCGACGCAGTCCGGGCACCACGAACGCGCCCGCGATCGCCCCCGCTCCGAGTCCGCCGAGCAGCATGCCGTAGCCCGCGGCGCCGAGTCCGAGCTCGCGGCGCGCCAGCAGGGCGAGCAGCGCCCAGACGCCGGCCGCGGAGACCGAGAACGCGATCGCGCGCGCGAGCACGCTGCGCAGCTCGGTCGCGTGTCGCACGTAGCGCAGCCCCGCTCTCATCGCGCCGACGACGCGCTCGCTCGGTGAGACGCTCTCCTCCCTCTCGCGCCGCCATCGGTAGAGCACCGTGAGCACGCCGATGTACGACACCGTGTTGAGCACGAAGACGGCTGCGGGTCCTGTCGCGGCGATGATTGCGCCGCCGAGCGCGGGTCCGATGGCGCGGGCGATGTTGTAGGCGATGGTGTTGATCGAGACTGCATGCGGCAGCTCGCGGCGCGAGACGAGCTCGGGCACGATCGCCTGCCACGCCGGAGCGTTCATCGCGGCGCCGAGGCCGATCGCGAAGGTCACCAGCAGCAGCACGAGCGGCGTGACGACGCCGAGGAGCGTCACGAGCGCGAGCGTGGCGCTGGCCAGCAGCATCCACGTCTGCGCGAACAGGAGCAATCGACGGCGGTCGATGATGTCCGCGAGCGCTCCCGCAGGCAGCGCAAGGAGGAACGTCGGCAGGAACCCGGCGGTCTGCATCAGCGCCACCATCAGCGGCGTCGGAGCGAGCGTGGTCATCATCCACTCGCCGCCGATGTTCTGCATCCACGTGCCGATGCTCGACGCCGCCGACGCGATCCAGAGCGCGCGGAAGAGACGGTTGCGGAGCGGACTCCAGGGGGAGTCGGTGTCGATCGTCGATTGGCTCACAGGTACCGCCGCCGTGCTCGCGATTCGCGTTTCATCATCGCCCGATCACGCTGGTCTCCACCCGGTCGCCCAGGCGGACCGACACCAGATACGCTCCCCGCGACGTTGCCGGAAGATCGAGGTGTCGCAGGCCGCGCGTTACGCCCAGTGCGTAACGGACGATCTCTCGTCCAAGAAGGTCGTGGACGATCACGTGGGCGTCACCGGCGACGCCGTCCGGCAGCAGCAGCGTCAGGCCACCGTTGTCGATCGAGCGGATCATCGGAGTGCTCGCGAGCTCGCCGTTGTCGGCGCCGCCCGGAGCCGCCTTCATGCGGATGATGTTCCTGACGACGGCGCCGCGCGCCGTGTCGAACTCGCCGCCGACGTACAGGTCGCCGTTGGGCGCGTACGTGACGGCGTAGATGCTTCCCTTGATCGCCGCGCCGCTCTCGCGCCATTCGCCCGAGCCGCTGCGCGTCACGAGCGCATCGCCGGGGAACACGAGGCTCGATGCGTTCGCGGCGTAGACCGTTGCCGAGCGCGCCGCGACGGCTGTGCCGAAGCTCAGTCCGGAGAGATCGACATCCTCCCACGCGTCGCGCGACTCGTCGAAGCGCGCGATGCCATCGGCCTCGACGCCGTCGATCGCACGGAAGTCGCCGAGCGCCCAGACCTGCTCGCCGTCGATTGCCACGGCGCGCGCCACCTCGAGCGCGTCCGGCTCGATCGGCTCGATCCCGCCGAGCGCGTCCCAGGCTCCGAGCTGCCGGTCCCAGCGCGCGATGCCCGGCGACTCGATCTCCGCGCCGCCGATGTTGACGAAGCTGAAGAGTCCCGCGACGTAGGCGTAGCGCTCGTTCGCCGCGATCGCGAGGACCTCGCCCCACGATGCGCCGCGCACGCGCACGCCTCCGCCGAGGCCGCGCCACGTCCGATCGCGCAGGGACAGGATGGCGATCGCCTGTTCGCGCGCGCCGTCGATAGACAGCGCGAACGAACCACCGACGAAAAGATCGTCGCCGACGATCGCCAGCGCGTTGACCGATCCGTCGATGACGATCTCCGCGGTCGCGAGCGAGGACCACTGTCCGCCTCTGTAGAGCGCGAGACCCCGGATCGGCGTGGTGCCGACCATATTGAACTCGCCGCCGACATAGACGCCGTCGTCGGTCACGGCGATGGCGTTGACACGGTCGTCGACCCCGTCGCCGAGCGCGCTCCAGCGCGTGCCGTCGAAGACCGCGACGTTTCGGGCCGCGACGCCGTCGACCTCGGTGAACTCGCCGCCGATGTAGATGCGTCCCGCGTGCGCGGCGATCGCGCTGACCGGACCGTTCGGTCCGCGCTGCGCGAACGCCACGTCCCACGATTGCGCGCGCGCGACCGTGGCGAGAAGCGTCAGAAGGAGCGTGGTGCGTATGAGCTTCATGTCACGAGTGGTCCGAGCCGTTGCCGCCCGATGCACGCAGGCGCGCGTGCGATTCCGCGACCATCGCGAAGTCGGGATGCCCCGGCAGGATGCGGTTGAGTGCCTCGAGATCGGCCTCGGCCTGGTCGAGGCGACCCAGGACCATGTGGATGCGGTAGAGCGATGTGTGGAAGAGGAGCAGATCCCCAGCGGTGAACTCGGTGCGCCCGGGGAAGAGATCCGCGAGCTCCGACGCGCCGTCGAGCTCGGCGAGCGCAGCAGGTCCGTCGTCGAGCTCGACCAGAAGATTCGCGAGCGCCACGCGCATCTCGAAGCTGTACGGGAACGCGGCACGAGCCCGCGCCCCAGCCGCGCGCGCCTCGTCCTCGCGGCCGAGACTCGCGAGCGTCGACATGAGCCCGATGTGCAGCGTCTCGTTCGCCGGGAATTGCTCGATCAGCACGCGCAGCTCGTCGACCACGGCCTCAGGATCGGTGGCGACGCGCTCGAACGCCTCAGCGATGCGCACCGATTCCTCCGACTCGGGATCGATCGGATCCGCGACGACATCGTAGTCGATGGTCACCGTCCGCACGCGGAATCCCTCCGGCAGCTCGACCTCCCTCCGACCCGTCGGGAGGTCGTAGGCCGGCTCGTCATCGTCGTCGACACCATCCACGTCGTCGATATCCTCGTCGACACCGTCAGCGCCGTCGTGGTAGGCGTCGGCCAGCATCTGGGCGTAGAGCGGACCGACCGTCGGCAGATATTCGGCGAGCTCGACGTCGATGTCGAAGACCCGCGCGAGCTCACTGACGGCGTGCGCGAGACCTGGATCGGCGACGACGAGCGAGCGCGGCCTGATCCTGTGATGCTGGATCGTCGCGAACAGGAACGCGCAGAGCCCTTCGGGATCGCGGTGCGGTTCGGGCTTGCTCGCGATCACCTCTTCCTTGTCGACGATCATGTGGAGGCACGTGAGCTGCGGACCGGCGTTCTCGTCGGCCATCGTCGGCAGGAGCATCGCGGCGAACTCCCACTGCCGGCTGTGGCGCTTTACCGTGCGCGCGAGATCGAGCCATGCCGGCCGTGCCGGAGGCGGGGTCCCGTAGTCGACGGTCAGAACGTCGGTGAAACTGCGCCACTCGTCGCTCCACACGCCTTCGCGGAGCACGCGCACGGGAATCGCGGCGCTGTCGTCGTGGGCTTCCAGTCGCTCGGTGAGGGTCGCGAAGCACTCGATCGCCTGCTCGAGGGCGATGGCGGCGAAACGGGCGACGGGACCTTCCGGCGGGAGCGGGACCAGTCCGGGCGTCTCGCGCATGAACACGGGAACGGCATCGGGGGGGATGTCGACATCGAGACGATCGAGCTCCGCGAGCTCGCCGGCATCGAGGAGATCGAGCTGCTCGAAGGCCACCATCACGGCGTTGCGGCGCCACGGCAGGTCGGTGAAGTCGACCCGCTCGACGTCGTCGATCGCCTGGTGCACGCGCATGCCCTCCGGGTCGAGCACCACGATGGCGCCCGGCTCGTCGTCGCCGAGATTCTCCTCCGCAAAGACGAACCCGACGATCCCGGTCTCCGGGTTCTCGACGGCGACGAAGTCACCGACGTCGCCGAACAGCCAGGTCTGAGCCTCACGGAAGGCGATGGCGGCACGATAGAGGCGCGCGAGCTCGTCGAGAGTCGGTTCGATACGCATCGAAATGGATCCTGCGGTACTAGGGTTTGGGCCGCGGGGAATTTACGGCGCGGTGACGACAACCCGGGATTCGACATGCGTGCGGGCACCGACGCTGGTGTGCTCGCCGGCGACAATCACCGGGTCGACGCACGCGATGCGTCGTCAGTGCTCATCGCGGAGTGTCAGATCGAGGTCTCGGATCTCCGGCTCGACATCGATGCCGGTGACGAGATCGAGGCGGAACAGGCCGCGGTTGGTGCCGAGGATGGCAACATCGCTGCCGGTGTCGAAGATGCGTTGCGGGAGCGCGCCGTCGAGACCGGTCATGATCTCGGCGATCGTTGCGCCCTGGTCGTCGGAGTAGCCGACAAGCGGTGCTCCGGTGCTGTCGGCGTAGACCGCGATCAGCCCGCGCAGGCCATGCGGCTTCAGGGAATAAGGAATGCGGGACCCCCAGTCGAGCAGCACCCACGTCGCACCGTGATCGGTCGAACGGAATGCGCGCTGGCCTCCGCCGGTGTCCCCGAATGCGTAGAGCGTGCCGTCGGAGGCGGCGACGAGAGACGTGCGCCACGACGAGTCGACGGTGTGCCACGTCAGGCCGTCGTCGGTGGAGCGATCGAGGCGCGGGCCGCCGCGATAGTAGAGCGTCGAGTCCGGACTCGCGAGCAGCTCGCCGGTGACGATCTCGTCGTGGCGCTGGATCGTCTGCCACGTGCCGTCGTCGCGCAGTCGGAGCACGCCGCTCGACTCGTCGCCGGCATCGTAGGCATAGACGCCGAGCACCGTGCCGCGCGCGGTCACTGTGGGATCGTACGACGAGTAGTACGGCACCCCGCTGAACACATTGCCGACGACGCTCCAGCTCCCGCCCTGGTCGGTCGAATGCTCGATCTGCCGGCGCGCCCGATACCAGACGCCGCGCGCGTCGATCGCCTCCGGGGCTCCCGCTGCACAGGACCACGAGTCCCCGCCGTCGCGGCTCTCCCAACCCGTGTTGTCGACGCGCGCGTAGAGGACGCTCCCGAACTGGCGTATCGCGAACGGGCTTATCGGTTCGGCGAATCCCAGATCGATCCACGAGCCGAGCTCGTAGCGGGCGAGCCCACCGGATAGCGTTGCCGCGATGATGCGCAGCTCGTCGTCGAGCGCGAGCGCCGACACGAACTGTGAATGCTCGTCGCAGAGACCGGGAGCGGTCGGTCGCCACGTCACGCCCAGGTCGAACGAGATGTACGTGCCGAAGTAATCGACGCGGAGGAGCGTTCCGACCGGTCCTTCGATGATGCGATAGGTATCGAAATACGTCGAGTCATTGACCAACCGCTTCCACGTGCGTCCGGCGTCGGTCGAGCGCCACATCGCGGCATCGGTCGACGAGGTCCTGTCGGTGCGTACGAGCATCGATGTGGCGGTGACACGGACCCCTGTTGCGCGGGCACTGTCGAACGCGGGCGTCAGCGAAGTCCACGTGTCGCCGTCGTCGGAGCTGATCGCGATCGAGCTCGTTGGACTGCCTCGCCAGGCGATGATCTCTCGGACGCGATGGTCCGCGGCGAGGTCGAGGACTCGATATCCGACGGGCTGCGTCACGGTCTGCCAGGTGCGGCCCTCGTCGGTCGAGCGTTGGAGCGAGTCGGTGAACGGTGACTGCCGATACAGCGCGGTGCTACTCGCGGCCGCGACCTCGGTCTCGCGCCGTGTCCAGGAGCGTCCGTCGTCGGTGCTCTGGAAGGTTCCGACGCCACCCATCGAGACGAACAACGTGCCGGCGGCGGAGCGAACGAGCCGCGACGCGAGGTTGGTACCGAGTCCGGTCAGTCCCGTCGCCGTGACCCATCGACCGTCGATGAACGCGCGCACGCTCGATCCGGTCGAGACCACAAGCCGATCGCCGGACAGTGGAACGATCTCGATCACCGTCGGACCGGAGAGGATGCGACCGATAGGACGCCACGACGGCTGGGCGTCGAGCGGGATGCTGAAGAGGATGGCGAGGAGGCAGATGGCTGCGCGCATCGGGGTGTTGGTCGGATGTCAGATGTCAGATGTTAGATGTCAAATGTCACATGCAAAGAGTCGGGATCATTCTGCGATGTCATCGGAGTCTCCTTGCATCGTGACATCTAACCTCTGACCTCTAACATCTAACATCAATATGCCACCCCAACTCGAAGCTTCCGAAACCCCGCCTCGTCGATTTCGCGTGCGAGGAAATCCGCGACGTCGGCGTCGGTGATCTGGTGTCCGCCGTCGGGAAGGCGGTTGGCTTCGGCGCGGTAGCGGCCGGTGCGCTCGCCGGTCGGCATGTGCGGAGGGCAGACGATCGTCCAGTCCAGACCGCTGGTGCGGAGCGTTGTCCAGACACGCACGTGCTGTTTGGAGATCAGGTGGAAGATCGGCGGGTAGTCGGGCGCTTCGTTGCGCAGTCCGCCGCCGGGAGCGTCGAGCAGTCCCGAGGCCGAGACCCAGATGATGCGCCCCACGCCGGTCTCACGCGCTGCGGCGACGAGATTCTCCGCGGCCTCCGAGAGCATCGTGCCGGGCTCCGCCAGCCCGGTGCCGCCGAGCGTGCTGACCGCAACGTCGGCGCCCTCGAGAGTCGCCGCGACGGCCGCGCGATCTCGAGCGTCGCCGACGATCATCACGGCTGCGCCGTGCCGGCGTGCGAATCGCTCACGTGCATCGGCCTCGTGTGCGCCCGGTTTGCCTTCAGCCGGCACACTTGCGCTCGTCGAACCAGCGACCGGTTCACCAACGCTCTGTTCGCGTGCGCTCTGTTCGCGTGCGTCGAGGTCAATCGCTCCGACCAGGCTCGCGGGCAGCCGTGACGGGTCTCGAACGAGGAGACGCAGGCGATGGCCGGCGTCGATGAGCAGCGGAGCGAGATGGCCGCCGACGCGACCGGTTGCGCCGAGAAGTGCGATGGTCATAGCGGTCGATTCGTGAGGCCCGTCGCGGGCGTGCGCCCGTCACGGGCGTGAGGTCTGTCATGGGCGTGCGCCCGAGATCGGACCGTACCAATAAAAGCATCCCCGCCTGCGGGTGCCCAGAGCCGCGGACGGGGATACAGGGTCAACACAAGCCGGCTGCGGGTCCAGACGCGCCGGCACTTATCCAGACACCGACAGGCCGTCGGTCGTTACACGGGCCACGACGGAGTGCCGGGATCGGCGTCGCAGGCCTCATTTCTTCGACTTGCGGATCTCCTCGTTCTGCGTCGCGCGATCGTGCTCCTCGAAGAACTCCTCGGTCATCGCGGCCTTGCGCAGGCGCTTGTCCCTGACGCGCCGCGAGACCGAATCGAACGCGGCGTTGGTACCGACCGGCGATGGGGCGTAGCTCAGCGCGGAGCCCGCGGCGACGCCCATCTGCGAGGCGGTCGCGATCGCGTCCTGGTTGGCGCCGAGGAAGACGAACTCCCAATTGTAGACGTCACGCTGGTGAGAGATCATCCTCGCGATCGCGTCGTTGTCGAAGTGACGCGAGGCGTTCTCCTCGCCGTCGGTGAGGATCACCATCATCACCTGCTCCGGACGATCCTCCTCGCGCATCGCCGCCAGGCGAGCGCCCGTCGTGTCGATCGTCCTGCCGATCGCGTCGAGCAGGGCGGTGCTGCCGCGCGGAACGAACGTATCGCCCGTCAGCGGCGGCGCCGTCGCGATCGGCGCGACACTGTAGACCGTCTCGTAGCGATCGTCGAACTGCACGAGCGTGATCGTCGCGCTGCCATGCCCGGTCTTCTGGTCGTCGAGGAAACGGTTGAAGCCGCCGATCGTGTCGGCGGCGACGCTCTCCATCGATCCGGAACGGTCGAGGATGATCGTGATGTCGGTGTAATCGAGCCGTGGCATGCAATACCTCCTGCACCAAATGTGAGCGACGAATGTACGGTGGCGTCCGGCCGCGATCGGCCGCTCGATGTCCGGTTGAGGACCTCCCGAATATGCCCGCCGTCGTTGGCTTGCTCGTGGAGGCTCACGGAGAAAAAAAAGAAGCGCCGTCCGAGTGCCCAATGCCGGACGGCGCTTGCTTTGAGAACCGGTTCCGTATCGCGCGACGTGGTCCAGACATCGCTGCGGGGTATCCGGTCAATCTTCCTGCGACGGGTCCAGTCGTCACAGTCACGAAGATCATGAGTGCAACTTAAGACCGGACTCCGGCGGGATCACTACGTATTTACTACGTACATGGGGCGGGCAATCTCCCTACGTACTAGCCGATCGCCGGACCGATCCGGCCGTCGCTCACGCCGCGCGATCGGTCGAGCCGACACTGCCGGTCGTCGACGCGTCGGTCACCGGTGCGAGGAACTCGTCGTCGATGTAGCAGTAGCGCCAGTCCTCGCCGTGCTCGAACGACTGGACGATCGGATGTCCCGAGATCGCCGCATGCTTTCGCGCATGCTGGTTCTTCGAGTTGTCGCAGCAGCCGATCGTGCCGCACGTCAGGCACATTCGTAAGTGAACCCAGGTGTCGCCACTCTCCAGACAGAGCCGACAACCGCTGCTCGCGGGCGTCACCTGCTGGATCATATTGGTATGCGTACATGCCATCGGGGAACCTCGCTCGGCGAGTTTGTGAGAGTCGTGCGCGTTGAAGAGACCAGCAGGGTGTAGGTGGAAGATAACGGAAGATTCCTGCGGGATGGGTGAGCTTCGTCATGATTTTTCACAATCACTCCGACGTATCGTCGGAGACCACGCGGTACTCGAGCCCCGCCGGCGTCGCCGAGAGCACTTCGATGGTGATCCCCGCTGCCTCGATCGTCGTCGATACCGCCGTATCGAAGCGCAGCGGCCGCTCGGTCGAGGCCGCCGCTGCGCCCCCCTCGTACTCCCGCAACGTCGCGTTGATCATCGACCCATCGACGCCGTCGAGCACGATCGCGGTGCGCGTCGCTTCGACCGGAGTCGACGGGGACGCGATCGGCAGGAAGAGCATCTCACCCGTCCACCGCTTGCCTTCCATCGAACCGCTGACGATGCCCTCCTTCGAGATCCAGATCGTGACCGCACGATAGGTCTCGCGATTGGTGATGCTCCCGGAACGCGTCACGCCGTAGCCGCCGCGCTCGAGTCCGATCGCGCCGTCGCCGCGCGTGGCGACCTGGACGAAGCGCATTCCCTTGCGCAGCGGAGGGTAGTCCATCCCGCCCATGAGCATGTCGTGCTGCGGCGGCGTGTAGTCGAAGGCGACCTCGTACTGCGGCGCGCTCGTGAGCCGGCGCACGACGACCAGGGTCTCGCCCGGCGCCGCCCGACGCGCCTGTCCGATCTCGTACGATCGCTCGACGCTCGCCTGCGAGCGGAGCGGAATGATCTCGGGCGGACACCCGGCGACCAGCGGTGCCAGCAGGAGCAGGATCAGCGTGCGTCGCTTCATCGAATTCGTTGCCGTGGTGGCGATTTCTGCATTTGAAAGGAAGATTCCCCGGAACTGTAAGGCAGCGCCCGGTCAACTGAAAGGGTCGTGCCGTAAGTTGTCCTCAGACTTTTCGCGCTGGCCGAGAGCACGCTTCGGGGGGAGCACGCTGGAGGCCATCGGCTCGAGAGGTCCTCGGAAAAGTCGTGACGAAGTGGTTGGGGGACCGTTTCGTCGCGTTATAGGAAGACCCGGACGCTGGAGGAGTGTCCGGGTCTTCTCCGTTTGTTCGGCCTGGTCTCTACACTTCCGCCGCCAGTCTCACCCGCCGCACCCGCTCGGCCTCGGCACGATTGCCAAGTCCCACGAGCGCCTCGCAGAGCAGATCCGAAAGATCCTCGTCCTCGGGCATCGCGACGACCGCGCGACGCAGCACCTCTTCGGCCGTCTCGGGGTCTCCCTCACCGAGCAATCCGCGCGCGACGCGCACGACCGTCGAGCGGAGCATTCCCTCGAAGTCCTCGCGCGCGCCTTCGAAGTAGCTGTCGTACAGGCCGGGGAACGGAACTTCGCCGCGGGTGATCTCGAGCGTCGCGAGCAGCGACGTCGACGCGCGCAGCCACGCGCTCTCGAGCGACGCGGCCTGCGCATCGCGCAGCAGCGCCGCGGCGTCGAAGAGATCGACGCGCACGACGGCCATGTCGAGCCGCGGCGTCTCGCCGTCGGTGACGATCGCGCCGGGTCCGAGCAGCTCGCGCAGCCGATGGATCGCGACGTAGACCGCCTTGCGAGCGCGGTCGATGTCGCGCTCCTCGGCCGCGAGTCGATAGAATTCCTGGTTGCTGAGATGGCGCTCGAGCATCGCGTCGGCGCAGAGCACGCCGAGGAGCATCCTCAGGCGCGCGCCCTTCGGCCGCAGCGGCTCGAGACCGGGACGGGCGATCTCGATCGCGCCGAGCATCGAGATCCGGATGCGATCGTCGCCGCTGCCCGGTACCGGAATGGCCGGCGCTGGCGTCGACGCGATGATCCTGCGCTCGAGCTCCTTGCGCCGTCGCGGCTCGATCAGGTGCTCCATGCGCGAGAGCGTGACGCTCGCCAGGTGCCAGTGCTTCATCGCGATCAGCCACTCGACCGACGCGCTCGCCTGCCATCGCATCTCCTTGTCGAGCCGTCCGGCCAGATCGAGCTCGGGGATGGTCCGATCGTGCCGCGCGGCCAGCAACAGCATCAGGCGCGCCGCGGCAATCGAGTCGAGCCGGAAGGGCGCGACCATGAGCTCACGGCGGAAGGCCTCGACGGTCTCCTCGAGATTCTCCGGGTTCGGGGCGAGGATCTTCCGATCGCCGCCGTCGGCGATGTAGCTGAGATCGACCGATGTCAGATCGATCGGGAGGTCGTCGACGAGCGCGACGATCGCTTCGAGCACCACGTTGTTGGTCGTCGCGTCGGCGCCGTAGCGCTCGCGCAGGTGCCGCGCGTAGAGATCGCGACCGGCGAGCTCGGCAGCGTTAGCGAGGTGCGAGACGAGGCTCGTCGCGATCATCGGAAGGAACGCCGGCGGATGGTCGGCGATCAGCGCTTCGACCCCCGGCGTGATCTCTTCCGGCTCGGTCCCGCGCAGCAGAGCGATGCACAGCCGCATCACCTGGCACTGCGCGATCGTCCGGCGCCAGCCGCGGTCGCGGAACTGCGGCATCAGCTCGTCGAGCGACGCCGACGCCTCGTCGAGTCGTCCCGCCTCGTACCACGCGATCGTCCGGTGCAGCCGCATCGACGGGACGTCGACGCCGGGCAGCGAGAGCAGATCCTCGAAGTCGGCCAGACGCCGCTCGAGCTCGCCCTCGGTCAGGAACAGATCGAGCAGGAACGTCGCCGCCCCGGTGCGCGCGAACGTCCGGACATCCTCGGGCGTCTCCGGACTCTCGATCACCAGCTCGTAGCGCGCCTGGATGCGCCTGATGTCGTCCATCGCGTTCTGCGCCCGCGCGGCCATGACCGCGCCGCGCAGGTACCCGACGTACTCGGTCGTGTGCATGATCTCGGGATACGTGGCGACGAGCGCCTCGGCCTCCTCGAGGATCGCGCGGAACAGATCGGGCTGCGCGCGCTGCGCCCAGTAGTGGCGGTGCATCAGCGCCTTGGCGCGGGCTCGCCGCATCGGCTCGTTCTGCATGCCCTCGGTCAGCGCGAGCAGGCGCAGGAGCGCGGTCTCGTATTCGGGTCCGCGCGAGCGGCTCATGACGTTGAGCCGCGCGGCGATCGTCTCGGCCTCGAGCGCGTCGACGCGCACCGGGTCGAGCACGCCGCGACACGCGGCGAGGATCTTCTCCGCCGCCTCGACGACGAGCAGCCCGAGCTCCCAGTCGGTCGTCTTGTTCAACGCGTGGGCGACGGCGCACGAGCGGACGACGGCGCGGTCGAGCGTGTCGGCATCGATGGCGCCGAGCGATTCGGCGGCGACGATCCGACGGAAGACCATCGCCGAATACAGCGGGTCGCCATCGGCGACGATCGCGACGAGCGCGGCGATGTCGGAGCCGCCGGACTCGAGAAAGAAGTTGTGGACGAGGGTGTGGGTGAACGCCAGGAGCTGTCCGCCGGCGGCCGTGCCGGAGAGCAGTGTCGCCCCGGCCGTGCTGCGCGTGAGGATCCCCTTGAACACGAGCCCGTCGATGACGGACTCGCCGACCAGGCGCGCCGCGGTCCGGCGCGCGAAGATCTCGCCGAGCGGAGCGATCGACGCGGCGAAGTGCCGCTCGTCCTCTTCCAGATGCACGGCCATGCCTTCGCTGAGCGTGCGGACGCTCTCGGCGAAGACCTCCATGAGCACGCCGCGCTCGACGGTCGGACCCCACGCGCCGGTGGCGAGATCGACCGCGATCGCGTTGCGACGGATCGCGCCGCGCAGCGCCGAGCGCACCGCCAGGACGTTGCCGAGCGTCGTCTCGAGCAGCGGGTCGGCGAGCGAGCGATCGAGGTTCCGGCCGAAGAGCTCCGTCAGCAGCGTCTCGAGACCTCGTCGATCGAAGCCGCCGATCCTCATCTCCTCGACCAGATAGCGCTCGAGCACCGCACAGGCCGGCGCGGTCGACGTGCGCGAGGAGCACAGCAGCGCCAGCGAGTCGTCGGCGACGTTGTCGATGAGCACCGCGAACTCCTGCAGCGACTCCTTCGCGAGCAGGTGCACATCCTCGACGATGACGATCGTGCGGCGAACGCGCGAGAGGCGGCGAAGGGCGGCGGCGACGGCGGGGAGCGTTCCCTCGGGCTCGACGCGCATCAGGCTCGTGGCGCCGGCAGCACGGTCGATCGCCTTGGCGATCAGCGGCGCGAGCGCGGTGGTCGATTCAGGATAGAGGCGTGTGTGGATGACGAGACCGCGCTGGCGGGCGACGAGCGAGCCGGCCTCCTCGACCAGGCGGCTTTTGCCCGCGCCGGCCTCGCCGATCAGAAGCATCGAGCGCAGCCCCTGGGCTTCGGCGGCCGAGCGCCAGAAGGCCTCGATCCTGTCGACCTCGGCCGAGCGTCCCACGAACGGCAGCAGACCGTGGTTCAGGAAATTGACGAGCGTTGCGTTCACGGACCTGATCCCCCCTCTTCTCGTCGAAAAAAGTGACTGGACGTCGAAAAAACTTTCAACTGTAAGGCAGCCGGGGGAGTGCTGTAAGGGTCTGCGAGTACCTTGGCAGCGGACTTCGGGAACTTACCGATCAACCGGGCAAGGGCAATGGGGGAGCCGACCATACGGCGGGAAATCGACGGGCAGACTGGCGCCGCGCTGGAGACGTGCGGCGCCTGTTCGACGGTGATACTCGCCGGCGACCGATTCTGCCCCTGCTGCGGCACGCCCGTGCGGCACACGTGTCCGCACTGCGGCGAGGAGGTGCAGCAGGCGGTCGCGATCTTCTGTCCGCACTGCGGACGGAAGATCCCTGGATGATTCTCCGACGTCTCTCGAAGTCTATCGCCACCCCCCCAGGCGCGGCCGGATGCGCAGCGCCGTTCCCCAACCCGAGTCCTTCAACCGAGCATCACCATGAAGCGGACCTTCTTCGCTCTCGTCTTTCTTGTCGTTGCGGCGACGCTACTGTCGGCACAGGTGCCGCGCACGATCAGCTATCAGGGTGTGCTCACCGACGGCGGTGGTAATCCGATCAGCGACGGCGCCCACTCGTTGACCGTCAGGATCTACGACGCGCCGTCGGGCGGCGCGCTCATCCATACCGAGACACAGACCGTGGTTACGGCTCGAGGGATCTTCAGTGCGATCATCGGCGCCACGGCTCCGATCCCGGCGTCGCTCGCGTTCGATCGCGCCTACTGGCTCGGCATGTCGGTCGACGGGGGCATCGAGCTCGCACCGCTGACCGCGCTGACGTCGGTGCCCTACGCGCTGCGCAGCGCGGTCGCCGACGCGCTGGCGCCGGGCGCAACAGGCGTCGTCACGAGCATCAACGGACAGAGCGGCGCGCTCACGCTGCAGGGAGCCGGCGGGACGACGATCTCGCAGGCCGGAGGGGTCGTGACGATCACCTCCACCGGTGGCGGCGGCTCCAGCGGCATCGCCGGCCTGCAGAGTCCGGACGGCTCGCTCGCGATCGGGGCGCCGACGGGTCCGGTCGCGTCGATCACGATCGCCGACGGAGGTGTGACGGCGCCCAAGCTTGCGGCCGGTTCGGTCACCAATGCGGCGATCGCGGACAACGCGGTCCTCGGAGCAAAGATCGCCGACAACGGCGTGAGTGAGACCAAGATCGCCGACAACGCCGTCAGGACGAGCAAGATCATGGACGGCACGGTCACCCTACCGAAGCTCTCGACGACGGGCGCGACGAGCGGCCAGGTGATCAAGTACAACGGCTCGACCGCGGCATGGGCGGCCGATGACGGCATGGCACTGCCGTTCAGCGGGACGCTCGGCGGCTCCACCGCGCTCTTCCGGCTCGTCAACACGGGCACCGCCGACGCGATGCAGGTCCTCGTCAACAACCCCACGCACGGCAATGGCGCGATCTCGGCAACGTCCAACGGCGTCGGCTTTGCGCTCGGAGCGGCGAATACGGGTACCGGCGCGGCCGCGATCTTCCGCATTCAGAACGCGAACAGCAGCGCCAACACGATCACCGGTTCGCATGGCGGAACCGGTCGTGTCGCGTGGTTTCAGATCACGAACGCGGCCAGCGGAGCCGATGTCATCAAGGCCGAGACGAGCGGCAGCGGAGTCGTGCTTCGAGCCGAATCATCGGGCGGCAACGAAGTGATATCCAGCACGAATTCGGGGACGGGTGGCGCCGGGAATTTCGTTGTCTCGAACGTCTCGAGCGCGGCGTCCGCGCTTGCGGCCCAGACCAATGGAACCGGCTCGGTGGCCTACTTCAACGCAACGGCGTCGGGCTCACCGAACTCGGCGCTGACCGTGCGCTCCAACTCCAGCGCGATCTTCGGTCGCGCCGACGGCACCGGCGGCAGCGCCGCGGTGCTGCGCATCTACAACAACGCGAACACTGCGGATGCGGTCGTCATGAGCACCGCCGGCACCGGCGACGTGCTCACTGCCAACCACACCGGCAGCAGCGGCAGCATCGCCGTGTTCCAGAGCGCGGGCGCGAACGTCGCGCGCATCGACAAGACCGGTAAGGGCTACTTCAACGGAGGCACCCAGTCGAGCGGCGCCGACATCGCCGAGGCGTTCGACGTCGAGGGTCCGATGGCCGGCTACGAGCCGGGCGATGTCCTCGTGATCTCGACGCGGTCCGATCGCACGGTCGCCCTGTCGAATGCGCCGTCGTCGACGCTCGTCGTCGGCGTCTACGCGACGAAGCCCGGCGTGCTGCTGACCGAGCGCACGACCGAGCAGGGCACCGACGGACTCGTTCCCATGGGCGTCGTGGGCGTGATCCCGACGAAGGTCTGCGCGGAGAACGGGCCGATCGCCCGCGGCGACCTGCTCGTCACGTCGAGCATGCCCGGACGCGCAATGAAGGCCGGCGACGATCCGAAGGTCGGCACCGTCATCGGCAAGGCCCTCGAGAACTTCGATGGTGACACCGGCATCATCAAGGTGCTCGTCAACGTGAAGTAGTCGACGGCTCCACGCGGTCGCGCATCGACGCGGTCGTCAGCGAGAAAGCGTGACGGAGCGGTTGGGGGACTGCGACGTCTCGCTGTAGAAGGCCTGGGCTCCTGGGGGGGCGCCCGGGCCTTCGCTTTTTTTTGGCTCGGCTCACGGTTCTCGCGCATGCGTTGATGTCATACGTTTGCACGCCATGAACCTGCTCAATCGAACCCTCCACGCAATCGCGATCGCTGGTGCCGTCGCAGCTCTCCTCCTGTCGTCCTGCACATCGACGCCGCATGCGATCGGCCCGGCACTCCGCGCGAGCCTCGTCGCCGAGAGCACCATCGAGCACGGCCGGACCTTCCGCAACACCGTCGTCGGCGGCATCAGCGGCATCGACCGCGCCGTCGACGGCACGTGGTATCTGATCAGCGACGATCGCTCGGCGAAGGGACCCGCGCGGTTCTACACCGCGACGCTCGACGCCGCCACCGCACGCTTCACGCTCACCTACGTCGCGACGATGAAGGACCGCGACGGACGGGAGTTCGCGCGCGGCACCGTCGATCCGGAGGCAATACGATGGGATGAAGCGTCAGGAACGCTGTGGTGGACGAGCGAGGGCGACGAGCGCGCGATGATCGATCCGTTCATCCGGGAGATGAATCTCAACGGATCGTTCGTTCGCGAGATCCCGCTGCCGGCACCGCTGCGGATGGACACCGCGACTCCCAGCGGTCCGCGCGACAACGGCGTCTTCGAGCCGCTCGCGCTCTCGGCCGACGGACGCACGATCATCGTCGGACTCGAGGAAGGATTGAAGCAGGACAACGGCGGCGTCACGCGCGGCGCCACCGGAGCGGTGCGCATCAGCTTCTTCGACCGTGCGACCGGGAAGCTCGAGCGCCAGATCGCCTACGCCCCCGAGCACGCGCCGCAGCCCGCATCGGACTCGCTCGTCGCCGGCAACGGCGTCGTCGAGATCCTGCCGATCGACGAGCGCCGGCTGCTCGTGCTCGAGCGCGCCTACACGCCCGGACTCGGCAACACCGTGCGCCTCTATGCCGCCGACGTCGCGGCGGCCACCGACGTGTCGTCGCTCGCCTCGCTCGCGGGAACGACGTGGACGCCGGCGCCGAAGCAGCTCGTCGCCGACTTCTCGACGCTCGGCCTCACACGTCTCGACAACGTCGAAGCGATGGCCTGGGGTCCGACGCTCGAGGACGGCCGACGCTCGCTTGTTTTCATGTCCGACAACAACTTCAACCCGGCGCAGGTGACGCAGGTGATCGTGCTTGCGGTGGAGTAGTGCGGGACCAGATTCGACGTGCCCGGCGCGCAAGGTTCGACGAGATCTCATCCCGGTGCCGCTTCTTTCACTCGCTCCCGGTCCGCGGAGTTGGGGCAGGCGGAGGCGTCGCCGCGATCAGATCCTTGATCCACTCCTCCACCTTCTCCGAATCATCGAGCGTGGTCTTCTCCTGCTGCACGCCGTCGACGGCCGCGCCGCCGCTGCGCTCGACCATGGCCTCGACGACCGCGACCCAGTTCGCGTCCTGCATCACCGCGCCGACGGTGTTCATCACGAGCCAG
>DATLHO010000119.1:0-11556 GCA_035539855.1 Kapaibacterium sp. (SeqCode) | reverse complement strand
GGATCGATCACCGCCCGTACGCTGAACATCTCCATCGGCCGCCCTTCCCACGACCAGCTCGACGGCACGAGCGTCACCGAGTCGACCGTCGCCGATCGCGGGACGATCGTGCCGTCGAGCTGGTCGTGGGAAGGGCGGCCGATGGAGATGTTCAGCGTACGGGCGGTGATCGATCCCAATCCCGGCGAGGTCTATCTGCTCGCCTCGACGACGCTCGATTCGATGATCGGCAATCTGCCGATCCCGATGTTCACGAGGGCGCCGATCGCGCGATCGCGCGACACGAACGCGCAGGGACGGATCGCCATGGTCGACGAATGGAACGCGTACAGCGAGCCCGAAGGGCTCGCCGCCGTCGTCGTCTCGTATGACGAGCCGTACTACGAATTCCAGCGCACCTACTATCGCGGCGACGACATGGGGCCGTTCGGCTCCGGATCGGACATCGTCAGGTGGACGGTCGAGGGTGATGCGATCGGATTGTTCATCGGCCGAACGACGCGCATCGTGCCCGCGACGCACGACTGATCGGCGTTCAGAACCGGAAGTGCGTGGCCGCGCGAAACGTGACGTCGTACGCGAGCGACCCGGCGTCGAGTGCGCTCGTCCAGTCGGAGGTCGCCGCCGCGAGCGAGAGCCAGGGGAACGGCTGGAAGCGCGCGCCGAGGCTCCATGCGAATCCCTGCCGCCCACCCACCTGCACGCCGCTCATGAGCGTGAGCAATCGCCAGGGCGTCCATTGTCCACCGACCGAAACGCGCGCCGCTCCCTCGCCTCCAATCGCATCGTTGAGATCGAACGCCGCCTCGACGCCGGCGAGCAGATCACCACGAATCGCCGGGACGAACGCGGTGATGTCGACCGCGCCGCCGAAGCGAAGCTGCGACGGCAGCGACGTCGTGAACGATCCGACCGTGTCGAGCTCTCCGCGATACCCGCAGAGCACCTCGTAGGTGAGCCCGCCGCCGCGGTCGGTGACGACCGTGTCGATCGTGCGCGCGCGCTGCAGGTTCAGGCCCTCCCAGTCGAGGGAGCCGATCTCGTCGACTGTCACCCCGAAGGTGATCGCGTCACGCGTCGTGACGCGCTGACGGCGCAGGTGCTCCGGGTCGAGCGGTGAGCCGATCGAGAGCTCCTCGTCCATGCGCACCCGTCGCAGAACCACCGCCGAAAGCCCGAATGATCCGCCCCAGCCCAGCGCGCGCGAGCTGTCGGAGGCTCCGAAGCCGGGACGCAGGATCGCCTGCGACGGCTCGAAGCTTGCCGGCACCGAGCTGCGGAACGCGTAGTATCCGTTGACGCCGAGTCGGCGCGTGCGGCCGGCCGGTGGCAGTCGCAGGGTCTCGACGAAGCTCGCTGGGTCGACGTCGAAGTGAACGATCCCCTCGAGCGTCGCGATGCTCGCGCCGAAGCCGACGACCGGTAGCCAGACGTCGCCGGAGTCGGTCACGTCGACTCGATTCCACGCAGTGGCCAGCGTGAGCGCGAGCCGCTTGACCCACTCGCCGCCGATGTCGGTTCCGTCGTAGCGCTTGTCGCCCTCGAAGACATCGCCCTGCCCGAGCACATCCTGTCGGAACTCCTCGGGGAAGTTCATCCTCACGCGGATGCGATGGCCGTACTGCAGCCCGAGCGCGCCGATGCCGGGCACGCGCAGCGTCAGCGCGGCGATGTCGGCGGCGACGTCGGCGGCGAGCCGGTCGCGCTCGAGCAGCCCGCCGAGGCGCAGCCGGTCGGCGTCGCTGAAGACGTCGCACGCCTTGTCGTCGAAGACGAATTCGAGCTCGGAGGAATTCAGGTAGGTGGAGCCGGCCGAGATGCCGACCGGGACGAAGGCGATGCCGAGCTCGACGCCGTCGTCGATTCCGCTGCCGAGGAGTGGCGGCAGCGCGAGCCCGCCGATGTTCGTGTAGAGCGCCGAGACTCCGCGCGCCGAGGCGACGGTCGTGCGCCCGCTGCCGATCGCAATCGGATCGGCGCGCTCCTGCGCCGCGAGCGGAATCGCGGCCATCGCAAGAGCAGCGAGCAGGAGCATCGACTGCACGGACCTGGTGTGCATTGGTGTGCGTGGACCGAAATGAAAGCGAGGCATCGAGCGCGGGGGACCATCATAGAACGGCTCGGCGGTGCCTACGTCGCGTGCACCACCGACAAAGTGACGGCGTCCGCGAGCGAATCCTGACCGAGACGCCCGCTACTTCCAGGGCAGCGCTGCGGCGAGGCGTGCCGAAAGGTCGATCGTCTCGCCGCGGACGATCGCGGCGACGTCGCCAGAGCCGACGTCGATCGAGAGCCAGTCGAGCGGGCGCCATCCGAGGCCGAGGCCCACACCGACGCTGCTCGTGCTCGTCTGATCGGTGGAGCCGACCTGTTCGACGGCGGACGTGCTGTCGCTCGTGTTGAGAAGGCTCAGACCGGTTCGCACGCGAAAGTGATCGCTGGCTCCCCAGTCTGCGCCGATGGCGATGCGGGGACCCTCCGGGTTGCCGGGCACGTCGTTGAGCGGTGCCTCGCCCTCGAGGTCGAGCCGCAGATCCAGCGAGCGATCGTCGAGCAGTGCGCCGAGGTCGAAGCCGAGACCGGCGCGAAGCACCGACGCGAGCGGTGTCGAGAAGTCGGGAACGCGCGTCAGCGTTCCCTCGAATCGTCTGAACTGCTCGTTGGTGAGCGAGGCGGTGCGCAGCGTGTCGCGCACATCGTCGAGACGACGCTCGTACGCGTTGGTGCTCCAACTGATCGTGCCGACGTCCTGCAGGACGATGCCCCAGGTGATCGCCTCGGACGTCGTCTCGTCTTCGTTGAGCGGATCCCTGTTGCCGGACCACTGCTTGCGGAAGAGCGTGCCGCTGATCCCTAGGTCGACTCCGACACCGAGTCCGGACGTGCCGGGAAAGAGCGCCGTCTGGAACTCGCCGACGGCGCCATCGAGATCGAACGCCTCGGGCGTTGCCGAGCGGAACGTATAGCCACCGCGAATGAGGAACGCCGCCGCGCCGCCGGCTTCGATCTGCGAGGTCGACAGGATGCTGTTCTCCTGGATCTCGAAATGCGCGACACCCTGAACCAGCTTCAGCGTGGCGCCGACGCCCGCCGACGGGATCCAGCCGGTTCGGCTCGTGCCGATCACGGTCCCGTAGCTGAAGCCGAGCTGCGTCGACCACGTGACGCCGATGCCGCGATTGACGAACTCGTAGTTCTCGGCGAGGTTGCCGGTGCGCAGCAGGTCGCGGAACTCACCGGGGAAGTTCACGCGAGCGACGAGCCGATGGCCATACTGCAGTCCGAACGTCCCGCTCTCCTCGGTCACGTAGCGCACCGTCAGCAGATTGATGCCGCCGTTGGCAAAGAGCTTCTCGTCCTGCAGCAGGTCGCCGAGCTTCTGGCGCTGCTCGTTGGTAAGCCCCTCTCGGCGCTCACCGAAGATCTCGCGAAAGCGATCGCCGCTGAAGTAGGTCGAGCCGATGGAGCCGCCGAGCGTATAGATCGAGACGACGAGCGGTTGCTCGAGGGTCAGCCTGTCGAGCCTATCGAGAGCGAGCGCTCCGGGGTTGGCGACGACGCTGCCGAGTCCGCGAACGCTCGCGACCGACGCGCGCGCCTTGCCCATCGAGACCGGATCGAGCCGGTCCTGGGCCTGGCCGGGGTACGCGAGCAAGAGTAGAGCGATCAGAAGGAGCGACCCGAAGGGCCGCGCGAGGGCGGTGCGGTGCGAACGGTGCATCGTGTGCCGGCTCTGCGGTAACGTCGACATGGAATGAGTAAGTGCGCGCTCGCGGATCATACGAAGCGCCGGGCCGAAAACAAAGAACCGCTCGTGGTGCACGAGCGGTTCATGGTTCATTCCCGAGGTCGGGACTTACTCGACTTCGACGAGCGTCGTGTACTTCGGTGCGCGCTTGCCCATCGACAGAATCTTCGCGAAGATCTCGTTGGCCTCGCCATCCTCCTCACCGTCGTCGAATGCCTCGTAGGCCGACATGTCCTTGAACGTGAACATCTCGGTGAAGGAATCCTTCTCCTTCCCCTGGTTCTCGAACACACCGTAGGAGACGTCGCCCGACGCACGGAATCGATCGCGCAATTCGCCGACCGCCGAGAGATACTCCTCCCGCTTTCCGTCCTCGAGCTCGACGTTCACCAGCAAGACAACTTTCGCCATATATCCGTCCTGTTAGGTAATGCTAGTGCGAAGGCTTCGCTCATTCGATAACAGGCCGGCAAGCTACGGAAGCCCTGCCGACCAGCCAAGATGAAACACCCGAATTGTTGACCCAAGGGGCCCCGCCTCACAAACGGTGACACGGAGCGCGCCCTCAACGGCGGCGTCTCTCACTCGCGCTCGAGCGGTCCACGAATGCCGAGCAGCCGATATTCGACGGCGATGCACCGATCGCTGACGACGTCGAGGCCCGCCTCGCGGGCACGCTTTTCGGCCTCGTCGTGGCGTATGCCGAGCTGCAGCCAGATCGCCGGCGCGCGCGCCGCGATCGCATCATCGACCACCCCGGGCACGGCATCGCTCCGGCGGAACACGTTGACGAGGTCGACCTTCTCCGGAACGCTAGCCAGATCGGGATACGCCGTCTCACCCAGCGCGGTCGTGATCGTCGGATTGACCGGAATGATGCGGTAGCCCTGCCGCTGCAGGTACGCCGCGATCCGGTAGCTGTCGCGTGTCGGCGAGTCGGAACAGCCGACGACCGCAATCACACGTGCCTGCTCGAGAATCTCACGCTCGGTTCGCATCGCCGCCCTCCATGATCGTTCAGCGCGCTCGCCGCAAGCGACATGCCGCTCAATGCGTAATGAGGAATCCACTGCGGACGGTTGCGCAGTCGGAGACGAGCTCGGCGACGTAGAACCCGGATGCCAGGTCAGCCGTGAGCGCTCCGATCGCAAGCCGCCCCCCGCCCATCTCCTCGCGTGTGACGACGCGACCGGCGATCCGTCGACCGTCGGACGTTATGATGTGCAGCCGCCCGTCGCACGCGCCAACGTCGACGAGCTCGAGCATAGCCGAGGCACAGTCTCCGCCGCACGGCTGGGGCACGACTCGTCCGCGACCCTGCCCGACGGAGATCGACTCCATCGGAGCCGCGCTCATAGCAGGATCGTAGCGAACCGTGTCGGCGACCGCGTTGCCGTGACAGTCGACGACGGCGATGACGATGCTCGCCGGAAGCGAAGAGTCGATGACCGAGACCCGCAGTGTCACCGTCGTCGAATCGCACGGCCGCCATGTCGGCGGCTCGAGGAACAGTCGCGCGTTGACGAGCGTGTCGTGGCCGACCGAGTGCACCGCGATGCTGTCGATGCCGGCCTGCGGTCCCCGCTGAGCGCGGTCGCGCGTCCGAAGCGTCCACGAGCGCTCCGGCGACGCGGTCGAGTCGACGCGCAGCAGAAGCGGCGCGACCCGATCGAGCGGCGGCTCGGCGTCGTGTCCGAGAATGCGCAACGTCGCGAACCCTCCGTGGTCCAGATCATCCCAGGGCTGTGTCTCCGTTCGCATCTGGAGCCGGAACGTCAGGGTCGTGTCTCGAATGCCGCCGATGATCTGGTAGTGCCACCTCAGGTGACGCGGCTCCGTACGATAGATCCACGCGTCGACTTCCTCCACAGAGACGAGGCGCAGCCACGCGGGCATGAACCAGCGGTCATCATGTCCGACGAGGAGCCGGAACGAGCGCATCTCTCCGCCGATCCCCACCGGGTTGATCGCCCACGCGTCGACGAACAGATCCCGAACGGATCCCGGTTCGATCGGATCGCGACGGATGATCGCGCCGGTGCGCAGTGTGGCGAAGGTACGCGGCGAGTACCCGAAGCTGAAGTCGTTGCCGAGTGAGTCGTTGAGTCCGAACGCCGTCCGCACGATGCCAGTTCCGCGGAGGCCGCCCCAGCGCACGATCGCCGCGGCGTCGAAGAATGGTCCGTCGGGACCGGTGAGGTCCCACGCGACCTCGCGAAGCGATGCCCATCGATTGAACGCGACGAGCTCCGGCGGCGTCAGCATTGCGCCGGAGCGGGCCGTGCCCCCGAGACGGTGGATGCCGAAGAAACGAGAGAGCGGTGGCTTCGGTGTGAAGCGGCCGAAGAGGTACCACGAGGGGACCGGCTCGGTATGCACGATCGGGAGCTCTCCCGGCACGTGGTACGATGTCTCGGAAAGGATTTCTGCACGATCCTCCGAGCCGGCGTTCGCGCGGTCGTTGTTGTAGAGATCGAGCATCATCAGGATGCCCAGCGTCGCCGCGGGTGCGCCTGTACGCAGCCGGTGCTCGAACTCGACGAGCATGTCACCGCCACTGACGAAGGGCCACGCGTCCTGATCGGGAACGAACCGCATCGTGATGTCGAAGCCGCCGATGTCGCGCCACTCGAGCTCGAGCGTGTCGTCGGTACGGCGAACGGCGTCGAAAGGTCGGAAGGCGACGTCGCCCGTCATCGGGTCGCTCGGACGCGGCTCGCCATCCTCCGGCGCATTGCAGTAGTAGAGCACGGAGCCCTGGCGCTCGACGCGAAAGACGACGGTGGAGGTGATCTGTGTGGGGCTGCCGAAGAGCAACTGCAGCGAGTCGCGCGAGAGGTAGCCCGAGGTGATCCAGAAGCGGCCCGAGCGAGGCGTCGTCTGCACGTGTGCGGCTACGTGCGGGCCGGCAATGCGCGTGATCGATTGTGCGTGCGACGGCGCAACCGCCAGGAGCATCACGAGCGCAAGGGCGACGACGTACGTGAGCCCGGTGAGGCGCTGGTGACGCCGGGTGCAGGGATGGGGGTTCATCATATGCAACCGAAGGCCGCGACGTCGGAGCACCTCCTGACGTCGCGGCCGGTATAGTGACGCGCGCTATTCGATGACGACGACCATCGTGTGGTCGGCGCCGGCTCCCGAGCGCAGTCGCAGCACGTAGCTCCCCTGCGGCACGTCGCCGAAGTGCAGCACGCGGCGAGCAATGGTCGTCGACGCGCCCTCGACGAGGGTCGTCGCCGCGACGTTTCCGTCGAGCGTGACGAGCTCGGCGATCGCGCCGTCGGCCGGTAGGTTGCGCAGGTCGAGCTCGAACGGTGATCCGTCGGAGCGAACAAGCGGCTGCGGGCGGAGACCGACGATGGCCAGTCCCTTGTCCAGCGGTCGGCCGGTCGTCAGGATGCGGTCGCAGATGCCGTTGACGTACGTGACCGAGTCGCCGGTGACGAGGATGATCGCCGGCGGCAGCGACAGGGTCGAGACAGTGTCGTCGGAGCCGACGCGGATCGGGATCACGCGGCCGACGCCGCCGTTGACGCGCTCGGAGAGCACGTCGACGCGCAGCTCGCTGACTCGGTCGTTCAGCGGCGTCGCGAAGGAGAGCGTTCCAATCGTATCGCCGGCGGCGATCGCCGTCGTCGGCACCACGGCGATGCGGAGCATCCCCGCGGCCGGCGACATGACCGAGACACCGTTGACGAGCCAACGCTCGGCCGGCGTCGCGCCGCCGCTGTAGGCGATCTCGAGCTCGAGCAGCTCGACGTCCGGTCCGATCGGCGTGCGTGCGATGATCGCCGCGGTGACCTCCTCTCCCCCTTCGACGACATCCGGCAGCTCGATCTCGAGCGCGACCGACGGAAGGGTGAACGGCACGCGAACGACATGATCGGCCGCGCCCTCCGGCGTCTGGTCGATCGTGCCGACGAGATCGCGGAGCACGAACGTGCCGGCGATCGGCGCCATCGGGTCGGTGACGTCGAAGCGAACGACCTCGAGAGGACGGCCGACGATGTTCGGCACCGCGCCGCGCAGCGCGATGTTCACGGCGTCCTCGAGCTCGATCGTGCCGAGCCCGCGATCGTACTGCCGCTCGTCGGAAAGCACCGCGGTGAGCATTGAGCGCGACGCGTCGAGCACGCCGGTGAAGACCGGCGGCTTCGTGTCGGGCTGGATCGGATAGTTGTACGGGCTGCTGCTTCGATTGCCGGCCCGATCGCGCGCGCCGACGACGATCGTGTCGCGAAGGCCGATCGCCAGCGTGTCGATCACCTGGATGGCGAACGTCGTGACGGTGTCGCCGGCGATGAACATGATCGTCGATGCGAGCCTGATGTTCGGCGTGCGGGAGACGATCCAGACCGAGTCGAGGCCCGTGTCGTAGGCGTAGCGCTGTCCACCGACGAAGTGAATCTCGTCGACCGTCGCGATCGCGCTGGCTCCGTTCGATCCGCTGACCGGCGCGAACGTGATGTCCGGCGCGATCGTGTCCTCCGGCGTCGGCGCGCCCGGCTCGTAGACGACGGTCGCGCGCGTGACGTGATTCTGCGGATCGCCGACGATGGTGTGCACCGAGTCGTAGATGTCGAGCACGAGCTCGCCACGCTGCGTCAGATCGATCGCCTCGACGACGAACATCGCCTCGGGGTCGCCGACGGTGATCGTCGGAGGCGCGACGATGCGCATGTTCGCGTTGAGGTTCGAGACTTCCTCGATGCGACGAAGTCCCCGATCCCACGCGCGCCGATCGGCGACGGTCACCTCGAAGCGGCCTGCACCGAGAGGCCGGATGAACGCCTCGGGCGCGCGGCTATCCGGTCGCGAGCAGTAACTGAACGGAAGCGTCGTCTCGTTGCCGGCGAAGTCGAAGACGCGCAGCGCGAATCCTCCGTTGCGCATCGAGTCGATGACGTCGGCGACGACGTTGACGCTGCGCTGGAACGGAAGAATCGGCTGACCGCCGTTGACGATCACCTTGAAGTTGTCCTCGACCATCACGACGACCGTGCCGAAGCCGTTGTCGCCGGCCAGCGGCGTCTGGTGCGTCGAATCGACGAGCGTGATGTCGTAGTGCCGCGAGTTGCAGTCACCGAGTCCGCCGGTGCGCGCGACGAACGATTCGGGCGCGAACGTGTCTGGGCGCGGCGTGTAGACGATGGTCGCGATCGAGTCGTTGCCGGCGCAGTCGACGACGCGGAACGTCGCGCTCGCGTCACGCGATGTGTCGGCGACCGAGGCGCTCATAACGACCGTCTGCGAGGTATCGCACGACGGGAACGCCGACGGCGCGAGGCTCACCGCCATGTTGGTCGACGAGAGGATCGAGACCGGACTGGTCATGCCGAGATCCCAGGCATAGCCGGGATGACGGTCGTACAACCTGAAGTTCCAGCGCACGGTCTGATCGCGCACGAGGTCGATCAGCTCGATGCGCGGCGCGAGCGTATCCGGCGGCGGCGGCGGCTCGCGCCAGCCCTTGACCGTGATCAGCGGCGAGCACTCCTCGAGGAAGCGCCGCTCGGCGCCGGTACCGTAGCGCACGAAGAAGTTGAGCTGCGCGAGCGTATCGGTCGAGGCCGTGTTGACCGCGAGGCGCCAGCGGAGCTTCACCGTCTGCCGCGACGCGATGTAGACCTGCGTGTCGGCGCGCGTGGCCGAGGAGACGAGCGTCAGGCGGTTGCCAGGAACGGGATACGACGGGTAGGAGTTGATCGGCGTCTGCAGCCGGATCGTCGGCGTGACCGCGCTCATCTCGTTCGTGTTCGAGACCCACATCTCGACGTCGAACGTGTCGAGCGAGTACGGTCCGTTCTTCACCGCCTGCGAGATCAGTCGAGGCGCGGCGATGTCGACGAAGAGATTGTCGTCGCGGCACGTGAAGTTGCTGTTGCCGCTCTTGTCGCTGAGTCCGAACGCCGTGCGCACCGTCGACTGGTCGCCGAGTCCCTCCCACCGCATCATCGTCGCGCAGTCGGAGAAGTTGCTCGAGTAGTGGCTGGCCGGCAGGTCCCACGCCAGGTACTTGAAGTAGTTCCAGTCGCCGACCGCGAACACGTTCGGCGCCGTCAGCAGGGCGCCGCCGTGCGAGCGTCCGCTGAGTCGGTGGATCGGGAAGATGTCGTTGCGGGGATCGAGCTCGAGGAAGTTGCCGACATGGTACCACTGCGGCACCGAAGCGCCGGTGAACCGTGTGTTGCGCTGGACGCTGTTGACCGGGAAGTACCCGTTGCTCGTCGTCACCGAGGCGTAGTCGCCCTGGCCGCCGCCGCCGTTGGACGCGGCCTGGCTGTTGTAGGTGTCGAGCATCAGGAGGATGCCGAGCTCGGCCGCCGGAGCGAACGGCTGCAACTGGCTCGAGAATTCCAGAAGGAGATCTCCTCCGGAGTCATAGATCGTCGCGCGCTTCTCGGCAATGAACCGCATCTGCACGTTGTAGCCCGACATCGCGCTCCAGTACACGGTCAGCGTGTCGCCGGTGACGCGGAGCGAGTCGTACGGCTTGAACGCAGCTGTCCCGGTCGGCGGCGTCGGCCGGCCTCCGGGATTGGTGTAGTTCAGCGGCTGGTTGCAGTAGTAGTTGACATCGGTGCCGCGCGAGACACGGAAGACGATGTTCGAGGTCACGAACGACGGATCGGTCGCGAAGAGAAATCGGATCGCGTCACGACCGGTGGTCGTGATCCAGAAGCGCCCGGAGTTCGAAGGGGTGATGACGTGCGCGCGCACGAACTCGTTCTGGACGTTCTCGACCGTTCGCTGGGCACGGGCCACGCCCGCGCTCGCGAGCAGTCCGACGACCGCGAGCAGGATCGATGCGCGCCGGACGATGCGCGAGCACCGAAGGCGTCGATGAAGGGAGGGAAACGTAGGTTGTTGCAAGGATCTATCGCGTAGTCGTTCGTGTCTGGATCGAATCAACGGAACAGCGCGTAGCGAACCCCGAGGGTCAGTTGCATCGAGAGCAGCTTCAGATCGGGATCCGACAGAACGGTCGTCACCGGATAGGCGAAGAGAATGCGGGGGCCGACGTGGAGTCGCTCGCTAAGCTTGAACTCGGCGCCGACGTAGAGCGCCAGGTCGAGCGCGAAGCCCTGTGCATCAGGACGCTCCTCCTCCGGAAAGATTTTCGTGTACGGGTCGTCGGACTCCTCCTCCGGATAGGAAACCTCCGACAGCCCGAGCTCCGGGATCATCAGCGACTTGGTGAGGATCGTCTTGCGGTACTGTGTCGAGGCGCTGCTCAGGAGCCCGGCGCTGAGTCCGCCGCCGGCGTACAACGCCTCCATCAGGTAGATCTTGACCGACGGCAGCAGGAAGAAGTACGAGACGCTGAGATCTCCCTCGTTCTCGAAGTCGACCTCGACGCGGGCGGTGCCGCGGTCGGTCTGCAGCACGACGGTCTCGCGCGAGGTATAGCGGCTCGAGACGCTGTGGAGCATCCAGCCGGCGAGGATCTCGAATCGTGCGACGTCATCGACGATGGGGTGATCGTAGGCGAGCGCGAGCAATGGGTTGATGCGCGCTCCCTCGACGAACTCTCCGCAGCCACTGCGATAGATACCGCTCTGCCAGGTCGGAGTCAGTCCGATCTCTCCGCCGATCCGCGGATAGTCATAGGTGAACTCGATCGGGTTGACGGCGGCCTGTCCCCGTGCGATCGATGCGCAGGTGAGCAGGAGCGAGGCGAGAAGACCGAGGCGGGACAGGGTACCGAGGGGCATAGTGATCTGCATCGATGGTGTGACGATTGCCCCGGCGTCGAACAGGCGAGTGTCACAAGACGAAATCCGGCCACCAATCTGAGGCGTTTC
>DATLHO010000118.1:0-6548 GCA_035539855.1 Kapaibacterium sp. (SeqCode) | reverse complement strand
CGCGGCGCGCGTACAGCGAGGCGAGCACCGCGCCGGCGCGCTCCTCGCCGCTGGCGTTGGCCACCTGCAGCAGCTCCTCCGCCTGGTCGACGACGTTCTGTTCGAGCGCGATCAATCCCTGATGAAACTGCGACTCCGCGTAGCCGAGGCGATCCCACTCGAAGGTGTGCACGACGAGCTGTCGCGTGTACGGCCGCCACTCGATCGAGTAGCCCAGGCGCTCGTCGTCGTGGACGCGAAGGCTCGCGTCGGCCCCGCGCTGCGAGAACACGGCGGCGCGACCGTTGCGACCACCGATGCTGATCGCGACGCCGCCCGACGGCGCGCCGGTTCCGGCAGCCGCTTCGGCTCCGGCCGTGCGCTGGCGCAGCGCCTCTGAGATCGCGAGCGATCCAAAGCGAAGCACGACCTGTGCGGTGTCGCTCTCGGCGAGATCGACCTCGTAGCCGACGCTGTCGCCGAATACGAGCACGACGTCCTCGCCCCGCCAGTCGAAATCGACGAGCTGCGGAGGCGTGGCGGGGGGCTTCGATGCGAGAACGGCCGGCAGCAGGAACAGGAGCAAGAGAAGGGGCGGTCGCCTAGACATGCTGTGCCTCGGGATCGTAATCGGGGAGGGGAGCGCCGGTGATCGCCCACTGACCGAAGGGCGCATCGGCGGAGGCGATGAGATCGTCCGGGATGCGGGTGCCATTGGAGAGATAGCCGACGGGGAGTCCGAGCCAGTGCGCGGCCGAGAGCATCCCGCCGAGCGACGGCGCCTCGTCGAGCTTCGTGAAGGTGACACAGTTGATTCGCTCGCCGAGAAAGAGCGCCGCCGTTTCCTGCAGCGCGCGCTGGCTCATCGTTGCCGCGAGCACGAGGTGGATCTCGTCGGGCCGTGCGTACTCGAGGAACGAGCTGAGCTCCTCGCGCGAGGCGCGGTCGGAGCGACCGGCGGTGTCGAGCACGACGAGGTCGATGTCCTTGACGTCGACGAGGCCCGGCAGCTCGGTCGCCTCGAAGGCGACGCCGTAGGGGACGCTGAGAATGTCGGCGATCGTCTGGACGCCCTCGACCGAGCCGATCTTGTAGGTATCGGTCGAGACGATCTTGACGCGCAGTCCATGATTGAGCACGGCTCGCACGGCGATCTTGTACATGAGCGTCGTCTTGCCAGCGCCGGACGGACCGACGAGCGCGAAGACGTACGGCCGATCGCCGCCGGCGACCGAGCGGGCCTGAGGCAGCGCCTCGGCGACGCGCTTGATCGACTCGTCGATCGCCTCGATTGCGACCGCCTCGACGTCGTCGACGGTGACCTCGCGTGGTCCGATCCGATGGTAGACGCCGCGCACCAGCGACGCGGCGTGGCGCCGGTCGAAGTCGTTGGCCAGCAGGTGCGTGTACAGGCGGCGGTAGGGCTCCGGAAGCGTCGCCATCTGTTCGGCATGCATCCAGTCGTGCAGGTCGCGGACGAGCTCCTCGATGTGCGCCAGTCGCGCTTCGAACGATTCGGCGAACAGATCGGTCTCCTCGCCGTTCTCGGTCTCGCGGACGAAAGCCTTCATAGACGTGTTTGATAGAGGGGATACAGGAATGGCCGAAGGTAGTGAAAAAGGCCGTGAGGAGACTTCGCCGCCCCCATCGCCGACTGCCTTGCCGGAACATTCCGGTGGGGTTATGCTTGCGCTTCGATGTACCGATCGCATATTTCTCGAATGATCGTTTCCCGCGCTCTCGTTTTCTCGCTCCTGCTCGTCCTCGCCGGCGGCTGCCGCTCGTTCGACGAGTCGATCAAGCCGATACTCCGACCGACCGCTCCCGAAGGATACGTCCCGCCGGTCTACATCAAGGGGACGAGGTCGATCACGGCCGTCAATCCGAACGAGCTCACGCTCGAGGTCTGGCGCCTGTCGGTCGACATCCGCAAGGACTCCGCCTATCCCGATTCGATCCGACTGTTCGCCCGCGTGTTCGACCGCGAGAAGAATCTCGTGACCGACCTGGCGCCGCCGTACTACAAGGGTCCGGGCGACTACCGGACGATCTGGTCGGGCCTGCGCGAGCAGCTCGGTGAGGGCGGACCCGAAGTGCCGATCACGGACTTCACCGTGCGGGAGTTCAGCGATCGCGACGGCATTCCCTTCGAGCTCGCGCTCGTGCTCGATTACTCAGGCTCGATGACCTCGTCGATGGCGCAGATCGAGGAGGCGGCGCGCGCGTTCATCCGGCTGAAGCGACCGCAGGACCGGATCACGATCGTCAAGTTCGGCCGCGAGCCGAAGCTCGTCGCGACCGCGTCGTCGAGCGAGTCGGAGCTGATCGCGCAGTTGCCGATCGAGCGTCAGACCGACACGAAGAGCGACTACGGTTACTACTCGTCGATGTACGCCGCGACGCAGCTCGGCAGCCGCACGGTAGCCGAGTCACCGCAGGGCAACCCTCGCGCGGTGATCGTCTTCACCGATGGCGAGGACAACGCCAGCGCGATCACCGCGGCCGACGTCTTCGAGCACAACAAGTCGAAGGAGGTGCCCGTGTTCGCCGTCGGCTTCGGCGCGATGAACCGCGACGTCCTCTCCGACCTGACGACGTACACCGGTGGCCGGCTCTACCAGACGTACACGCCCGAGGAGCTCCGCGCGGCGTTCGAGGACATCTACCGGAATCTCCGCAACTACTATCTCGTCTCGTACATCCCGCCGCGGGCGCCGGGCAGGCACCTGGTGACGCTGTCGATGAATCCGCCGGGCGCGACCACGTCGATCGCGGCGAAGGCCGAGTACAGCACGCTCGGCGACAAGGTCATCGGGCCGGACAAGCCGATCGTGCTGCCGGACATTCTTTTCGAGTACAACCAGGCGGTGCTGCGGCCGGAGTCGATGCAGTCGATCGAGGCCGTCGCGGCATGGATGCTCGAGTATCCTCGCCTGAAAATCGAGGTCCGCGGACACACCGACGCGCAGGGCACGCCCGAGTACAATCAGACCCTGTCGGAGGCCCGCGCCGAGACCGTCCGCGCGGCGATCGTCGCGCGCGGCATCGACGCAGCGCGCCTGCGCTCGCGCGGATTCGGCCTGACGATGCCGAAGGCCCCGAACGACACCGAAGAGGGAAGAGCAATCAACCGGCGCACGGAGTTCGTGATCCTGGCGCGGTGACGCGGGAATCGCTGACGCGAGTCACGGCGCTCAAGCGCCGTGCTGACGGGTCAAGCCTCGTGAACGAGGCTCGCGCAGCGGGCCGCGCCAGTGCATTGCCGGGGGATGCACGGCGTCATGGGCTCGGTGCGCGCCGCAGGTGAGCGGCGCGTGCTCCGACGATCGCACCAGCTTGCGCTAAATCGCGAGCGCTCCCAGAGCGCTCGCATCGAGCCCACGCGGATGCGTATCGCTCTCGGCGTTACACCGGCGCGGCTCCATGCGCAAGCCTCGTTCACGAGGCTTGACGTGTCAGCCCGGCGCTTGAGCGCCGGGCGGCCAATGCGCCTTCGCCCGCTTTCGGTTCATCCTTCAATGCCACGAATGCCCCGCCTCGCTGATCTCGCCGACGTCGGTCTTCGTCGCGCACGCGTTGTCGCGTGCGCTCTCGTCGTTGCCGGTGGGCTCGCCGCGATCGCCCGGCCGGCGCTGGCGCAGCCCGCCCGGCTGCGGCCGGAGCAGCGGCCGGGATCGATCACGGGCGTGGTCGAGACCGCGCCGGGCGAGGCCGCCGTCGGCGCGACCGTCAGCGTCGTCGGCACCGTGCTGCAGACGCTCGTGCTTCCGGATGGGTCGTTCCGTCTCGACGAGGTGCCGCCGGGTCGCTACGATGTGTTCGTCAGCGGTCGCGCCTACGGTCCGGTCACGATCGAGGATGTCGTCGTACAGCCGTCGAAGCCCACCGCGGTGACGATCACGCTCAAGCGCTATCCCGTGCTCAGCGACGTGCGCGTCAGCACGCCGGCGAGACATCCCCAGCCGATCTACGAGTCATCAGCCACCGTCACAGTCGTCGAGCCGACGACCGCGCCGTTCGCCGCGGGGCACTCGCTCGAGCGCATTCTCGCGTCGAGCGCGGGCGTGAGTCTCAGCGGATCAATGCCGTCGCTGCGCGGCACCGCCGGAACCGCGATCGACGTGGGAGCACGCGTCGGCCTGTTCATGGACGGAATACCGCTGACGTCTCCGGATATCGGCGCGCCCGTGTTCGCGGCCGTGCCGCTCGCGGCGATCGAGCAGATCGAGATCGTCAAGGGAGCCGCCACGACGCTGTATGGTCCGGACGTCATCGGCGGTGCGATCAACGTGGTGACGCCGCGGCCGGCCGACCGCCATCGCGCCAACGTCAACGTCTACACCGGCGTGTACACGGGAACGGGGGAGGGAACACCGCAGTGGTGGGGCGCGCGGCCGCAGCGCTTCAGCGGAGCCGAGCTGATGTGGACGAGGCGCAGCGAGCGTTTCGGATTTCTTGCCGCCGGCACGATCATCCGCGACGAGGGCTTTCGCCAGTTCGAGCCGCAGGATCGCTTCGACCTCTTCGGCCGGCTCAATGTCTTCCTGCCCGCAGGCGCGGAAGTGCGCGTCACGGGGATCTTCGCCAACAGCGAGCACGGCGCCCGCGCGCCGTGGCGCGGCTCCGACAGCGTCCTGTTCTCGAGCATGCCCGACACGGCATCCGGACTCGCCTCGACGTCGCTGCGCACCGTCGGCCTCGAGTATCGCGGTGTCGAATCGTCGAGTCTCTCATTCGTGCTGCGCGGCGTCGTGCAGAGCGTCTCGGTCGACGACGACCTGCCCGACGCGACCAGCCGGCAGTCGAGCGGGTCGCGCTACCTCGCCGAGGCCCATCTCACCTCGTTCCTCAACCGGCGTATCTCGTTCGCCTACGGCGGCCTCGCGCAGTACGATGTCGGCTCCTCGCCGCAGTACGGCGACGGGCTCACGCGCATCGTCGGCGCGTACGCGCGCATGGAGTTCGCCAACCTCCAGGACATCGTCGCGTCGGTGGGCACGCGCGTCGACCTGCTGCTGATGCCGGGCTCCGACGAGGAGCGCGTGCTCGAGATCTCGCCGTCGGCCGGCGTCGCGTACACGCCGGTGCCGTCGACGTCGTTCAGGGCGTCGCTGGCGCGCGGGTACCGACCGCCGTCGATCGCGGAGCGGAAGTTCCAGACGTTGCGTCACGGCGTCGAGGTGGTGCCGAATCCGGCGCTCGGACCGGAGCAGAGCTGGCAGGGCGAGATCGGCGCGGCACACCGGATCGATCTCGGCTCGGCCTCGATCACCGGCGACGTCGCGTTCTACGTCCACGAGTACTTCGGGATGATCGAGGCGCTGTACAACGCGGGCTCCGGACTCGTCGCGTTCGTCAACCTCAATCGCGCCCGCATGCTCGGCGTCGATGCGGATCTGCGCGTCGAGATCGCGCGCGGGCTCCTCGGCGCCGCGGTCACCATCGGCGCGGTCTCCGCGCGCGACGTGCGCACGGGACTCGACCTGCCGGGGCGCTCGCCGTTGAGCGCGACCGCGTCGATCACGTGGCGGCCCGAGCCGCTGACGGTAATCGCGACGTGGCGGCACAACGCGCGCATCGCCGAGATCGACGCGGCCACCGAGCGCATCATCCCCGATGCCCGCGATCGCGTCGCGACGAGCCTCGTCGACCTGCACGTCGGCCTCGGCCTCGATCGCTACATCGAGTTGCCGCTCACCGCCTACGTCAACGCCCGCAACCTCATGCAGGCTCAAGGCTTCGACGGCGTCGGCCGCGTCGCGCCGATCAGGAACGTCGAGGTCGGCCTCGCCGTTCGGCTGTAGCCGGTGTCGTTCGCCCGAGCATTACCAGATACCGCGCGTGTCGCTGAGTCGCACTCCGATCATCGCGAGCGAGGCGCCCGTCGGTCGCGAGCGGATGCCGGCGTCGCGCTGCCACTCGCCGCGTGCGAACACCGTGAAGGTCGAGCCGATCGGATTGACGAGGTCGACGCCGAGCTCGACGAACGGCACCGATCCGAGTATCGTCACGTCGCCGAATCGCTCGCTGAACCCGCGCTCCGCGCCGAACGCCGTCGCCATGACTGCCGCCGTCGCGTGCACCCGCCACGGCGCCCCGGCCGGCCCCGCTTCGATGCGGCCGCTGAGGGTGAGCGCGTCGATCATCGACTCGAAGTCCAATCCGATGCCGCGGGTCGCACCATCGCGCCGGTCGTCGAGCAGGTGAAGGAAGAAGTCGTTGCGCACGGAACCGGACCCCGTGATCGCCCAGTCGCCCCGTACGATGGCCGCGTCGCGCACCAGCAGGCGCGTGATGACGCCGGAGTAGATCAGCGTCCGCTGCTCCCGGCCGCGATCGAGCTCGACGATCTCGAGGTTGTCGATGTCGTGCTTGCAGCGATGGATATATCCCGCCTGCAGCGACACGTCACGCGTCAGGCCGAATCCCGCCATCAGCCCCTCCTCCCAGAAGATCGCCCGCGGGTTGAAGGTGATGTCGTTGTTCGGATCGATGACGACCTCCATCGTGCCGACGATCATGAGACTCGCCGAGGAATCCCAACGCACGAGCTCGGCCACGCCGCCGGT
>DATLHO010000117.1:0-14014 GCA_035539855.1 Kapaibacterium sp. (SeqCode) | reverse complement strand
GTCGATCCGGTTGTACGGTTGCCAGACACGATGGCGGTACTCGCGGTCGTCGCGCCAGTACTTCTCGGGCGCCTCCACCCGCAGGCGCTCGAGCATCGAGCAGGCGGCGGTCTCGCCGCTGTCGCAGGCGGCGCGCAGTTCGGTCGCGGCCTCGTCGTACCTACCGCGATACGCGAGCGCCCGTGCCGAGAAAATGCGCGTGTGCGCGACGTCGGCGCTCATCTCGATGCGGTTGACGTAGTCGAGGCATTCGTCGTAGCGTCCGGCCTTCAGCAGTCGAAGCGCATGATTGTTGATGGCAGTCTTGCCGGGTTGCTCGCTGACCGCCAGCAGCCGCTCCGACTCCGCGGCGGACTCACCGAAGAGCCCGGCGTTCTCGAGCGACTGCGCGAGGTCGCGGAGCGCGAGCGCTCGTTGCGCGCGATCGCTCGTCCCCTCCGCGAGTTCGCGCGCGGTGGCCGCGGCGATGTCGAAGAGCTCGGCGACCCAGAATCCATACCCGGCGACGTAGCGGGCGCGCCACGCGGTTGCCGAGTCGGTCGACGGCTCGCGCGCGATCGTCGCGAGCTCGCGCATCGACTCCTGCAGGCGCACCCACTGCTGGAGCATTCCCTGCGGCTGGGAGCGTTTCGCCGTGCGAAGCCCTCCGAGCCAGGAGTCGATCGAGTCGACGCGCGCGGCCGCGGACTGCGCGTACGCGTGATGCGAGTACGCGCAGACGAGGCAGACGACGACGGTCGCCGCGAGTGTTCGACGGATGCAGTTCGTGGCGGTGTTGATAGTCATGGTGCTCGAAGTCGCGTAGTGTGGCAGTCGTGCAAGATACGCACGCGGGCCGCTGGCGTCGAAGCGGCGCGAGCCCGGACTGCGTACGTGACGGGCGGTCGCGGATAGCGTACACGACGCGCGAGCCCGGACAGCGTACATGAGGCGCGAGACCGGACGGCGTACACGACGCGCGAGCCCGGACAGCGTACATGACGCGCTAGCCCGGACGGCGTACATGACGCGCGGACTTCGTAGGTTCCCGGCGGATCGTATCACCCCCTCGTCCGCCACGATCACGAGGTGATGCATGCATCGAGCCGCAATGCTTCTGATTCTTCTGACCGCGCTCTCCGGCTGCTCGACCGAGCCCGGCGGCACGGCGACCATCGGTCCCGACACGGTGACGTCCGCGTCGGTGCCGGCGCTGGCCGCCAGCGTTTATCAGCGTCCGACCGTCGACACTCCTGCCGACTCGCTGCTCGACGTTCTGCTGCGCCGGCAGATCGACGTCCTCGATCTCTGGGCGCCGATCGGCGGCACCCCCTGCATGGCCGTGTGCGCGACCGCGAACATCATCGTCGCCCTGCAGGCGCCCGACGACAGGATGCGGCAGTACGGGTTCGACACGACCGCCGGCTGGATGTGCATCAACTGCGGCATCGACCGCTTCATTCACTACCGCGTCGTGCGTTGAGCGCGTCCGGCAACCATCGACCATGTACATCGGTCTACCCGCCGAAGCCCTGGATCCTCACTTCGCCCAGCAGCGCAACGGCATGTGGTGCTGGGCGGCGTGCATCGAGATGCTCTTCGAGATGCACGGCGTCGGTGTCAGCCAGGAGATGATCGTCGACCGGCACTTCGGCTCACCGCCCGGAGGCCTGCCGCCGAATCTACCCGGCGGGATGGACCACATGCACGCGACGCTCAATCACTTCGGCATCGACTACAACGGGCGGCACTACCAGGTCATTTCCGGACTGCATCCCGGCGCTCCAAGTCCCGCGACGATCGTCGCGGAGCTCGAAGCGCGGCGACCGATCCTTCTTTCATACCGCAGTCGTCCGACGATGAACCACGCGGTCCTGCTGACGGGCGCCGAGCTCGTCGACGAGCGACGCGGACTGCGGCGCATTCGAACGCTGATCGTGCGTGATCCGTGGCCGCGCAAGGAGAGTGTCCGACGGCACGGCCGCATCGAACACGACGCGCGCGACCTCGTTGCGAAGACGGTCGCGCACTGGATCGTTCGAATCGTGCAGTGATCCGACCCGCGACCGCTGCGAACGATTGCGACGAAACCGTGCTTTGCCGCCTGCCGCCGATTTCGTTCCTTAGCGCTTCGAACAGCACACAACCACGTCGATACTGCGGAGGAAGAGCAATGCCGGTTCGTTCAGCCAATGCCGAGTGGCAGGGAGATCTGCCCAGCGGAAAGGGCACGATGAAGCTTCAGAGCGGCGCCTACGAGGGACCCTACTCGTTCTCGTCGCGGTTCGAAGAGGGGACGGGGTCGAATCCCGAGGAGCTGATTGCCGCCGCGCATGCGGGCTGCTTCTCGATGGCGTTCTCCGGAGCGCTCGCCAAGGCCGGCTTCGTGCCCACGAGCGTGCGCACCAAGGCGAACGTGTTCCTCGACAAGACCGATGCGGGCTTCACGATCACCCGTATCCGGCTCGAGACCGAGGGCGTCGTGCCGAACATCGAGGACGCGCAGTTTCAGGAGCTCGCCGAAGGAGCGAAGAAGGGCTGCCCGATCTCGCGTGCGCTCGGCGCGGTCGAGACCATCGAGGTCGACGCCCGCCTGGTCAACGCCTGAGCCGTCCGACGGTCGACGCAGAGACGCAAAGAGGCGCTCCCGGATCGGGAGCGCCTCTTCGATTTTCGCGCATTGTCTGCACCGTGCCGGTGGACGCACGAGTGTCACGCGTGCCATCGCGACCGGTCGATTATCGCATGACGACCACGGGCATCGCCTGGATTATCCGACCGAACTGCAGTCGGCAGAAGTAGATACCGTTGGCGACGGGCGTGCCGTCGGCGGCTCGCCCATCCCATGCGGTCGTGAACTCGCCGCCGCCGGCGGCCTCGCTCTCGAGAACCGAGGCAACGAAGCTGCCGGAGACCGTAAAGATCTTCAGGTTGTACTCGCCGGCGCTCGGCACCACGAAGCTGATGCGCGTCGTGCCGAGAACGAGCGGGTTCGGCGCGATCTCGCTGATGCGCGCCGCCGGCCTGTTGACCTGAGCCGTCGCCGCCGCCGGCGCGAGCGCTCCGAACGCTAGCGCAAACAGCGCGATGACCGCGGAGAAGGAGATTCTCATGTGCTTGCTCGTCAGCCTTTTCAATCGTTCATGACGACCGAAACGGCTCCGCCTGAGGCGGAGCCGTTTCGTGTCGATTCATCGTCGCGTACCCTACTTCTTCTTGCTCTTCTGATCGTGCGACACGATGACCTGGCCGGTCGCCGTCGCGACGTTTCCGCAGGCGTCGGTCGCCGTGTACGTGATCGTGTAGATGCGCGGCGAATGGGTCTCAGGCGACGCGGCACCATTGCGGTCGGCGCGGAGCTTGAAGTGCCAGATGTCGACGCCATCCTCGTAGAACACCGTCCACGGGATCTTCGGAGTCTCGCTGCAGGTGATTTCACGCGTGACCGTGACGCCTTCGCCGGTGACGACGGGATTGAGCACCGTGATGTCGACCATCTTCTTGTTCGGCATCCAGAGGGTGTCCGGATCGAACATCTCGCCGCCCGCGCCGAGCGAGATCGTCGGCATCTCCTCGCACGGCTCCTCGACGATGCCGCCAGCGGAACGAACGAGAATGTACGGGGTGCCGATCTGACCATCGACCTCGTTGACATAGGTGCCACCCGGCTCGGCCTTGGCCTGCGCAAGGACGTCGAAGTTCTCAGGGAACGTCGTGAACAGCGCGTGCATCGGGTACTGCCAGTACGAGATCGTCTTCGGCGTGTTGAAGCCGTCGGTCAGGTCGAACATCGCCGGATGACTCGGATCGACGATGTGCGTCTCGTCATGGTTCGGGTTCGACTTCACCATGAACGTTCCGAAGCCATCAAGGACCGGCACGGGTACACTGCCGACCTTGTTGTTGTAGTAGCAGCTCAGAACGACGAGCGCAGAGGTCTTGCCCGGAAGCGTTCCCTCGACGACGTAGCGAACGGCGTTGTTGACCATCTGGAGCGCGCCAGCCTGATACGGGGCATGGAACGTCGGGTCGGAGCCGATGATCAGCAGCTTGTCGTCGACCGCGTCGGCCCACGTGTTGGCATTGGCCTCAGCGGCCGAGATGCGCGTGACGTCGTCACTGCAGGCCGGATCGCCGATGATGATCGCGCGATACGATGCGAAGTCGGCCTCCGACTTCGCGGCCCACGAAGCGTCCGTGGCGAGCTCGACATCGAAGCCAGGCGGAATCGCCATCTGCTCGAGACTCGGTGATCCAACGACCGACGACGCGAGAATGAGCACGGTGTGGTCATTCGCGGCCGGAGCGGCAAGAGTCGTCGCGTTCGGCACGAAGAAGCCGAGCACGAACAGTGCGATTACGGAAGTAATACGGAGTACCATTGTCGGTTGCCTCGAAACAATGAGTTAGGAAGTGATCGAAGTTTCAACCGCCGATGCCCAATTGTCGGCGATGCGTGATTGACACTTCATTGTTCGGCAGGCACGAAAGCGGATCGCTCACGACCGAGGTCGCGCACGGAGGTCGCTGACGGAGGGTTGCCCAGTCCTTTGTTTTAATCAGGGGGTATGGCGACGGACGACCAGAGCAGGCTAGCCCTTGAATGAAACTGTCCTGGTCAGACTGTGCCGTTCTGCAGGTCAACAGAACGACGATGCCCGGAATTCGTTTCGAGCACTGTCAACTCGAAACCGCCCATTCATTTGAGCGCTCGTCTCGACGGACGCAGCCGATCCAGGGCATGCGACGCACCGATGCGGCACTGCGGGACGCGACAGTAGCGTCCCAATACTTCTCGAGGGGGATGGGTTTTCGGGAGAGCCGGGGGGCGGGAACTCCTCGGGGCCCAGCCGAGGACTTTCGATGCCGTGAGTAGGCGCACGATCATCGTTGTCGCAAACGTAGGGCTTCTTGCCCGCGAATGCAAACGTTTTTCTTGCTTCGACCGATGATTCCGCAATCGGGCAGCCCACCGACGCCGGCTACGGGGAAACTACGAGTCAGTCGTCGGCACCGTTCCGACGCAGCCTGAAGCGCTTCATCACTGCGAGACTGCCGAGCTGCAGCGGGATCATCGCGCGCACGCTCTCGACGTCCACGCCAATGAACACTGAAGGCGCTAGGCCCAACTTCTGTGCCGCCTTTTCGAGGTTGCTGCGCGCTCCGTCGAGACGGCCGATCCCCAGCAGGTGCAGCCCGGCGGCAAGCTGGATGAAACCGCGCAGTACGATCTCCGCGTCGTCGGCGGAATCGTCGCCCATCACCTTCCAGATCTCCTCCCACTGCTCGTGCGCCAGCCAGTACTGTCCGTCGTTGAACAACTCGATCGCGTCGCACCAGACATCGAACTGCTCGGGTGTCAGCGCCGGCTCCAACACCAGCGCGAGCTCCTCCGGACGTCGCTTCCTCGGCGGCATCGTCAGCTCGCCGGCTGCGGCGCGGGCTTCTCGACGTACGGCACGTGCGCCAGGAAATCCGCCGCGAAGCGCGGGTAGTACATCGCCAGGAGCTCGTCGATCCGATTGGCGTCGCTCGAGCGCATGATCAAACCCGCATAGCTCTTCTTCTTCTGGATCCACGCGACCTCGGGGTCGTTGTACGACGAGAGGTCCGGCTCCTCCTGCTTCGCGAGCGTGAAGATGCCGCCACCGTACTCCTTGCGCAGCTTCGGGAGCTTGTAGCGCTCGCCCTTCGCCTTGAGCTCGATCTTCGCCCACTCGTGCCACAGGCAGAGGCCGGTCGCGTGCCAGATGATGTCGGGGATGCGTGCGCCACCGACGCGCGCTGCGGCCTCGAGGAAGAAGAACTCGCCGGTCTCGCGACTCTTGATGTACTCGATGTGGGTGCATCCCCAGACCAGGCCGAGACTCTTCATCACGCGCTTGTTGAGCTCCTGCAGTGCGACCTCGTCGGGTGTGCCCTGCTCGAGCATCCGCGAGGTGAAGATCCCGCCCGACTCGTTGAGGTCGAGCATCGGCACGCCGTACTTCGAGACCGAGGCGTAGACGACCTTGCGGTCGCTCACGAGCGAGTCGACATGGTAGAGATCGCCGGGGATGAACTTCTCGAGCAGATAGCTCGACTGCTTGTCGCCGAGCTCGTCGAGCTTGGGCCAGAGCTCGGAGCGATCGAAGAGTTTCGAGATCTTGAAGGCCGATGCGCCCATGCGCGGCTTGAACATGTACGGTCCCTCGACGCGGTCGAAGAACTCGTTGAGCTCGTCGTAGTTGAGCACCCGACAGAACTCCGGCACCGCGATGCCGTCGGCCTGCGTCTTCTCGCGCATCGCGAGCTTGTCGCGCACGTAGCGCGCGGTCGTCTCTCCCATGCCCGGCGAGCGCATGTGCTCGCGCAGGGCTGCCGCGACCTCGATGTCGAACTCTCCGAGGCCGACGATCTTGTCGAAGCGTCGGGTGCGCGCCAGATAGGTGACGACGTTCTTGACGACCTTCTCGTCGTAGAGATCGGGAACGGCGAAGAGCTCATCGATCTGCTCGCGCGGCCATGCCTCCTTCAGGAGTTTCTCCTCGGTCAACAGGCACACCTTCCACCCGAGTCGTTTCGCCTCGAAGAGAAAGGGCCGCCCGAACAGCGCGCCGACGATGCAGAGAACGGTGGGTCGGGAATCCATGCGAGTACCTGAATGGAGGAGTTGGTGCCCGTCAGCGTCAGGCCGCAGGCAGGTGCGTCGTCCGATACCGGGGTCGCCAGCCGGCGACGGATCGCGACGCGATCATGGAGAAATCTGTCGTGGGCACAGCGTGCACATGCACGGTCGTGGCCGCTGCATGCAGCCTCGGCCTACTGTGCCCCTGACCGTGACTACGCGGCCTTCGCGCTGACCGCGACTACGCGGCCTTCGCGCTGACCGCGTCGCCGGTGCCGCCGGCGTCGACGGGCTCGCGGCCGATCCAGCCGAGCAGCGCGGTCGCGAGGTTCGTGCGCCAGTTGCCCCAGGTGTGCCCCTGCTCGTACTCGTGGTAGACCACGTCGGCGCCGGCGAGCCTGAGCTTCTGATACATGATTCGTGTCAGCTCGCGCGCGTCGCAGATCGTGCCGGTCTGCAGGATCACACGGAGCTTCGCCGCATTGCGGAAGTACGGCGTGCGGAAGATCTCACCGCGTGCCCACCAGTATGCCGGCGACTGCGCGATGCACGAGCCGACGACGAGCGGATAGCGCAGCGCGGTCATCGTCGAGAGCAGTCCGCCGAGCGAGGCGCCGAGAACGCAGCGGTCGGGAGCCGCGCTGGAGATCCTGATCCCGCGGGCCTTCCAGACACCAAGGGCGAACGGCAGCGCGTCGCGCACCGTGAAGCGAATGTAGCGCATGTTCAGCGCGTACTCGTCGTGACGGTTGGTCGGCGGAATGAACAGCGCCACACACGGGCGGATCCGCCCGGCCGCGATCAGGTGATCGAGAATGTGATGGAAGCGTCCGATCTCGAGCGCTTCAGCGCCGTCGTGCACGATGAGCACCGGCAGCGGATCGCCGCCGGCATCGGCCGCGCCGGCCGGCGTGTAGAGGAAGACCTCGCGACGCTGGTCGAGCGTGCGACTGTCGAGCTCGAGGCGCTCGACGGTGCCGCGCTCGAGGTGCTCCGAAGGCGGCATCAGCCAGGAGTTGTCGGCATAGGCCGACATCCAGAACTCGGAGTTGACGCCGAAGCCCTCACGCGAGAGCCGGTTGTTGCCGGGATCGACCCGGAAGTCTCCGTCGACCAGAAATTTGTACTGCAAACGCGCCGTCTTCGGAAACTCGAGCGCGCGATAGAAGAGATCGGTTCCCTCGAGCCGCTTCAACGACGAGGCAACCTGCCAGTATGTCCAGTCGCCGGCAAGAGCGACCTGCGAGGCCTGTCCGTGGAAGATGAAATACGCGCGCGTTTCGACAACGAGCGGCAGCATGCCATTGTTCCTCAACTCCTCGTAGAGCTCCCACGCCTGTCGTGAGCGCTCGCCATCATCACCGATATCGTGCAGTCGCAGCAGCCACTGCTCGTAGTCCTTCGATTCCGTCATGGGCAATGTCCTGTGGCATTCGTGTCCGGAGTGGCGCGGTCGGGCCGGGGGGGCCGCCTCCGGGGCGGGATCGTTCAAACGGCGCGCCAGCACGCGCCTGCGGCCTAGGTACGTCAACACGACGCAACGCGGAAACGACGACGGCGTCGCTTTTGGCGCGTGCGGATCGTCGCGTGGCTCGCGCGGATGACGTATCGTTACCGCTGACCGGCCGCGCCAGACGCGGATCGAACGAACTCAACGCACCCGATGCTCGAGATCCTCCACGCCGACGAAGCGATCGTCGCGATCAACAAGCCGAGCGGCTTGCTCGTGCATCGCTCCGGACTCGCCACCGACCGCGTCACCTGCATGACACTGCTGCGCGACCAACTCGGACGGTGGGTCTATCCGATCCATCGCCTCGATCGCGGCGCATCGGGTGTGCTTCTGTTCGCGCTCGATCCGGAGACCGCGTCGAGTCTCGGTGCGGCGTTCGCCGGACGGAGCGTGCGCAAGGGCTATGTCGCGATCGTGCGCGGTTGGGCGCCGGAGCGGGCCGATGTCGACTATCCGCTCGACGACGAGGAACAGGAGGGGAGCGCGCGCGTCGCGGCGAGCACGACCTTCCGACGACTCGAGACGGCCGAGCTTCCCGTCGCGATCGGGCGGTACGCGACCGCGCGATACTCGCTGGTCGCGGCCGAGCCACACACCGGGCGGCGCCATCAGATCCGCCGGCACCTCGCGCACCTGCGTCACCCGATCATCGGCGACGCGGTGCACGGCGACGGCCGCCACAATCGCTTCTTCCGCGAGGAGCTCGGCATCGCGAGGCTGCTGCTGCACGGCGCGCGCCTCGAGCTCGAGCACCCGCGCGAATCGACCACGGTCGTGCTGCGAGCGCCGCTGACGATGGAGCTCGCCGAGCTCTTCGCGCGTCTGGGCTGGCCGACGGATACTCTGGGCTTCGATGATTCGGATAGCTCGTCCGCAACTGTGTCGAACACCAACACATCGGGTCCGGAACGTTGAGACGATCAGTTGGCACATCGGAGGCGATTACGAGCACGTTTGCGCTGCGGACGAGCGCGTTTGCGCTGCGGACGAGCGTCGTTGTCGCGTGTGCGCTCGCTGCCGTCCTCGCGGCGGGCTGCGACCGCTGGGTGATCGCACATCTGCGCAACGACACCGGCGACACGATCGGCATCGTCCGCGAGGCCCAGGGTCATCGCTGGTGCTGGACGTCGCGCAGCGCCGGACTCGACACATACCGCCTGGCGCCAAACCGGTGGGTGCGCATCGGCATCGCGGCCGGCAGCGGCGTCGACGCCGCGCTCGCAGCCATCGAATGCGATACGATCATGCTCGTTGACGGCGGTCGCGCTCGCCCGGTCACGCGACGCGATCTCGCCGAAGGGGAGATCCAGCACATCGGCAGTACGGTGTTTCTACTGGTGCGGTAGGCGGCGGCACACGCGACGCTCGATCAGGCCGTGGGTCGAGTGCTCGTACATCTGGGTCCCGGTTGTTGACGGCTGCGATGATACGAAAGGATGTCCTTCTCCGGGGAAGACGATCACGTGGAGATCGACGCTCTGCGTATGTTCGGGCCACTCCCGTCGTATCCTGATTCCCGAACTCGACCAATCATCTGCTCGCGATGACTGAATCCGTGCTTCGCACCACTCCTCGCTCCGCCTTTCGCGCCATACTGTGCAGTGCACATCGCTCGGCCGAGTCTGCCGCGCGGCTGATCGCGCTGTGCCTCTCGCTGCTTCCGCTCGCCGTCGCCGTCGCCGCGGCGCAGGCGGGCTCGCTCTCCGGACGAGTCACCGACGCATCGAGCGGTTCGCCGCTTCCGAGCGCGACGGTGCGCGCGGTCGCGCTCGAGTCCTCGCGCCAGGCCGGTGCGATCACCGACGGCGCCGGGCGCTACACGATCAGGGGCCTGCAGCCCGGCCGCTACCGCGTCAGCGTCACCTACCTCAGTCACGCGCCGTTCGAGTCCGAGGTGACGATTGCATCCGGCGCCGAGGCCACTGTCGACGCGAAGCTGGACGAAGGCTCGGTCGGACTAGGAGAGGTCGTCGTCTCGGCCTCGCGCAAGCCCGAGAAGGTCACCGACGCGCCCGCGTCGGTCTCGGTCGTCAGCGCGCGTCAGATCGAGCAGCAGACGGCGCTGACGATGGTAGACCATCTCAAGGAGATCCCCGGCATCGACATCGTGCAGTCGGGTCTGACCCAGAACAACGTCGTCGCGCGCGGCTTCAACAACATCTTCAGCGGCTCGCTGATGACGCTCACCGACAACCGCATCGCGAGCGTTCCCTCGCTGCGGCTCAACGCGTACAACTTCGTCCCGCTGGTCAACGAGGACATCCAGCAGATCGAGATCATCCGCGGCCCGGGCGCGGCGCTCTACGGTCCGAACACCGCCAACGGCGTGCTGCACACCATCACGCGCTCGCCGTTCTCGTCGGCCGGCACCTGGCTCTCGCTCGCCGGCGGAGAGCGCGACCTGCTGCAGGGGATGGTGCGCCATGCCGGCGTTGCCACCGACTGGTTCGCCTACAAGATCTCCGCGCAGTACATGCGCGGCACCGACTGGGGCTTCGTCGACACCGCCGAGGTCGCCGCGCGCGCGGCCGGCGATTCGTCGCTCGCGAACTTCGCTCGCATCGGCACGCGGGACTCGACGATCGAGCGCGTCGGCGGCGAGATCCGCCTCGACTTCCTTCCCTTCGACGACGTCACGGCGATCGTCGCGCTCGGCATGAACCAGGCGATCAACAACGTCGACGTCACCGGCGTCGGCGCCGCGCAGGTCCGGGACTGGCGCTACAGCTACTACCAGGCGCGCCTCACGTGGAAGGACCTCTTCGTCCAGGCGTTCGTCAACCAGAGCGACGCCGGCGAAACGTACCTGCTGCGCACGGGCGAGCCGATCATTGACCGATCGATGCTCTACGTCGCGCAGGCGCAGCACTCGGCCCGGCCGCTCGAGGAGCTCGCCCTGACGTACGGCATCGACCTGCTTCACACCACGCCGGTGACGGAGGGGACGATCAGCGGGCGCAACGAGGACGACGACAACACGACCGAGATCGGAGGCTACCTGCAGGCCGAGGCGACCGTGGTGCCCGATCTGTTCGAGGTCGTCGCGGCAATCCGCGCCGATCGGCACAACCGCATCGAGGACGTCATCGTCTCGCCGCGCGCGGCGTTGGTGCTGACGCCAGCCGAGAACCAGACGCTGCGTCTGACCTACAACCGAGCATACTCCACGCCGACCACCAGCGAGCTGTTCCTCGACATCCTCGGCAATCGCTCGCTGCTCTTCGATGTGCGCGGAAGCGGCGTCAACGGCGACGGCTTCACGTTCGCCTACGACGACGGGCATCACTGGATGTGGACCAACTCCCTCGCCGACGCCAACGGCGGGCGCTCCGGCGAGCGACTGCCCCTGGGCAGCGATCCGAAGCTCTGGGATGTCGTGCTCGCGGCGATCAAGTCCAACCCCGATCGCTCGCCTCTTGCCGACACGCTGCGCAAGTACGCCGATCTCGTGCCGGCGCCACCCGCGGGTGCCGTCGGCATCGAGCTGCGCATGCTCGACGTTGCGACCGGCACGTTCACGCCATACACGCCGCCGTCCGGTCGCATCCCCGATCGCGGGCCGGTGCGGCCGACGATCACGCAGACGATCGAGCTCGGCTACAAGGGCGTGATCGCCGATCGCGTCGTGCTCAGCGTCGATCTCTACCGCTCGCACTACACCGACTTCGTCGGACCGCTCGAGGTCATCACGCCGTCGGTGTTCTACAATCGTACCCAGCTCCGAGACTACCTGCGCACGGTCTTCGAGCAGATGCTCTCGCCCGATCAGGCCGCGCTGTTCGCCGAGATCGCGGCCGCGCAGGTCTCCGGCGCTCCGTCTGACACCGCGCTGATCGGCATCCCCCTGGCGACCGTCACGCCCGAGCAGGCGCCGGATCGCCGCGGCGTGATGCTGACCTATCGCAACTACGGCGACATCACGCTCTACGGCTACGATGTCGGCATGCAGGTCGGGCTCGCAGAAGGACTGTCGCTGAACGCGTCGCTGTCGTACGTCGACAGGAACTTCTTCGAGAACCTCGACAGCGTCGCCGACCTGTCGCTCAACGCGCCGAAGTTCAAGTTCACCGTCGGCGCCGAGTACAACGATCCCGCGCTCGGATTCAACGCGAGCGCGCGGATGCGCCACGTCGACGGATTCCCCGTTCGCTCGGGCGTCTACTTCGGCAGGGTGGCGGGATACTCGGTGGTCGATCTCGGCCTCGGCTATCGCCTGCCGTGGGTCGAGGGAATGAGCCTCAACGTCACGGCGCAGAACCTGCTGACGTTCGTCGAGGATGGGACCGAGGGCGCGTTCGAACAGCGGCACCGCGAGTTCGTCGGCGTTCCGGAGCTCGGCCGGCTCGTGATCGCGCGACTGACGTACTCGTTCAAGTAGCGGGTCGGCTCCGCGCCGACTCTCCGATCACAGCGCCGCGAGCCACGTCGCGAGCTGCTGCCGGGTGTCGAGTGCGAGCTTGCGACGCACCGAGTAGCGGTGGCTCTCGATGTTCCGCTCGCTGACGTTGAGAAGCTGTGCGATCTCCTTGGTCGAGAGATTGTCGCGCAGCAGCGAGCAGACGCGGAGCTCCGCCGGCGTCAGCGTCGGGCAGCGCGCGGAGAGCTTCTGGAGGAACGGTCGGTTGCCGGCGTCGACGAGCCGCTCGAGGCCCGACGCGCGCTTCGTCGAGTCGAGCTCGTCGAGCAGCGCCTCGAGTGCGCGACGTGACTCGTCCGAGAGCGGCGTTTCGAGAAGGAGAAGTCGGCGGCGAAGCTCGTCGACGATCTCCGCCTGCTCTGCGACATCGAGCACGGGCACGTCGCCGGTAGGAGCACCAGCGGCCGGAGCGCCATCGGCCGGTCCGCCGGTTGCCGGATCGCCGGCGCGCTCGGCCTGCTCGGCGATGGCGCGATCGCGCTGCGAGATCAGCGCGCGTACCTGCTCGTCCTGAAGCTCCTCGTTCTCGACCACGTGACGTTGCAGCTCGTGCAGCGCGATGCTGTTGACCCACGCGTCGATCTGCTGCCGGGCCTCGGCCGCGCGGCGGTAGTGCAGAAGGGCGCGTGGAGCATCCCCGAGCGCCTCGTACACGCGCGAGAGCTGCGCGTGAATCGAACCCACCTCGTACGATCCCTCCGGAATCATCGAGAGCGCCCGGCTCAGAAGGGCGACGGCCTCGTCGAGGCTGCCGCGCTGCTGCTCGAGGCCCGCGAGCAGGGTCAGCGATGTCTGGATGTTCTCCTGATCGCCCGCCATCTCGAAGCGCTCGAGTGACCGCCGATGCAGATCGATTGCGCCCTGGATGTCGCCCTGGCGCTCGAGCACCAGCGCGAGGTTTCCCGACGCGAGCGCCTCGCCGTGGGGCTTGCCGATCTCACGATAGACTTCGATCGACTCGCGGAGCAGCCCGAAGGCCCGATCGAGCTCACCGAGGAATGCGAGCGAGCCGCCGAGGTTGTTCAGTGCGAGCGCCAGACCGTGGCGATCGTCGTGACTCCTGGCGTGGTCGATCGAGCGGGTGAAGCAATCGATGGCGCGCTGCGGCTGGTGCAGCGAATCGAAGATGTTGCCGAGGTTGTTGAGTACCGAGCAGTAGATGCGTGGATCGGCCGCGCGGCGTGCCGCCGGCTCGAGGTCAATCAGCATGCGCGCGGCGTCGTCGAGCGCGCCGGTCAGCAGAGCGACGTGAACGAGGCCGATCTCGGCGCGCACTACCTGGTCGTCGTTGCCCGACTCGCGCCAGTGGCGGCTCGAAGCGAGGTAATGATCGCGCGCGTGATCGAACTCGCGGGCTGCGATCGTGCAGCAGCCGGCCGTGTAATGGACCTGCGCGAGCAGCGCGGGATCGGCGACGCGCTCCGCAAGAGCGACTGCGGCGCGGGCATGCTCGATGGCCGCGTCGAGATCGGAGGTCTGCAGGCGGTTCGCGGCGTCG
>DATLHO010000116.1:0-3014 GCA_035539855.1 Kapaibacterium sp. (SeqCode) | reverse complement strand
GACCTCGCGGGCCGGCCGGTCACGCTCGTGCCCTGGCTCGCGGTCGAGAATTTCCTCGACGGGTCGTTCGCCGCGTCGATCGTTCCGAACGCCGCCGGCGGCCGCTACTACGAGCCGGGACGGCCGCGGGCGTTCTACGGCGGTCTCGAGCTGCGCGCGGAGTAGTCCCCGGGACCGCGCCCGAACAGCCTTCGGCGAAGGCTACTCCCTCCCTCTGCGTATCTTCGACCTTTTGAACCCCATGACCGTGCTGATCCTCGGGGGCTCCGGAATGCTCGGGCACAAGCTCTGGCAGACGCTCTCGCCCCGCTTCGATACGTACGCCACGTTCCGCGGCTCGAGCGCTGCCTACGAGCGCTTCGGCCTGTTCGCGCCCGATCGGTCGATCGGCGGCGTGCACGCAGAGGAGCTCGACAGTGTGATCCGCGCTATGCGCATCGCGCGGCCGGACGTCGTGATCAACTGCATCGGCATCGTCAAGCAGTCGGCCGAGGCGAAGGATCCCGTGCGCAGCATCGCGGTCAACGCGCTGTTTCCGCACCGCCTCGGCGAGCTCTGTGGCGCGGCCGGAGCGCGTCTGGTGCACATCAGCACCGACTGCGTCTTCGACGGATCGCGCGGCGACTACCGTGAGAGCGATGACGCGACGGCCACCGATCTCTACGGCCGCACGAAGCATCTCGGCGAGGTAATCGCGCCGGGCTGCCTGACGCTCCGCACTTCGATCATCGGCCGCGAGCTCTCCGGCGCCAGCGGACTGGTCGAGTGGTTCCTGTCGCAGGAAGGGCGCCCGGTGCGCGGCTTCCGGCGCGCGATCTTCTCCGGCCTGACGACGATCGAGCTCTCGAACGTCATCGCGCGGATCATCGAGCATCATCCGACGCTCGGCGGACTGTGGCAGGTGGCGTCGGAGCCGATCAGCAAGCACGATCTCCTGACGCTCGTCAAGGGCGCGTGCGATCTCGACATCGCGATCGAGCCCGACGACACCTTCCACTGCGACCGCAGCCTCGACGGCTCGCGCTTCGCCGCGGCGACCGGCATCTCGATACCGGCGTGGCCGGCGATGGTCGCCGAGCTGTGCAACGATTCCACTCCATACGCGGAGCTCCGCAGATCCTATGCTTCTGACCGATAAGAAAGTGGTGGTGACCGGCGGCACCGGCTCGCTCGGCAAGGTCCTGATCCGGCGATTGCTCTCCGACGAGCTCGGCCGGCCGCGCAAGATCGTGGTGCTCTCGCGCGACGAGGCGAAGCAGCACGCGATGCGCCTGGCGTACCAGCACAAGCGCCGCGCGACCGACGAGGTGATCTACCACAACTTCGAGCAGCTTCTGCAGTTCCAGATCGGCGACGTGCGCGACATCCACAGCGTCACCGCGGCGCTGCGCGACGCGGACATCGTCATCAACGCCGCGGCGCTGAAGCAGGTGCCGGCCTGCGAGTACTTCCCGTACGAGGCGGTGCAGACGAACATCTCCGGCGCCGAGAACATCGTCCGCGCGATCCGCGAGCACGGACTCGGCGTCGAGACCGTCGTCGGCGTCTCGACGGACAAGGCGTGCAAGCCGGTCAACGTCATGGGCATGACCAAGGCGATCCAGGAGCGGATCTTCATTCGCGGAAACCTCGACTGTCCGCGCACCCGCATCATCGCCGTGCGCTACGGCAACGTGCTGGCCTCGCGCGGCTCGGTGATCCCGCTGTTCCACGAGCAGATCCGCTCCGGCGGACCGGTGACGATCACGACCGCGGACATGACGCGCTTCCTGCTGAGCCTCGATCAGGCGGTCGACACGATCTTCGCGGCGCTGCGCGGCGCCAATCGCGGCGACACGTTCATCCCGCGCGTGCCCTCGGCGCGCGTCGTCGACGTCGCCGCGGCGCTCATCGGAAATCGGCCGATCGAGACGAAGGTCACCGGAATCCGTCCGGGAGAGAAAGTGCACGAGAGCCTCGTCAGCGAGGAGGAGGCGCACCGCACGGTCTCGCGCGACGGCTACTACGTGATCCTCCCGATCCTGCCTGAGCTGCTGAGCGAGGGCGCCGACGCGGGCGAGAAGCTCGGCCGCGAGTACAGCTCCGCCGACGAGCTGATGACGCCCGAGCAGATCGTGACGCTGCTGACCGAGCGCAAGCTGATGATCGACGACCGCACCGTGTTCGACGAAGAGGAGATGCTCGCCTGATGAAGGTGATGACGATACTGGGCACGCGCCCCGAGATCATCCGGCTCTGCCGCGTCGTCGAGCGACTCGACCGCCTGGCCGAGCACGTGCTGGTGCACACCGGACAGAATTACGATCCGAACCTCAACGAGATCTTCTTCGAGGAGCTCGGCGTGCGCCGGCCGGACCGGTTCATGGGGGTGCGGGGGAATTCCTTCGGCGAGCAGATCGGACAGATCATCGCCGAGACCGAGCGCGTGCTGACCGAAGAGCGACCGGACCGCCTGCTCCTGCTCGGCGACACGAACAGCGCGCTCAGCGCGATCGTGGCGAAGCGCATGGGGATTCCCGTCTACCACATGGAGGCGGGCAATCGCTGCTACGACGATCGGGTACCGGAGGAGGTTAACCGCCGCATCATCGATCACTCGAGCGACATCCTGATGCCGTACACCGAGCGCAGCCGGACGAACCTGCTGCGCGAGGGCATCGCCGGCCGCCGCGTGTTCGTCGTCGGCAATCCGATCAACGAGGTGATCGAGCATTTCACGCCGAGCATCGACGCCAGCGACGTGCTCGAGCGCCTGGGGCTTGCCGCGGGGGGATATTTCCTCGTGACGATGCACCGCGCCGAGAACGTCGATGTGGAGTCCCGCCTGCGCGGGCTCTTCGACGCGCTCTCACGCGTGCGCAAGGAATATTCGATGCCGGTGGTCTGCAGCCTGCACCCGCGCACCGCGAGCAAAATGCAGGCGTTCGGTCTCACTGTCGACGACGACGGAATCATCCTTGCGCCGCCGTTCGGGCTGTTCGATTTCATCGCGCTGGAGAAGAGCGCGTTCTGCG
>DATLHO010000115.1:0-2490 GCA_035539855.1 Kapaibacterium sp. (SeqCode) | reverse complement strand
TCCCGGACGCATTACGATCGGTTCATCGTTTCGCGCGAGGATGGTGCTCTCAACGAACGACCCACTCCCCGGGTTCGGGAAGTGGGTCGCGCAAAGGAGCTGGGACGTCGGGGAGGAGCGAGACGCGTTCACCCTGGCCATCGGCCGGGGCTACTGTCGAATTACTGGCGGAAGATCATGCTCGTCACATGACCCGGAACGACCGCCTTCCATGCTCGAACGGCACCGTGCGCGATGCGCTCGGAGACGCTGAAGAGCCCTATCCATGCCATTACGCTGAGCGACAACAGGACGATGCCGACGACGCTGGCAAGAAGGAGAACGCCGTACGACGTCGAGACGAAGGCCAGAGCCAGTGCGATCCCGGCGAGGACGTAGAGTGCGTAGCTGCGTTTCATGGCGTGACCTCGAGAAAGTTTGCTCCCCGACCGACTGAGGGACAGTGTGGTTGTCCCGACAGGAACATTACATTCCTGTAATCCAAAAGCAAGCAATCTCCCTGCCAACTCGAAAAAAGAGACCGCACGATGGTGCGGGCTCCGTATGGTGCCTCCGGATCGGGAATTCGCCATTCCTCGTGCATTCACGGCGTTCGGCCACTATCCTGTGGTCGCGGGCGCGCGAAAACGGAATCCCGATCTTTCGTTTCGGTATGCGCGGAACCGCAACCCCTCAGGCGCGCGCCTCCTGGATCGCGATGATCGCCTGCGGATTGCCGATGACGATCAGCGTCTCCGCGGGCGCGACCCGATGCTCCGAATCGGGACTGATCGCGAACTCGCCGGTCGTCGAGCGGATCGCGATGACGGTCAGACCCCAGCGGCGGCGCAGATCGCACTCGGAGAGCGTGCGTCCGTCGAAGATCGAACCGGCGCGAACGGTGATCTCGCCGACGTCGACGTCGAACTGGTCGAGGTTGAACAGGCGGTTCATGAAATCGTCGACGGCGGGCTGCAGCATCGCGAGAGCCAGGCGGTGACCTCCGATCGCGTAAGGACTGACGACGCGGTCGGCGCCGGCGCGCCGCAGCTTGCTCTCGGTGACCTCGGTCGTTCCGCGGGCGACGATCTGTATCGACGGGTTGAGTCCGCGGGCGGTGAGCACGGCGACGACGTTGTCGGCATCGTCGCCGATCGCGGCGACGAACCCGCGCGCGCGCTCTATGCCGGCGGCAAGCAGCACCTCGTCCTGCGTCGCGTCGCCGGCCACGAAGGGAGTGTTCTGCTCGACGAGCTCGTCCATGCTCGTGCCGTTGCGGTCGATCACGACGAAGCGCTCGCCGCGCGTGCGCAGGTCGCGGACGATCTGGCGTCCCATCCGGCCGTATCCGCCGATGATGTAGTGATCGCGGATCGACAGTAGCGTCTCTTCCATCTTGCGTCTCCGGACGTTCGCCCAGAAGTACTGCCCGAGCATCACCTCGACCGCGGCCGTCGCGGCCCACGCGGTGATTCCCACGCCGGTGACGATCAGGAAGATCGTGAACACACGGGCTTCGGGTGTGAATGGCGCCACCTCGCTAAATCCGACCGTCGCGACGGTGATGATCGTCTGGTACAGCGCGTCGATGAGCGTCACGTCGAGCAGCGCGATGTAGCCCAGCGTCCCGAGGATGATCAGGATGCCGAGGGTCGCGAGTGCCAGGTACAGCCGGCGCAGCGGATTGGCGACGATCGCCCGGGCGAAGCGTTCGAGGTCGAGAACGACGTGACGAGCCATGAAGGGCAGCAAGATAGCTGGGGCGGTCGGATGCGCCGCGAGCATCTCCGGAAACGACAAAGCGCGACGACAGTACGGTAACTGTCGTCGCGCCTGAGTGAGTCGGTCCTGTCGAGTCCCCCACGCGATGAGCGGCCGACAACCGCTCGCCGACGATCGCGCCCACCCGGCTGCCAGCGCCGGAATGACGATCGTCGCAACGCGCTCGGGAAGGTGGAAACGCTCCGGAGGGTCTCTGCGCGGAAGCTCGACAACGAACAGGGGGCCGCCCGAAGGCGTTCCTTCGCGGATCCCGATGTGCCAACCGGTAGCCGCGGTGCGCGCGCCCCAAGGTCTCGGCGCCACGCAGAGTCAAGGTACTATCGATCGTCCGCCGGGGCTCTACTGATTATCTACTGACGCGTCAGGGCGAGCCGCGATTTTCGCCGGAATTGCGGCCTCGGCGCCGCGATCTTCCCCGTATATTTCCCACTCGCACAGACGCTCGCCTCGAGGTCGTTCCACGGCGCGCTCTGACACTTGCCCGATCCCTCCCGTGACCGACCCGACGACGACGATGTCGACGCCCTCGACCAACGACCCGTTTCGCGATCGATCGCGCACCCTCGCCGAGGAGGTGCACGCGCTCGACGACGCCGCGAACCGCCTGCAGACCTCCGATCTCGACGCGGCCATCGAGCATGCCCGCGCCGCAGTCGCTCTTGCGGAGCGCGTCGCCGATCCCGCGCTGCTCGCGCAGGTCCATTACACGGCCGGCTGCTGCACGATCGC
>DATLHO010000114.1:0-2703 GCA_035539855.1 Kapaibacterium sp. (SeqCode) | reverse complement strand
AGCAGGAATCGTGGCATGTACGCCACGCCCATCCGCACACCGACACGCCGCCAAAACCGCCACTCTACGTCAACAGAGCCACCGGCGCCCGCTCCGCCCACTTCAACATAGCCGGTGAAGTCGCGTGCTTCTTGGGCCCATGAGCTTACAGTTCCCAGTCCGGCCAGGCTGACCACCACCGCCAAGCGGAAGCATCCGTTCATATTCCTAGCCCTCTCCGCCCATGTTGAGTGAGACACTGTCCGCTTAGAGGCAACATCTCTCTCAAAGGACCGCTCATCACGTCGTTCCGTAACGGCCGCCACCGGGCAACATCAGACTGTTTAGACATTGGCTGCCGTCAACCCGGCGGCGAGTTAAGCGAGGGCGAGGATGAACCCTTCGACAGAGCCGTTCAGCAGCCAGCCTCGCCAACTGCAGCCATCGACGTAGATTGGTGGCCGGCGCGTTACGTCGACGCGCTGCCGACGTCTGAAAGGTACGGCCGCGCTGGCCGCCGCGACATCGCAGTCGACATGCGCGCGGGCCCGAGCGCGACGGACCACGACGACCAACATTCGTCCCCTCGAAGCGAGCAGAGCACCATGCGACTCACCTGGTACATCATTCGACTTCACATCGGGCCGTTCATCTTCGGCACGTCGGTCGTCGTGTTCATCTTTCTGCTGCAGTTCATCTTCAAGTTCCTCAACGAGCTCGTCGGCAAGGGACTCGGCTACGATGTCATCCTGAAGTTCATCGTCTTCAACCTCGCGTGGATGCTCGTGCTGGCGGTGCCGATGGGGATGCTCGTGGCGACGCTGATGGCCTACGGCAAGCTCAGCGGCAACAACGAGCTGACGATCATGAAGAGCGCCGGCGCCAGCGCGATGCGCGCGATGGTGCCCTCGATCGTCGGCGGCGCGCTGGTGTTCCTCGGACTGTACCTCTTCAACGACCGGATCCTGCCGGAGTCGAACCACCGCGCCTTCGTGCTGCAGAACGACATCACGCAGCTCCAGCCGTCGTTTGCCGTCGAGCCCGGACGCTTCACGACGCTGCAGGGCTACAGCATCCTCGCCCGCTCGGTCGACCGCGAGAAGAACCTGCTGATGGATGTGACGATCTACCATCAGGACCCAACGGGCGATCAACTGACGGTCATCAACGCGAAGCAGGCGCAGTTGATGTTCAACAGGGATTTCACGCGGCTGCAGATGGCCCTGACGCACGGCGAGGTCCAGCAGGTCAACCGGCGCGACCAGAGCACGTTCAGGAAGTTCAACTTCGGCGAGTACCAGGTGACGCTGCCGACCAGCGGCTACCAGTTCGCGCAGAGCGATCCGAGCGCGATCAGCCGCTCCGATCGCACGCTCAACATCGATTCGATGCGCGCCATTGCCGATACCGCGATGGCCAGCAGCGTGCGCTCCGCGGCCCGCATCGACACGCTCCTGCAGAGCGTGATCTGGACGCCGGCGTCGACGCCGGCCGCGCCGTCGGTCGGAGATCGCGAGGCCGCCAACGCGGCGCTGATGCAGATGTCGATGCTGCGCGGATCGCTCGAGCTCGAGAGCAGCACCCGCTCGAGCGAGCTCAAGCGCGCCAACCAGTACCTCGTCGAGGTCCACAAGAAGTTCTCGATCCCCGCGGCGTGCCTCGTGTTCGTCTTCGTCGGAGCCCCGCTCGGCATCGTCGTGCGCCGCGGCAACTTCGGCGTCTCCGCAGCGATCGCGCTCGGATTCTTCGTGATCTACTGGGCGTGCCTGATCCTCGGCGAGAAGCTCGCCGATCGCCTGCTGCTGTCGCCATTCGTCGCGATGTGGATGGCGAACTTCGTCATCGGCACGATCGGACTGTACCTGACGGTCCTCGTCTCGCGCGAGACGGTCTTCTCGCTGCCGCGGCTGCGGCTGTGGCGCAGCCGCGACACGACGCCGACGGCAGCCGCCTGACCGAAGTCGCGCGAGCGGACCTTTACGAATGGCCCGGTCGACGCGACACGGCATCGCGGGCGATCGACCGCAGCTCGCGCATCACGTCGTTCCCACCGCGCCCGAAGTAGTCGTGCAGGCGGACGTACTCCTCGAAGAGCCGATCGTACACGCGATGGTGCTCGTCGATCGGACGATGGATCTCCTCGGCGAAGCGACCCATCGTGCGCGCTGCAGAGGCGATGTCGTCGAAGCCTCCGCCGGCCGCACCCGCGGCGACCGCGCCGTTCATCGCGGCGCCGAGCGCCGAGGTGAGCGAGGAGCCCGCGACGCGGAACTCGCGGCCGGTCGCGTCGGCGTAGATCTGCAGCAGCAGCCGGTTGCGCTCGGCGAGGCCTCCGCACGCGACCAGCTCGGACACCGCCACACCGTTGCGCTCGAACGCCTCGATGATGATCCGCGTGCCGAACGCCGTCGCCTCGATGAGCGCGCGGTAGATCTCGTGCGCGCGCGTGCCGAGCGTCATGCCGACGATCGCGCCGCTGAGCGTCGCGTCGGTGAGCACCGAGCGGTTGCCGTTCCACCAGTCGAGCGCCAACAGTCCCGACTCGCCCGGTGCAAGCGTCGCGGCATCGCGCTCGAGGAGCTGGTAGAGCGAGATCCCTTCCTCTTCGGCGCGACGGGCTGCCTCCGCCGACGCGCCGTGCTCGACGAACCACTCGAAGATGTCACCCACGCCCGCCTGCCCCGCTTCGTAGCCGACGAGTCCCGGAACGATGCCGTCCTCGAC
>DATLHO010000113.1:0-41620 GCA_035539855.1 Kapaibacterium sp. (SeqCode) | reverse complement strand
TTCGAGCGCTTCACGACGATCGCGAACTGGCGCGGACCCTACGGAGCGCTCACGCTTGACGGACGAACGCTCGGGTTGAAGGTCCACGAGTTCCGCAAGGTCATCGAACTCCCGCTGTCGGTCCCCGCGTCGTTCGAGCTCGCGTTGAACATCCATCCCGCGGATGGTCGCGACCGATCGGCGCTGCTGGACAACGGGTGGCGTCTGGTCGATCCGATCGCCTGCTGCTCCGACCCTTCGGCGTTCCGCGAGTACGTCAGGAGCTCGTCGGCCGAGTTCTCGGTGGCCCAGGGCGTCTACGTCGATACGAACAGCGGGTGGTTCAGCGACCGCAGCGTCCGTTATCTTGCGGCCGGGCTCCCCGTGCTGGTTCAGGAAACCGGATTTTCCCGTCACCTCCCGAGCGGCCGCGGCATCGTCTCGTTCACAACCCCGGACGAGGCGGTCGCCGGCGCACGATCGATCGTCGAGCACTACGCCGATCATCGACGCGCCGCGCGATCGATTGCCGAGGAGCACTTCGATTCCGATAGAGTACTCACCCGCTTTCTCGAGCTCGCCGGCGAATAACCGGCGATGATCACCCCGCCGCGGTCGGCCGCGGCAGAATCGTTCATGCACCCACGGACACTTCTTCTGACGCTCGCCGTCGCGATAGCGACGATGGGCGGATGCAGCGGCGATGGCGCCGCCGTGCGCACCACACGCATCGACGCGAGCCCGATCACCTTCGTGGCTCTCGGCGACAACCGTGGTGCCGCTGACGGCACGCTGCCGCCGGTCTTCCTCGAGCTGCTCGACTCGCTGTCGCTGCTGCGCCCCGCGTTCGCCGTCAACACCGGCGATCTGATCTTCGGCATGCGCGGCGCCACCGAGGCGCAGTTGCGCGTCATGTGGACGCGCTACCTCGACGCGGTCCGCCGTCTGCCGATGCGGACGCTGCACGCGCCGGGCAACCATGACGTGTTCGACCCGGTCTCCGCCCGGCTCTGGCGCGAGATGCTCGGTCCGAAGCACTATGCGTTCGACACCGCCGCGATCAGAGTCATCGTGCTCGATTCCGAAAGCGAGAGCGGACGTATCGGCGATGAACAGTTCAAGTGGCTCCGCGGTCAGCTCGCGACACTCGAGGGCCGCACCGCGTTCGTCATCGTGCATCGCCCGCTCTTTCCGTTCGATCCCCACGTCGGCAGCTCGCTCGACCGGTTCTTCGCCGAGCGCGATCGGCTCCACTCGCTCTTCGTCGAGCACCGCGATCGGATCGGCGCGGTCATCTCCGGTCACGAGCACCTCGTCGACGACCAGTCCATCGACGGCGTGCGGTACCTGATCACCGGCGGCGCCGGCGCGCCGCTGTACGTTCCGCCGGAGCTCGGCGGCATCCATCACTTCCTCGTCGTGACGCACGATCCTGCGCGCGATACGACCATCGTATCGGTGCGCGCGCTGTCGGACCATCGTCAGCCCGCGACGGCTGCCGGCGGCGACACGATCCGGCTCTCCGACTTCGCAGCGTCGCATCTGTTCACCGCCTGGGATCCGTCGGTCGGCATCCGATCGACGACCGCCGACGCGACCGACGGCCGGCGCGCGATGCACCTTTCGTTCGACGCCGGCCGCTACCGGTGGCCGACGCTCGAGGTGCGGCTCGATTCGGCGCTCGATGCCAGGCTCGGCGACACGCTGGTCGTCGACGTGGTCGCGCCCGCGGATATCGCCGGGCGCGCGGCAGCGAGTCTGGTCTACGACAGCGACGCCGGCGAGCGCGCCGGAGCACTCATGCCGCTGCGACCCGGTCGCAACCGTCTCGCCCTCGCCATCGGCGATGCCGATCGACGCGCCCGGCACGGCGCGCTGGCGACGGTCGTGCTCGAGCTCAGCGAGGGCGCCGGCCGCGGCTCTGTCGTCATCGACGCGCTGCGGTCGACCAGGCGCGGCACGACGACGATGCACGAAAGCTTCGAGCACCCGGTGTTCTGGAGCAGTTGGAACGACAGTGTGATCGTTGAGCGCGTCAAGCCGCAGCCGCTCCTTCCCGCCTGGGGTCTGCAGTTGACATCGACGCGATCGAGCCGCCGGGGCGCGCACGTGATGGCGCGCCTCGATCCTCCGCTCGCGCTGTCGGAGACCGACGTGCTCGTGATGGAGATCACGCAGAACCAGATCGATCCTCCGAACGAGCTCATGGTGTACGTCGGCTCCCGTGGTCATCGAATGGCGGTCGCACGTGTGGGCCTTCTGCCGGGGACCGTTCGCGCGCGCATTCCGCTCACGATGATCCCCGCATCGATCCGCGCGCAGCTCGAGTCGATCGACCTGTTCTTCCCACAGGTTCTCGAGCGTCAGACGGTCAACGTCTCCGACGTTCGCATCATCCGCGGAGCGGCCCAATGAGCGGATCGCGCCTGAGGATCGTCGTCGCGGGGATGATCGCCGCCGATCCCTTTCAGGGCGGCGCGACGTGGGCCGTGCTGCAGTACCTGCTCGGTCTCCGGTCGCTCGGTCACGACGTGCTGTTCGTCGAGCCGGTCGACGCCGCGAAGCTCCGACCCGAGGGAACATCTCTCGATGCCTCGGTCAACCATCGCTACCTCGTCGAAGCGCTGTCGAGCGCCGGTTTCGACGGCGATCACGCCCTCGTCGACGCCGCGACGGGCGCGGTCGCCGGCATGACCCGCGAGCGGCTCCTGGAGCGCTGCACGAGTGCCGACCTGCTGCTGAACGTCTCCGGTATGCTCGCCGATCCGGCGTTGATCGGCTCGATCCCGGTGCGCGCCTACCTCGACCTCGATCCGGCGTTCGTGCAGCTCTGGCACGCGCAGGGCATCGACATGCGCTTCGACTCGCACACGCATTTCGTCACTGTCGGACTTGGGATCGGAGAGTCAGGCTCGGTGATTCCCACCGACGGACGTGACTGGATCACGACGCTGCAGCCGGTCGATCTGCCGTCGTGGCCCGTGGCCGACCGTCTCTCGATCGACGCGCTCACGACGGTCGCGAACTGGCGCGGCTACGGCTCGATCGAGCACGAGGGCCGGACGTACGGTCAGAAGGTGCACGCGATCCGCGAGCTCATCGAGATGCCGCGTCGCGTCGGCGATCGCTTCGTGCTCGCACTGGCGATCCACCCGGACGAGACGCGAGACCTCGAAGCGCTCGCGCTCAACGGCTGGGAGCTCGTCGATCCCGCGATCGTCGCGCGCACGCCCGCGACATACCGCGAGTTCATCGGCGGATCGCTCGGCGAGATCGGCATCGCCAAGACGGGCTACGTGCTCTCGCGCTCCGGCTGGTTCAGCGATCGCTCGATCTGCTACCTCGCCTCGGGCCGTCCGGTCGTCGCGCAGGAGACCGGATTCTCGCGACATCTGCCGACCGGCGACGGGCTCTTCGCGTTCGAGACGATCGACGACGTCGCGAGCGCCTATGCCGCGATCAGGAGCGACTACGAGCGCCATCGGCGCGCCGCCCGCGCAATCGCCGAGGACCTCTTCGACGCACGGCTCGTGCTTGAGCGGCTGCTCATTCGACTCGGAGTGGCCTGATGGCAGTGACGCCGCCGACAGCACCGATTCCGGAGGATCTCGCCGAGATCATCGCGCGGATGCTCGCCGGCCGCGGCATCGACGTGCCCGCGTCCGCCCTTCGCATTGCGCGGTCGGCGCACGCGTCGAGCTGCTCGCTCTACGAGGTCGATGCGGATGACCGGCCGGATGTGCCGCCGATGCTCTTGAAGGATCTCTCGCTCGTGTCGAGAGTGCCTGAGGCCGCGGGGATTCGTCCGGCGCACCTGTACGATCCGCTGCGCGAGATCGCCGTGTACCAGCGCATCCTCGCGCCGGCGGGAATCGGTGTCGGATACCACGGTGGCGCGTTCGACCGCCGAAGCGGCCGCTCGCTGCTGCTGCTCGAGCGCGTCGACGCCATGGCGCTCGATTACATCGGCGAGTTCGACGCCTGGCTGCGCGCCGCACGATCGATCGGAGCCATGCAGCGCTTCCTGCCGGAGCGCGCGATCGATTCGAAGGCGCGGCGACATCTCGTCGACGTCAATGGCGCCGACCTCGCGTTCTGGATCGCTCGCGCTGCTTCGACCACACCGGCACTCGACGTGATCGCCGCGGACGGTCCTCGGCTGTGTGCCGCGTTCGCCGCGCTGCCGCGCACATTCGCCCACGGCGAGCTCTTCGCGTCGAACATTCTCGTCGACGACGAGCGCGTCCTTCCGGTCGACTGGGAGCTCGCCTCAATCGCTCCCGGCGCCATCGACATCGCCGCGCTGGGCTCCGGCGGCTGGTCCGACGACGAGCGCGGCGCGCTCGTCTCGGCATGGCGCGACGGCCTCGGCGTCAGCGACGACGACGACGCTCCGCTCGCGCGCGGCGCGACCGATCGCGCCGTCGACCTCGCGCGGCTCTACGTCGCCGTGCGCCTCATCGGGTGGTCGACACGCTGGACACCACCGGCCGACGAGCAGCACGACTGGCTCGGCGAGGCGCTTGGGGCATACTCGCGACTGGAGAGGGCTTGAACGACCGGGGCCATGGAATCCACATGCCGGCGTGACACCGAATCCGCAATGAGCCCGCGCGGTGGGGAGCTTTCGATGAACCTCGATCCGACGACACCATCCATCCCTTCATCGCCGACGATCGTCGTCGTCAACGCCGACGACTTCGGACTGAGCGACGGCGTCTCGCGTGCGATCGTCCGCGCGCACGTCGAGGGCATCGTCACGAGCACGAGCGTGATGGTGCGTGCTACAGCGGTCGAGCGCGCGATCGAGATGGCGCGCGATCATCCCGCGCTGGGACTAGGACTGCATCTCGATCTCGGCGAGTGGGCGGTGCGCGACGGGGAGTGGCGTGCCCTCTACTCCGTCGTCGACACGGGCGACGCGGATGCGGTCGCCGCGGAGATCGCGCGGCAGCTCGAGCGATTCCGCGCGCTCGTCGGGGCCGATCCGACGCACATCGACTCCCACCAGCACGTTCATCGCGGAGAGCCGATCGCGTCGGCCGCGCGCTCGCTTGCCCGAAAGCTCGACGTGCCGCTGCGGCACACCCGGAGCGGTGCGCGCTACCACGGCGACTTCTACGGCCAGGACGGCGACGGCGCGACGCGCCGCGCATGGATCTCCGTCGACGCGCTCGTCTCGCTCATCGAGCGCATCGAGCCCGGCGTCAACGAGATCGCGTGCCACCCGGGCGAGCCCGACGATCCGGCGATCGCCTCGACGATGTACCGGGCCGAGCGCGCGCTCGAGCTCGAGGCGCTGTGCGATCCCCGCGTGCGCGAGGCCGTCGGGCGTGCCGGGATCAACCTGCGGTCGTTTCGCGATATGGGATTCGTGGTCGTACCTTGAGCCGCTTCGACGCGGCGCCCGGCACGGGGAGTCGCGATCACGTCCATCGCTTTGCCGCGCGGCACATCTCCCGAGTGGATTCTTCGACCGACCGCACGAACCGCACGCCCCGCATCCTCACGATCATCGGAACGCGTCCGGAAGCCGTCAAGATGGCGCCAGTCGTTCGCGAGATCACCGCGCGCGGCGACCGCTTCGAGCACGTGCTGGCCACCAGCGGCCAGCACCGCGAGCTGATCGAGCAGATGCTCGCGCCGCTCGGACTCGAGGCCGAGGCGAACCTGGCGCTGATGGAGCCCGGGCAGACGCTCGCCGCGCTCACCGCGCGAGCGCTCACCGCGGTCGCCGACCTGCTCGAGCGCGTGCGTCCCGACGCACTGCTCGTGCAGGGCGATACCACGACGGTGATGACCGCATCGCTCGCGGCGTTCTACGCGGGCGTACGCGTCGGTCACGTCGAGGCAGGGCTTCGCACGGCCGACCGGCGCAATCCGTTTCCCGAGGAGATCAACCGGCGCCTCACCGGCGTGCTCGCCGACTGGCACTTCGCTCCGACCGAGCGCGCGCGGCGCAACCTCCTCGCCGAGGGCATCGCCGACGCCGCGATTCACGTCACCGGCAACACGATCGTCGATGCGCTTGCGCTGTTCGACCCCGGTGCGATCCGGGTCGCCGCGCTCGAGTCCATCGACGACGCGGCGCGGCTCGTGCTCGTCACCGCGCACCGCCGCGAGAGCATCGGCGAGCCGCTGCGGTCGATCTGCCGCGCGCTGCGCCGCATCGCCGCCGAGCGCGAGGACGTGGCGATCGTCTATCCTGTGCATCCGAACCCGGGCGTCGCCGCGATCGTCCGCGAGGAGCTCACCGGCGCCCGGCGCGTCCACCTGATCGAGCCGCTGGGATACCGCGAGATGCTCGCGGCGATGAAGCGATCGACGCTCGTGCTCACCGACAGCGGCGGGATCCAGGAGGAGGCGCCGACGCTCGGCGTGCCGGTGCTCGTGCTGCGCGAGACGACCGAGCGGCCGGAGCTCATCGACTCCGGAGCCGGACTGCTGGTCGGCACCGAGGAGGAGTCGATCGTCAACGCGGCCCTGCAGCTGCTCGACGACGACGTCGCTCGCGACGCGATGCGCGGCATCGCCAATCCGTTCGGCGACGGCCGCGCGGCGTTGCGCATCGTCGACGCGCTCGAGACGGCGCTCGTCGGCCGGCGGTAGTATCTTGTGCTTCCGGCCGGGACCCGCGAGAGGACACCCTGCCGACCATCCCGCATCGACACGAGAGAGAGCATGAAAGGAATCATCCTCGCAGGAGGAAGCGGCACCCGGCTGTACCCGCTGACGCGCTCGATCAGCAAGCAGTTGTTGCCGGTCTACGACAAGCCGACGATCTACTATCCGCTGTCGGTGCTGATGCTCGCGGGCATTCGCGAGATCCTCATCATCAGCACGCCGCGCGACCTGCCGTTGATCCGTGATCTGCTCGGCGACGGGAGCCGCCTCGGCATTCGACTGGAGTATCGCGAGCAGCCGACGCCAGCCGGCATCGCGCAGGCGTTCGTCATCGGCGCCGACTTCGTCGACGGCTCGCCGGTCTGCCTGATCCTCGGGGACAATGTCTTCTACGGCCACGATCTCGTCGGACTGCTCGCCGACGCCGCAGCCCTCGAGGACGGCGCGCGGGTGTTCGCCTACCACGTCCAGGATCCCGAGCGCTACGGCGTCGTCGAGTTCGACGACCAGGACCTCGCCGTGAGCATCGAGGAGAAGCCGAAGGTGCCCCGCTCCAACTGGGCAGTGACCGGTTTGTACTTCTACGACGCCGACGTCACCGCGATCGCCGCCGCGCTGAAGCCGTCGGCGCGGGGCGAGCTCGAGATCACCGACGTCAATCTCGAATACCTCCGGCGCGGCATGCTGCACGTCCAGCCGATGGGCCGTGGCATCGCGTGGCTCGATACCGGAACGTACGACTCGCTGCTGTCGAGCTCGCTCTTCGTCCAGACGCTCGAGCAGCGCCAGGGACTGAAGGTCGCGTGCATCGAGGAGATCGCCCACATGAAGGGATTCATCTCGACCGACCAGCTCGCGGAGCTCGCCGACCTGTACGACCGCAGCGACTACGGCACCTATCTGCGACGGATCGTCGACGAGGCGCGCGCGGTGGCCGCTCGCGCCGGACGCAGCGCACAGGCGATCGATGCCGCACGCTGAGCGTCCCATCCTCGTGCTCGGCGCCGGCGGACAGGTCGGCCGCGCGCTCGTCGCGCTGCTCGGCGAGCGCTGCGTCGGCCTCGATCGCGGACGGGCCGATCTTGCCGAGCCGAACCATCTGCCGGCAGTGCTCGATGCGCAGGCTCCGCGCGCGGTCATCAACGCCGCGGCCTACACGCTCGTCGACCGCGCTGAGAGCGAGGCGCAGCTCGCGGCGACCATCAACGGCGAGGCGCCGGGAGTGATCGCCCGTTGGTGCGCCGATGCGGGCATCCCGCTCGTGCACTTCAGCACCGACTATGTCTTCCCCGGCGACGGCGCGACGCCGTTCACCGAGAGCGACGCCGTCGCGCCGCTGAACACGTACGGAGCGACGAAGCTCTTCGGCGAGCGTCGCATCGCCGAGGCCGGCGGCCGATGGCTCGTGTTCAGAACGTCGTGGGTCTACGACGCGACCGGGCGGAACTTCTTCACGACGATGCTGCGGTTGATGTCCGAGCGACGCGAGCTCTCGATCGTCGCCGATCAGCACGGCGCGCCAACGTATGCTCCGCACCTGGCGGCCGCGACCATCGGCGCGTTGCGCACGGCGGAGGCTGCGCCGGCGTTCCCCAGCGGCATCTATCATCTCTGCGGATCCGGCGAGACGACATGGCACGGCTTCGCCTGCGCGATCCGCGACGAGGCGCGAGCGCGCGGCATGTCCCTGGAGATCGACTCGATCGAGCCGATCACCAGCGCCGAGTATCCCGTTCCCGCGACACGACCCGCGAACTCCCGACTCGACACCAGCAAGGCACACCAGATCTTCGGCGTCTCGCTTCCGGACTGGCGCGAAGGACTCGCCGAATGCATGACCGTCTATGAAGATCATCGACCTGCCGTTTGAGGGATTGAAGCTCATCGAGCTCGTCGTCCATGGCGACGCGCGCGGATTCTTCGTCGAGCGCTTCCGCGTCGACGTCTTCCGCGAGCACGGCCTGCCGACGGACTTCGCGCAGGAGAACCACTCGCGCTCGGCGCCGGGAGTGCTGCGCGGGCTCCATTACCAGGTCGATCCGGCGCAGGGGAAGCTCATCGGCGTCGTCCGCGGACGCATCTGGGACGTGGTCGTCGACATCCGGACGGACTCGCCCACGTTCGGTCGCTCCTACGGCGTCGAGATCGTCGACGTCAACGGGCTTCTTCTGTGGGTGCCGGCCGGCTTCGCGCACGGCTTCTGCGTGCTCGGCGACGAGCCCGCCGACGTGCTCTACAAGGTCGACGGCCTGTACAACCCCGCCACCGAGGGCGGCATCCGCTACGACGATCCCGAGCTCGCTATCGAGTGGCCCCTGACGCGCCCGACGGTCTCCGCACGCGACATCGGCCTCCCCTCCTTCCGTGAGTATCGCACCTCCCCGGTCGACTGGAGTGCCATCCTCACATCGGATCTGAGGAAGTAGTCCCGCATGGTGCGCCCGAGTCATCTCAATCGTGAGAATGCCGACGCCTTCGCCGACGAGGAGGTCGCGCGGAGCTATCGCTACCGACCGGCATATCCGCCGGACACCATCGACTTTCTCGCCGGTCTCGTCAAGGGCACGCCGCGACGTGTGCTCGATCTCGGCTGCGGCACCGGATTCATCGCGCGACCGATCACCGCCTTCGTCGACCATGTGGATGCTGTCGATGCATCGAGTGCCATGCTCGCCGAGGCGCGGCGGCAGCCTGGCGGAGACGACCGACGGATCCACTGGATCGCGTCGCGAGCCGAAGCGATGCCGGTCGAAGGTCCCTACGGCCTGATCACCGCCGGCGAGTCATTGCACTGGATGGATTGGCCGGTCGTTCTCCCACGCTGCGTGGAATTGCTCGCGCCGGGCGGGTCACTGGCGATTGCTCGAATCGACACCGTTCCGACGCGATGGGAAGAGGAGCTGCAGGAAGTCATTGCATCGCATTCGGTCGTCAAGGACTACCACCGCTTCGACATGATCGCAGCGCTCGAGCAGGCGAAGCTCTTTCAGAGGACTGGCGAGTTCGAATCGCAGGTCGTACGGCGCGAGGAGTCCGTCGCGGAGTTCATTGAGTCGTTTCATGCGCGCAGCAGCCTGACGCGTTCCCGACTCGGTCCCGAGGCGGCCGCGTCATTCGATCGCGAGATTGAGTATCTCGTCGCCAGATATGAAGGGGATTCGATCGTCCGGGAAATCCGAGCTACCGTCGTCTACGGCACGCCCGGTCGCGGTTGATCGGCGCATGAGCCGCTGGCACATCCCTTGTGCTTCTGGGTAGCACCCAATCACCCGGAGGGCGTAACGATGCCACGCGGAGACAAGGGCGCCTATACCGACAAGCAGAAACGGAAGGCCCAGCACATCGAGGAAGGATACCGCGAGCGCGGTGTCGGCAAGGACGAAGCCGAGCGTCGCGCCTGGGCGACGGTCAACGCCGTCAGCGGAGGCGGAAAGAAGTCGGGCAGTGGTCGCGGTCGCAAGGAGAACCGTGAGCCGGAGCGTCGCGGCGGCCGCAAGGGCGGCAGCAGCATGACGCGCGAGGAGCGCAGCCGGGCGGCGAAGAAGGGCTGGCAGACCCGGCGCAGCCGCCAGAGCTGAAGCATCATCACGAACGCAATTCGTCGAGACGCACCAATGGGGCATGGCCGGCCAGCTCGGTGATGGACTCCCCCTCCTAGCCGGGCAACCGGCCCGGGCATGCCCTTTTCTTCTCCCCCCGGGAGTCGCACCGTTTCCGACGCTGCTCCGTCTTCGACACCATCGCGTACGGCCGACCTGCGTACCTTGACCGCCAAATCTCACGAGGAGTCCTCCCGTCATGCCCGTGCGCGCTCACCGTTCGAACCTCCTTGTCGCCGCCGGCGTTGCGCTCGGCTGTCTGTGGCTCATCGGCTGCGACTCCGCGCCGCAGGGTCGCGCGCAGGGAGAAACGGTTGCGACCGTCGACGGTGTACGCATTCGCGTCGACACGTTCGCGTCAGGGCTCGAGGTACCCTGGTCGATCGTCTTCACCGCGCCGGATCGCATGCTCGTCGCCGAGCGTCCGGGTCGCGTGCGATCGATCGTCAGCGGCGTCGTCGGAACGAGGCCGCTGCTCGTGCTCGACGACGTCGAGGAGCGCAGCGAGACGGGCCTGATGGGCCTCACGCTGCATCCGGAGTACGCGTCGAATCGCCAGGTCTATCTCGCGTATGCGTATGCATCGGGCCCGGACATCCGCGTGCGGATCGTGCGTCTTCGCGACGACGGCGAATCGATGAGCGATCGCCGGGTGATCATCGAAGGATTGCCGGCCGCTCGCTTCCATGCGGGCTGCCGCATCGGGTTCGGTCCCGACGGCATGCTCTACGTCACCGTCGGAGATGCGACGGAGCCGGAGAGCGCGCAGGATCTCAACTCGCTCGCGGGAAAGACGCTTCGGCTCACACCCGACGGAGCCGTGCCGGGCGACAATCCGTTCGTCGGACGTGCCGGCGCCCGTCCGGAGATCTGGTCGTACGGCCATCGCAACGCGCAGGGTCTCGACTGGCAGCCGGGCACGGGTCTCATGTTCCAGAGCGAGCATGGTCCGTCCGGTGGTGACGCGCCGGGCGGCGGCGACGAGATCAACATCGTCGAGTCCGGCATGAATTACGGATGGCCGACGGTGCATCACAAGCAGTCGATGGTCGGGATGGTCGATCCCCTCATCGAGTTCACGCCCGCGGTCGCGCCGGCCAGTGGGATGTTCTATCGCGGCGATGCGTTCGCGCAGTTCAAGGGGAACTTCCTCGTCGGCGCCCTTCGCGGCGAGTCGCTGATCCGGCTCGTGCTCGATGGACGGCGACTCGTCCGCCATGAGATCCTCCTCGGTGGCGCCTACGGTCGTCTCCGCGCCGTGACCGAGGGACCCGACGGTGCGATCTACGTCGCGACCTCGAACCGCGACGGGCGCGGCGAGCCGGCGTCGAATGACGACCGGATCCTCCGGCTGACTCCCCAGCCGTAGGCCACTCCGCGACGACACGATCAGACAGGCCCGCGGCGCCTACAACCCGTTACGCGACCCGCCCCGGCGCCCCGTTTATCTTCTTTTCCCATGGCCACAGAGCTCGAACTGCAGATCGCGCGCCGTCGGACGTTCGCGATCATCTCGCACCCGGATGCCGGCAAGACCACGCTCACTGAAAAGCTCCTGCTCTACGGCGGCGCGCTGCGTCTTGCCGGGTCGGTCACCGCTCGCAAGAACCAGCGCCGCGCCACCTCCGACTGGATGGAGCTCGAGCAGCAGCGCGGCATCTCGGTGACCTCGACGGTGCTGCAGTTCGAGTACGACGACCACACGATCAACCTGCTCGACACGCCGGGCCACGAGGATTTCTCGGAGGACACTTACCGCACGCTCACCGCCGCCGACAGCGCGGTGATGCTCATCGACGCGGCCAAGGGCATCGAGCCGCAGACGCGGAAGCTCTTCGAGGTCTGCCGCCTGCGGCGCATCCCGATCTTCACGTTCATCAACAAGATGGACCGACCGGGCCGTCCGCCGATCGAGCTCATCGACGAGCTCGAGCAGGAGTTCGGGATCGTCCCGTATCCGTTCAACTGGCCGATCGGCTCCGGCCCGAGCTTCGCCGGCGTCTACGACCGGCTCGATCACCAGGCGCACCTCTATGAGCGGACCGAGCGCGGAGCCTACCGCGCGCCGGTCGAGCTCGCGGGCATCAACGATGCGCGGCTGGAGTCGATCATCGGCGGCAACGAGCTCGGCCATCTGCGCGAGGAGCTCGAGCTGCTCGAGGCGATCGGCGACACCTTCGACGTCGAGCGCTTCCGCCGCGGCGAGGTCTCGCCGACCTTCTTCGGCAGCGCGGTCAACAACTTCGGCATCGACCTGTTCCTCAACCGCTTCATCGACTACGCGCCGAAGCCGAGCGCCCGCGCGACGTCGCAGGGATCGCAGCCGGCGGAGACCGACGAGCTCACGGGGTTCATCTTCAAGATCCAGGCGAACATGGACAAGCAGCACCGCGACCGTGTTGCGTTCATGCGCATCTGCTCCGGGCGCTTCGAGAAAGACATGGCCGTCACGAACACGCGCACCGGGAAAGTCGTGCGGTTGAGCCGCTCGCAGAAGCTCTTCGGGCAGGATCGCGAGACGATCGAGGAGGCATATGCCGGCGACATTATCGGCCTGATGAATCCCGGCGTCTTCGCCATCGGTGACACCGTGACCACGGGCCGTCGCATTCAGTTCGAGGCGATCCCCCGCTTCTCCCCGGAGCGCTTCGCCACCGTGCGCACGCCCGATCTGACCAAGCGCAAATCGTTGCTCAAGGGACTCGACCAGTTGCGTGAGGAGGGTGCGATCCAGGTGATGCGCGAGCGCGGCATGGCGAGCCCGGATCCGATCCTCGCCGCGGTCGGCCAGCTCCAGTTCGACGTCGTCAAGTTCCGGCTCGAGGCCGAGTACAACGTCGAGGTGATCATGTCGCCGCTGTCGTTCGTCGCCGCGCGCTGGGTCGAGGGGGCGCCCGAGGACATCGCGTCGATGGTGCTCTACACCGGAACGAAGGTCGTCGAGGACATCGACGGACTGCCCGTGGTGCTCTTCCAGAGCGAGTGGCACATCGGCGCACTCGAGGAGAAGAACCCGAAGATCAAGCTCAACCCGGTTGCGCAGGGCGAGACGGTGCTGGCGTAGACACCGAGGCCGAGCGCGGCGCCCCCGACGACGACAGACAATCCTGCCTTCACTCCTGCATCCTGCGTCCGAGCGCCGTATCTTTCGGGGCGGCCCGGCGCCGGAGCCGCAGACACTCGCCCTGACGACCTGCACCAATGAACATCGCTCTTCTGCTCGGCGGCACATCTCCCGAGCGCCACGTTTCGATGGCCTCCGGTCGTGGCATCGCCGCCGCGCTCGTCGACGCCGGCCACACCGTCACGCTCTTCGATCCCGCCCGCGGCGACGCGGCGCGCATCTCGCAGGAGGAGCTCGAGCTGCCCGGCGAGACCTCGCCGACGCACGAGGAGCTCCATCGCTACTCGAACTCCGCGTACATCGCCGCGATCCAGCAGATCCCGCAGGACGTCGACATCGTCTTCCTCGCGCTGCACGGCGCGCCCGGCGAGGACGGCACGGTGCAGTCGCTGCTGGAGCTGCGGGGACTTCCCTACACCGGCTCGCGCGTGCTCGCTTCGGCGCTGGCGATGGACAAGGCGATGACCAAGCGGATGCTCGAGAGCGAGTCGATCCAGACGCCGCGGTGGTTCCAGATGGCGCGGGGCGAGGCGACGCCCGAGATCCTGCGAGCGCTCGTCGACCAGCACACGGCATGGCCGGTCGTCGTCAAGCCGAACGATGGCGGCTCGACCGTCGGCATGACGATCGTCGAGGACGAGAGCGGCCTGTACGCCGCCTACGAGCTCGCGTGCGAGTACGCCGAGACCGCGCTGTTCGAGGAGTTCATCGAAGGCCGGGAGCTGACCGTCGCCATTCTCGGCGACGAAAGCCTGCCCGTCGTCGAGATCAGCCCGAAGAGCGGATTCTACGATTACAAGAGCAAGTACACCGCCGGACAGACCGAGTATTATTGCCCGGCGGATCTGCCGCGGGCCCTCGAGGAGGAGGTTCGCGAGCTCGCCCGGCGCTCGCACGTGGCGCTCGGCTGTACGGGCTACAGCCGCGTCGATTTTCGCTTGAGCACCGAGAACGTCCCGTACTGCCTGGAGGTCAATACGCTTCCGGGCATGACCGCGACGAGCCTGGTGCCGAAGGCTGCGGCTGCGGCCGGCATGAGCTTCCCCGCGCTCTGCGAGCGCATCATCGAGCTCGCCCTGTCGGCGCAACCAATGGCGCAGTAGCGGGTCGGTTCTGCATTGTCTTCGCTCGGCAGGCACTGTAGCGTACCCCGGTGCGTCATTCTGTGAGTCTGGTAAACCTGACTGCTTCCGAACCGTCGGAGATCGGGACTTCCAGTTCCCCCCAACCGGCGACCGCACGACCGATACGAGGATCTACCGATGAAACGATCGATTCTGCTTACCCTGCTTCTGGCGATCGTGGGCACGACGGCGACGTCGATTGCCCAGGATGCGGCTTCCGAGCCCGTCGTGATTGCTTTGTTCCCCTTCCGCAACGTCACCGGCGAAGTCAAGTACGACGAGCTCGGCTGGACGTACATCGATTCGCTCGAGGATTATCTCAACGCCTCCCCCGAGGCCGGCAAGTCCTTCACGCTCATCCCCGTCTCGGACATTCGCGACCAGATGCTCGCCCAGAACATCGACGTCAAGAGTCCGAGTTACGAGGGTGACGTCTGGATGGTCGCCGAGGCGCTCGGCGCGAAGAAGATCATCTGGGGCAACTACATCGTCAAGTACGAGAAGGCCAATCTCGAGGTCAAGGTGATCGACGCCAAGACGCTCATGCCCGATCCGGCGGCGATGGCCGATCGACTGCGACCGCTCTATGCTGAGGCGCTGACGACCGTCTCCGTCGTGGGCGACAAGATCCTCCCCGGCCTGCATCACTGATGCCCTCGGGGGCCGAGGCTCCCAGCGAGACGACCCGCCCGCACCATCGGTGGCCGCGCGCTCGACGCTCCAGACGGAGCGTCGCAGTGCCCCACCTGCGCCAACGCAAGCCCGGACACCCGTTCCGGGCTTTTTCGTTTGCGCTTCGCACTTCACCACGCTCTCCCGATCTTCCGCCGATCACATCATCGCTCACGACGCACGGTACGCTCAATGAAGCAGAAGCCCTCGGCCAGGCGCGACAACGCTAACGGACAGGAGCCCGCCATCACCTCGATCCTCCGGGAGAAGCGTGTGTTCACGCCGTCGGAGGAATTCACCGCCGCTGCACGGATCCGAACGCTGCGGGAGTACCGCCGGCTCGTCAAGCGGGCCGAGAACGATCCCGATGGTTTCTGGGGCGACATCGCCGGGGAGCTTCACTGGTATCGGCCGTGGAAGACGCTGCTGCGCTGGAAGGCCCCGTTCGCGAAGTGGTTCGTCGGCGGCAGGACGAACATGAGCTACAACTGCCTCGACCGTCACCTCGACGGCTGGCGGCGGACGAAGGCGGCGATCATCTGGGAGGGCGAGCCCGGCGAGATCAGGACGCTGACCTACGGACAGCTCCACAGCGAGGTCTGCCGCTTCGCCAACGTCCTGCAGTCGCTCGGCGTGAAGAAAGGAGACACCGTCGCGATCTACATGGGGATGGTCCCCGAGGCCGCGATCGCGATGCTCGCGTGCACGCGCATCGGCGCGGCGCACAACGTCGTCTTCGGCGGCTTCAGCGCCGAAGCCTTGCGCGAGCGCATGATCGACTCCGGCGCGACGCTCCTGGTCACACAGGACGTGGCCGTGCGCCGCGGCACCGAGGTGCGGCTCAAGGACGCGGCCGATGACGCGGTCGCCGGAGCGCCCCTCGTCGAGAACGTCGTCGTCTACCGGCGCACCGGCACGCACGTTCGGATGCACGCCGGACGAGACCACTGGTGGCATGAGCTGATGTCGACCGCCAGCCCCGTCCACAAGGCAGAGCAGCTCGACAGCGAGCACCCGCTGTACATCCTCTATACGTCGGGATCGACCGGCAAGCCGAAGGGCATCTTCCACACGCTCGGCGGCAACATGGTCTGGTCGTACTACACGTCGCGCATGGTCTTCGACATGCGCGACGAGGACATCTACTGGTGCACGGCCGACATCGGCTGGGTCACCGGTCACGCCTACGTGATCTACGGTCCGCTGCTCAACGGCGCAACCACGCTGCTGTACGAGGGCGCGCCGAACTGGCCGGAGCCGGATCGCTTCTGGGACATCATCGAGCGGCACCGCGTCTCGGTGTTCTACACGGCGCCTACGGCGATCCGCGCGTTCATGCGCTGGGGTGAGGGATATCCGCGGCGGCACGATCTGAAGTCGCTGCGTCTGCTCGGCACCGTCGGCGAGCCGATCAACCCGCAGGCATGGATGTGGTACCACGCGACGATCGGCGGGCGTCGATGCCCGATCGTCGACACGTGGTGGCAGACCGAGACCGGCGGCATCATGATCTCGCCGCTGCCGGGCGCGACCCCGACCAAGCCCGGCTCCGCGACGCTGCCGTTGCCCGGCGTCCACGCCGAGGTCGTGCGCCGCGACGGGACGACGTGCCGGCCCAACGAGGGCGGCCTGCTCGTGATCAAGCACCCGTGGCCGTCGATGCTGCGCACGCTCCACGGCGATGACGAGCGCTACGCGAGGACGTACTGGAGCCAGTACAAGGGATGGTACTTCACCGGCGACGGCGCGCGGCGTGATGAGGACGGGTACTTCTGGATTATGGGACGCGTCGACGACGTCGTCAACGTCGCCGGACACCGTCTCGGCACTGCCGAGATCGAGTCGTCGCTCGTCTCGCACAAGCTCGTCTCCGAGGCCGCGGTCGTCGCCCGCCCGGACGACGTCAAGGGCAACGCGCTCATCGCGTTCGTGACGCTCAAGAGCGGTCACGAGCCCACGCCGACGTTGAAGGAGGAACTGCGCGTGCATGTCGGGCACGAGATCGGACACATCGCGAAGCCGGACGAGATCCGCTTCACCGACTCGCTGCCGAAGACGCGCTCCGGGAAGATCATGCGGCGGCTGCTGCGCGAGATCGCATCGACCGGTCAGATCACCGGCGACGTCACGACGCTCGAGGACTTCACGGCCCTCGAGAAACTGCGAGCCGAAGAGGAGGAGTAGTGCAGCTCACCACATGCCGCGCGGCGCGCGTGATTTTCGCGCCCGCACTGTTTCTGCTGGCGTCATTGCTCACGCCGTCGTCGGCGCACGCCCAGCCGGAGGCGCCTCCGGATACGGTGCGAGCCTGGTACGACACGCTCGAGGTGACGCGGCCGCGCTATGCGCGGGCGACCGTCGGCGAGCGTCTCGCGCTAGCGGCGTTCACGGCGCTCGCGCTGCCGGTCGCGATGACCGTGGGCGCGACGACGATCCTCCCCCCCATGGTCAACCTGCTCGTCGAGGACGGCCGCGAGTCGCTCGGGATCACCGCCGGCACCGGGGTCGGCTTCGGCGGCGACTCGGCGCGCGAGATCTATTATCCCGACTTCCGGGTGCAGCTCGACGTCGGCTACTACTTCGGTCGCGAGCGCGCCCTGATCGTCCATGCCGCAGTTGCGAAGGACATCTGGATCGCGTCGATCCATCCTCAGGATCTCATGGCCGTTGGCGCCGCCGTTGGCGCGGGTATCGCAAGCGACGCGCACACGTACTCTCCCTTCGTCGAGGCGACCGCCGGCTTCGTCAATCCTCTGGGCATCCGCTTCGTCCCGCTGTTCCCGATGCACAACTACGGACTGCGCGGACGACTCGGCTACAACCCGGCCAGCGGCACGACATGGTATGAGGTGTCGCTCGGCATGACTTCGACGTTCGGAAGCTGACGTCACGTGAGACGCTCGGCCGGAGACTCAGAGGGTCGGCAAGACGCCGATCCCGGATACACAGCGGGCCAGCACCACGAAGCTCGCGAACACACAGCGGGCCAGTACTACGAAGCTCGCGAAGACACGGCGGGCCAGCACAACGAAGCTTCCAAACACACAGCGGGCCGGCACTCCAGGAGTGCCGGCCCGCTGACTACCACAAGTCGATCCGATGATCAGCGCTTCTTCGCGCCGCCCTTGGCACCACCCTTCGCCGCGCCCTTTGCCGCGCTCTTGGCGCCGCCCTTGGCCGCTGCCTTCGCACCGCCCTTCTTTCCGCCGGCAACAGCGTCCTTCAGACCCTTGCCCGGCGTGAACTTCGGAACCGTGCGGGCCGCGATCTTGATGGACTCACCCGTGCGCGGGTTCTTCCCGACACGAGCATTGCGCTTCGACGTGCCGAAGGTGCCGAAGCCCACGAGGGCAACCTGACCACCACCGACGAGCTCGTTCTGAATCGTCTCGATCATGGCCTCGAGCGCGCGGCCGGCCTCGGCGCGGCTCATCTCGGTTGCCGATGCAAGAGCTTCGATCAATTCGCCTTTGTTCACGTGCGTAACCTCCCAGTTCAATGGACTTGGTGAAAACGACGGGCGAACATACCACGCACTTGTCGACAATGCAATAGGTGGAGGCCCTGAAAGCTAGATTTCATGCGCCTTTCAGAGAATGAGTGCCCGCGAGGCCAGTATTCATGCCTATTACAGCCAGCATGCGACCGCTTTGGGCGCCATCGCGGCGGTAGCTGTGGTACTGCCGAGAGCAGATCGTGCAGCGCGGATCGAGCTCGACGAGCCCAGTCTGCACGCCACTTTCGAGCAGCTGATCGAAGACACGACCCTTGTTGTCGAGCAGGAACTTGCCTCCGCCGATGCTCCGACCGTAGCGCTCGCCGAACGCCTCGGCGACCTCCTCACCCACCTCGTAGCAGCACTGCGACGCCGAAGCGCCGACGTAGGCACGGAGGCTCGACGGATCGCTTCCGAAGCGCTCTCGCATGCGGCGAACGGTCGCGCCGGTGATATCGAGGACGGTGCCGCGCCAGCCCGAGTGCACCGCAGCGATGACGCGGCGCTCGGGATCGTACAGGAGCACGGGCGCGCAGTCGGCGACGCTCACCGCGAGAAGCCATCCCTCGCGATCGGTCATCAGCGCGTCGCTCTCGCACGCAGCGTACCCGTCGCTGACATCGGCGATGACGTCGCCGTGCACCTGGCGCTGTGTCGCAAGGCTCTCGGGCGCGAAGCCGAGCCGGCGCGCGAGTCGCGCTCGGTTGGCGTGAACCGACGTCTCGTCGTCGCCGACCGAGAGCGACATGTTGAAGCCGAACGGAGGCCGCGTCGTGCCGCGCAGGGTCATCGCCGCGCGTACGCCCTCCACGCTCGCGAAGACTCGTGGCTCGTAGATCAGTGCCATGTGATGGGATACCAGCGACCGTTGAACTCGAAGACCTGCATCCGCGCGTACCGGGCGCGCATCCCCGCGACGAGCACGGCTGCGCCGTCGAGGTGCGCCTCGCGGGCCGGCGCCCGCGATCGATCGATCACGATCGGCACGCGCGCCGGGAATCGAAGCGCGTCGAGAGAATCCGCCGCGACGATACGCGTGCTGTCGGTGCCGGCAATGCGCGAGAGCGCCTCGAGGCGCCTGCGCGTCGCCGGCGAGTCCGATGCGGCGACGGCGACGAGCGTGCGCCCCTCGATCGCGGCGACGATGACGCCGCCGCTCGAGGGGACAAGATACGCGCGGAGCCGGCCGCGCTGCGCCAGCGGATCGAGCCATGTCGCGACGATCGCGCCCGCTGCGATCGCGATCGCCACGAGCACGGTGCGCAGCGCGATCGCGCGCACGCGCTCGGCGAGCGACGCCCATACCAGTCCGCCGATCGCGCCGATGGCCAGCGGCGCAGGCAGTGGTGTGAGGACGAGCGATGCGTACGGCAGCGTCGCGCCCCACTCGACCAGGGCGATCGCGAGACTCGTCGCGACGTAGGCGGTCGCTCCCAGTGACGCGGCGAGCGGCGGCATCGCCGACATGAGAAGGCCGACCGCGGCGGCGCTCATGGCGAGCGACGTCAACGGCACGACAGGCAGGTTCAGCAGCAGTCCGAGCGCGGGAGTCGATCCGAAGTGCATCAGAAGGAGCGGCATCGAGAGCGCCTGCGCCGCGAGCGTCACCACGAGCGACCGCAGCGGCCACTCGGCCCACGGACGATCGCGCAACGACGGCCACCGATCGAGGCATGCCGCGACGAGGCGGCGATTGAACAGGATGATGCCGGCGACCGCGGCGAACGAGAGCTGGAACCCGATGTCGAAGAGATCATCCGGATGCATCAGGAGCAGGATCAACGCGGCGACGCCGAGCACGTTGAGTCCGCGCGCGCGTCGGCCCGACAGCCTCGCCAGCATGAAGCAGACCGCCATGCACCAGGCGCGGACGATCGATGGTCCGGCGCCGGTGACGAGCGTGTACGCACCGAGTACCACCGCGAAGACCACGAACTGCCAGCGGCGACTCGGCAGCCACGACGTCACGACCGACAATCCGAGCGCGATGACGGCGACGTGCATGCCGCTGACCGCCAGTACGTGCAGCGTGCCCGTCGCGGCGAAGGCGTCGCGCGTCGCACGGTCGATGCCGTCGCGGTCTCCGCTCAGAAGCGCCTCGACCACCTCGGCTTCGCGCCCACGCACGTGATCGCGCGCGTAGTCGCCCATGCGCCGGCGGACCCAGGCGACGACGCGAGCGAGTGAGAGCGCCGCGCCGGTTGCGACTCGATGCGCCTGCGAGGCGTCGTCGACATCGAGGACCATCGACACCGAGCGCGTGCGCAGGTACGATCGCTCATCGAACAGCATCGGCATGATCGGCGCCCGCGGCGCGCGCAGCGTTCCGCGGACCGACAGTCGATCGCCGTCGCGCAGTGCGGAGGCAAATCCCGGCGTGCTGTCGTCGATCGCGACGAGCACCCGGGCGCCGACGCGGGCAACGTCGTTGCGCAGGATGATCGAGTCGCAGGCGACGACGAGCTCGATCGTGCCGCGACGCATGCGTGGGTCTCCGTCGATCGTCCCGATGCACTCGGCACGCGCGATCGAGAGTCCGGCAGGCGCCGGGCCGTCGGCCGGGCGCACCGATGCGCACAGCGCGCCCGAGGCGACGACGACGACGAGGAGCGCGAGCGCGCCTTCTGTGCACGGCGTCGAAGCAGAGCGCGAGCGCGCGCGCCACAGCACCGTGGCAAGCCACGTTGCGGCGGCGGCGAGCACGACGAGCGCAGATATCGCGGGCGCGGGCACCGCGAGCGCTGGCATTGCATTCTCCGCCAACGCGAGCACACGCTCGACTGCATTCGACCGCATCGCCTCGGTCGTGAGAATCCCCGCGACGAACGCAAGCGCAAGTCGCAGCGCCGGATGGGCGCGCCAGGTGAAGTCGTTCATCGATGGTGGTGCCGTTGCGGGTGCCGATCGGTCCGGCCGCCGTCGAACGGAAGCGAGGACCGGAGCCACCGCCCTTGCGGTGGCTCCGGCTGGTTCCTCTCAATGACGCGTCAGAGCCGCGCTAGCGGCTGACGAGCTGCTCGGGAATCGACCGACCGGATGCCAGATGGTACGCTACGAGGTGCGCAATGCGCTCGGCCTCGTCGGCTTCCTCTGCGACCCTGGTGCGGTGCGGAATGACCACGACGGTGATTCGAGACCCTCCGAAGGTCTCCGTGCGCGTGATCCTCAACGTCAGTGCCCCGTGGCTCCGATTCGGCGATCGAATGGTGACGATCTCGTCGTCGGTGTCGACGATGAGTGATCCGCCACCATAGTCTTCAGCCCATGCACGTGCCCTCGACCAGACGTCGGCGAGCTCCGAGGAGCTCACTCCGAAATAGGTCGGCCACTTCATCGCGGTCTCGAGATACGACTGAGCCGGCGGGGTCTCCGTCTGAGTCTGAGCGACGCAGGAGATGGCGAGCAGGAACATGGGAGCGGCAATGGTGCCCTTCATTGCGTGCTCCGGATTGTGTGTAGGTCCCTTGGGGGAAGCCGAACATACATCCGTCGAGCCGAACGCGCAACCCGAAAGGTCCCCGACGCCGGCCGGTCGAACGGGCCCTACAACTCGAGGTCGGGCGCGGCTTCGTCGCCGGCGAGCGCCTCGGCGCGCTCGCGCAGCGCGTGGTTCATCTCCTCGAAGCCCCGGCGGGTGGTCGTCTCGAGGCTGCGTCGGAAGAACGGAACGAGGATTCCCGTGAAAACCTCCGATTGCACGAACCTGGACCCGCTCTCGTGCGGCTCGACGACGAAGCGGTGCTCGCCGGTGAAGATCCCGGGCATCGCAAGCATGCCCCGCCAGCGCAGCTCGCGTGGCGGGCTGAACGCGCGAACGACCGGGCGCATGGTGATTCCCGCGGTTCCCGGCGGAACGAGCCGCACCTTCAGTTTCTGATCGACCTCGGGCTTCCCGACGATCTCGACGATGAACGGATTCCACTCCGGATATCGCTCGAAGTCGATGAGGATCGCCCAGACGACCTCCGGTGGCGCGCCGATGATGAGCTCGGTGTTGAGTTCCATGGTCGTAGTGCGGGACCGCGAAGGGCGGTCCATGGAATGACGTTGTGGTCCCCGCCACGAGCGATCGTCGACGGCGGAACGATATCGGGCTCGTATCTTGGGTCGTCGCCAGCGGGGCCTCACCTACACGGATCCCCCACGCGATACATGACAGTCCAACGGTGAACGTCTAGACGACGGGGCGCCCGCGCCCTTCCCGACCGACCCCGACGTTCACGAACTCTCCATTCGAACAGCACCTATGAGCGAGCCGAGCGGTACGACGATCGAGCAGCAGATCTCCGCGATCATCGACGAGCACGTCCGACCGTACATCGAGATGGACGGCGGCTCGATCGAGTTCACCCGCTACGAGCACAACGTCGTCTACGTCCGGCTCTCCGGTGCGTGCAACACCTGTCCGTCGTCGTCGCTGACGCTCAAGGGCGGCGTCGAGCGCCAGATCCGCCGTCGCCTGCCCGAGGTGATCTCGGTGGAGATGGAGGGCTCGACTTCGATGACCGACGGCGAGCCCGTCGGCACGACGGTGCTTCGCTACTGATCACGGTGCCGGCCGCCGGTCATGCCTCGAAGCGGCGCAGCGTCGGATAGATCCACGCCATGAGCGCGACCACGACGACGGTCGCAACGCCGCCGGTGACGACCGCCAGCGGCGCTCCGATCAGACCCGCCACGATTCCCGCCTCCAGATTGCCCAGTTGCGGACCGCCCATGAAGAACAGCATGTTCACCGACGTCATGCGTCCGCGAATGTAGTCCGGCGTCGCCTTCTGCCGGATGGTCGAGCGCAGGACGGTGCTGACCGAATCGCCCGCGCCGACGAGCGCGAGCAGACCGAGCGACAGCACGTAGTTCGTCGACAGGCCGTACAGCGCGGTCGCGGCGCCGTAGAGCATCACCGAGCCGAGCAGCAGCGTCCCCTTGCGCCGCGGATCGGGCAGCGTTGACATCACCGCGCCGGCGATGAGCGATCCGACCGCTTCGGCCGAGTAGAGCAATCCCATCCCTCCCGCTCCCACACCGAGCACCTCCTTCGCGAACACCGGAATCAGCGCCGTGGCCGAGGCGAAGAACGTCGCGAAGAAATCGAGGAGCATCGTCGCCCAGATGGTCCGGTTCGATCGCACGAAGCGAAGGCCTTCGAGGAACGCGCCGCGCGTGACGTGCGAGCGACCGGGTGACGGGCGCTCGCGGATGCGCATCGCCGCCAGAGCGGCGATCACCGCCAGGAACGTCGCGGCGTTGATCCAGTAGACGATGCTGACGTCGACCGTCGCGATGAGCACGCCGGCGAGCGCCGGACCCGCGATCATCGCCGTGTGGAAGAGCATCATGTTCAACGACACGGCGTTGGTCAGATGCTCGGGCGCGACAAGGTTGGGCACGAGCGACTGTCGCGCCGGGTTGTCGAACGCCGCGCTCGCAGCGGTCACGGCCGTCAGCGAGAGGATCGCGGCCGCCGAGCTGAGATCGAGCGCCGAGAGCGTCCCGAGGGCGATCGCCGAGAGCATCGCGACGCTCTGGGACAACATCATGATGCGCCGGCGATTGTAGCTGTCGGCGACGACGCCGCCGAGCAGCGAGAAGACGATGATCGGAACGACGCGCGCAAGGCCGACCAGGCCGAGCATCACGGCGCTACCGGTGCGCTCGTAGATCTCCCAGCCGATCGCGACGTTCTGCATCTGCGATCCCGAGATCGAGACGATCTGACCGAGCCACAGCAGTCGGAAGTCGCGATAGCCCAGCGCGGGGAAGCGTCTGATGACGGCGTTGGGCGCGGATGCCCCGGCGGAGCTCTCGGGCGGCATCGGCTGCTGGTCGGTCACGTCGTCTCGGGAAGTCACGGACTGTTGAAGAATGTAGCGATTGAGCACACGCGCAGGCGGCCTCGGGGATGCGCCGGAATGCTAGATTGTCCCGTCGGCCGGCACGTTCGGACCGACGGCTGGCCCCCGACAACGACTCGCCGCGCTGCACGCCATGCGACTCTCACCCCGCCTTCGGATCGTCTTCGCGCTCGCACTCCTGGCCGCGCTCGCTGCAACACCGCTCGTGCTGCTTGCCGACGACCATCGCGGTCCGGCTCCGCTCGAGCAGGGCGCCATCGCGGTGATCGGTCTCGGTTTCCTTCTGGGCATCCGCCACGCCTTCGACGCGGACCATCTGGTGGCGGTCTCGGCGCTCGTCAGCGAGCGGCCGGATCTGCGCCGCGCCGCGCGCATCGGCGCGCTGTGGGGACTCGGGCATACGACCTCGCTGGTCGCGGTGGGACTTGCCGTGATCTTCGTTCGCGCGCCGATCCCCGGCGGCATCGCCCGCGTGCTCGAGCTTGCTGTCGGCGTCATGATCGTGGCGCTCGGCGCGAACCTGCTCATCCGGCTGAAGCGCGAGCACGGCGCGCGGATCTCGCTCGAGTCGCATTCGCACGGCCGGATCAGCCACACGCACCTGCACATTCAAACGCCGGACGAGGGTCAGCGTCACCGCCTGCCGCGACGCACGCCGTTCCTCGTCGGCGCCTTCCATGGCCTCGCCGGATCGGCCGCGCTCACGTTGCTCGTGCTCGCGCAGATCCGCACACCGGCGCTCGGGCTGGCGTACATCGCGCTGTTCGGCCTCGGATCGGTTGCAGGGATGGCGGCGATGAGCTCGCTCTTCGCGCTGCCGATGACGGTGCTGCTGCGTCGGTTCCGCAGCTTCGACACGGCACTGCGACTGACTGCGGGCACCCTCAGCGTCGGCTTCGGACTCTATCTCGTCGTCGAGATCGGCATCGTCGAGGGATTGTTCCTCGGACGCTGAGCCCTACTCGTCGGCCTGATCGTCGGCGACGTCGGTCGTCTTACCGCGCCGGGTGATGAACTGTCCCCAGACCGCGTTGTACGGATGGATCCGCGCGACCGGGCGCATGTCGCGGTACACGGGGTAGCCCTCGTTGTACCACAGGATGATCCCTCCGTACAGACAGCGAACGCTCGTGAAGCCGAGCTCCTTGAGTGTTCGCGCGACCCGGGCGCTGCGCTGGCCGACGGCGCAGTAGACGACGATCGGCCGGTCGCGCTCGAGATCGTCGACGTCGTCGCGGTCGAAGCTCGTCGGGCTCACCAGCTGCGCGTTCGCCAGATGGCTGATCGAGAACTCCTCGGGCGTGCGCGTGTCGAGCAGAAGCGGCGGACGACGTCCGCCGAGCTCCGCGGCCAGCGCGTCGGGCGTGACCGTCGTGATGTCGGGGTAGTCTTCCAGATACAGCCGGTCGAGCGCCCAGCGGAAGCCGCGGCCGGTCTTCGTCAGCGCGAGAAACGCCCCGGCGCCGACGAGCGACGCGGCGCCGAGCGAGAGCGCGAGGATCCTGCGAAAGCGGGTCATGATGGCCGCGAAGCTACGACAGCGACGGCAATCTCGAGAGACCCCGTTCGTTCTTTCTTGGGCCGGCGGTAAACCGCTCCCCCATCCGTCGGTCCGATCCAGGCAATCAATCCCTGAACATATCCCCGAATCCCATGCTGCGTCGTCACCGTCTCACGCCGAGCCTCCGGGGAATGCTCCTCGCCGCCGGAGCCTTCCTCCTCGCGATCCCCGCGCTCGCCCAGCCCGCAGCGCGCGCGACCGACAGCACCGTGAACCAGAAGTGGACCAGCGAGTACGGCTATTCGGTCCTGCTGCCGGCCACCGCGAAGTACAACAAGATCGGCTCGCTCGCCAACAAGGAGGGCCGGACCGAGAAGACGAACTTCATCCTGCCCGGCGGCGCCGGCTCGGTCACCGTGACGTATTTCACGGAGCCGAGGATGGTGCCGAAGGACTACAGGACGCTCGACAGCCTTCACTACTACCAGTACGATTCGGCCGGTCGCAACGGGATCATTCACCGGCGCATCTACGTGATGCACGAGACCGCCGTGCACATCGAGGTGATGCTCACCGAGAAGGGACAGCAGCAGTATGCCGCAGTGCTCCCGGCGATCTTCGACAGCTTCGTGCCGCCGCCCGGCACCGTCTTCGCGCTCGAGTCATGGCGCTATGGACGCAACCCCGCCGAGTTCGAGCACGGCCGCTACGGCCAGGGCACCGGGCCCGGGCACGACGGCCGCTAGCGGCCATCGACGCGACCCACGAGAAAGCAACAAACCCGGAGGCGACCGCCTCCGGGTTTTCTGCGTTCATGCCATTGCGTCGCTCTACGCTTAGTCTTCGCTCCGGTGATGAGCGACCGTGCGGGCGAGTCCCTCACGCAGGTCGACCGACGGCCGCCAGCCCAGCGTGCGTTCGGCGTGCTCGAAGCTGCAGACCGAGCGCATCTGCTCGCCCGGCATGGCCGGACCGTGCGTGCGCTCGAAGCGTCCGTCGAACTCGTGGTTCAGCGCGTCGAAGAGCTCGTTGACGGTGGTCTCGGTGTTCGTGCAGAGGTTGAACGTGTTCGTCCCTCCGCTCTCGAGATGGCCCAGCGCGCGCATGTGTGCGTCGACGACGTCGCCGACGTAGACGTAGTCGCGCGTCTGCTCGCCGGAGCCATTGATCGTCGGCTGCAGTCCGCGCAGCATCATGTCGCAGAAGATCGCGATGACCCCCGACTCGCCGTGCGGGTTCTGGCGGGGTCCGTACACGTTCGTGTAGCGAAAGACGACGTACTCGATCCCGTGGACGTGGCGGAAGCAGTTGAGGTACTTCTCGACGGTGAGCTTCGTGACGCCATACGGAGAGATCGGGTTGGTCGGATGGGTCTCGTCGGCGGGGAACACCTCCTGCTCGCCGTAGACCGCGCCGCCGGTCGACGCGAAGACGAACCGTCGCACGCCGTGCTCGATGCCGCCCTGGATCACGTTGAGCGAGCCGAGCACGTTCTGCGCGGCGTCGAACTGCGGATCGCGCACGGAGGCGCGCACGTCGAGCTGCGCCGCCTGGTGGTTGATCAGATCGAAGCGTCCCTCGGCCAGCACGCCGTAGACCGCATCGCGGTCGCGCATGTCGATGCGGTGCATCCGCGCGCGGGGATTGATGTTGCGCTCGCGTCCGGTCGAAAGGTTGTCGATGATCGCGACGTCGTGGCCGGCCGCGAGATATGCGTCGACGATGTTCGACCCGATGAAGCCGGCGCCACCGGTAACGAGGATTCGCATCTGGCTCGTGCTGGGATTTGTGTGTGAGTCGTTCACTGGACGACGCGGTGCGCTATCACGTGCGCTCGAGCGCCCTCGAGGCGATGTCGCGCCGGTAGTGCGCTCCGTCGAACGAGATGCGCTCGACGGCCTCGTAGGCGCGGCGCACGACCTCGTCCAGACCGGCGTCGTTGCGCTCGTCGAAGGCCGTCACCGCGAGCACGCGTCCGCCGCCGGTAACGATGTCGCCGTCGGAGGCGCGCGTGCCGGCATGAAAGACGACGACGTCATCGAGGGCGCCCGCCTCGTCGAGTCCGTCGATGCGTCGCCCTGTGGCGTAGGAGCCCGGGTAGCCGTCGGAGGCCATCACGACGCACGCTGCGGCGCCGACAGAGCGCGCATCGTCGATCGACGCGATCGAGCCGGAGGCCGCCGCAAGCAGCAGACGCGCAAGGTCGCCGCGGTACAGCGGCAGCACCACCTCGGTCTCCGGGTCGCCGAAGCGGCAGTTGAATTCGACGACGCGCAACGACTCGCCATCGATCATCAATCCCGAAAAGAGACAGCCGACGAACGGCGCGCCCTCGGCCCGCATGCCGGCGAGCGCGGGCTCGATCACCTCGGCGCGCACGCGGGCGAGGAGCTCGTCGGTGACGATCGGGGCCGGAGCGTAGGCGCCCATGCCGCCGGTGTTCGGTCCGGTGTCGCCGTCGCCAACGCGCTTGTGATCCTGCGAGGGTGCCAGCAGGATGTAGTCGGTCCCATCGGAGATCGCGAAGACCGACGCCTCCTCACCGCTCATGAACTCTTCGACGACAACGGTCGTGCCGGCGGCACCGAACGCGGTGCCACCGAGCATGCCGTCGAGCGCGTCGAGCGCCTCCTCGCGCGTGGTCGCGACGACGACGCCCTTACCCGCGGCGAGCCCGCTGGCCTTGATCACGACCGGCAGTGCGTGCTCGCCGACATACCGGCGAGCCGCGTCGCCATCAGCGGCATCGAACGTCCGCGATGCCGCGGCCGGGATGCCGTGGCGAAGCATGAAGTCCTTCGCGTAGGCCTTGTCCCACTCGAGGCGCGCGGCCCGTCGCGACGGACCGAAGACCGCGATGCCTGCCTCCGAGAGTGCGTCGGCGATGCCGGCGGCCAGCGGCGCCTCGGGTCCGACGACGACGAGATCGGCCTCGCATTCGCGCGCGAGCGCGACGACTGCCGACGGGTCTTCGATCCCGACCGGTCGCAGCTCGGCGAGCCGGGCGATGCCGGGGTTGCCCGGCGCGGCGACGAGCCGGCCGACGAGCGGCGAGCGCGCGAGCTTCCAGACGAGCGCGTGCTCGCGCGCGCCGGTGCCGAGAACCAGGACGCTGAGGCGTCGGTCGTCGCTGGCGTTGGTGCTGGTGGAGTTGTTCATGGTCATGGCTGCGGGCGGCGTGTGCTAGATGCGGAGCGTGTACGCGAGGATGCGCGCGAGCTGCTCGGTGAGCCGGCGCTGGTCGAACTCCGATGCGCGCGCGGTGTCTCCGACCGGTAGCGTGCGGGCGCGCCACTGCTGGTGCAGCGCGGTGATCGCGCGCGTGATCGCTTCGACATCGGTCGGCTCGACCGCCACCGAGGCCCCGTACCCTCGCAGCGCATTGCGAACGGCGCCCTCCGGTGCCAGCGCCAGGATCGGACGGCCGGTGCCCATGTACTCGTAGATCTTCCCCGGCGTGATCGTCGGATCGAAGATCGTCAGCCAGAGCACGTCGCTGGCGAGCAGCTGGCGAACCGACTCGCGATGATCGAGGTATCCGGTCGTGCGAACGGCCGAGCTGACGCCGAGCTTCGTCGCCATCTTCATGAACGAGTCATGGAAGTGACCGACGAAGCAGGCCTCGACCTCGTCGCGCATCGCGGGGCCCGCGGCGAAGACGTTGGCGAGCGCCTGAAAGAGGTACTCCGGCGAGCGCTTCGCGTCGAAGTGTCCGCTGTAGGTCAGACGCATCTTCGCCGGGCGCTCGATCGGGATCCGGGCTGCCTCCTCGATGTCCTCGGGATCGTATCCGTTCGGGATGATCTCGACGCTCGTGTGCGTCAGGAACTGATAGCGGGCGATCAGCTTCTCCTTGATCTTGCGATTGACCACGACGATGCTGTCGGCGCTGCGCAGGATGCGCTGCTCGAGGCGCGTGGCATAGCGCCGGTGCAGCGGGGTCGCGTAGAAGTAGTTCCGGTTGTCGACCCACGGATCGCGGTAATCGACGATCAGTGGAATGCCCAGCGACTGTCGCAGCTCGTGGCCGACGAGGAAATCGGTGAACGGCGGCGCGGTCGCCAGGATCGCGTCGAACGGCTCGACCGCGGCGAGCTCCTTCGCGCGCCGGATCGCGTAGCGCTTCCATCCGATCTTGTTGTCGGGCTGCAGGAAGGTCTGGGTGATGCCGCTGAGAAACCGGCGGCTCCCGTCGCTCGGCATCTTGATCGTACCCTTGCGCCGGAACAGCCGGAGCGGGTCGAGCGTCTTCGTGCGCTCGATGCTCACGCCGGCGCCGTGGACCTCCTCGAGCAGCGAGTAGTCGTGGGCGAAATAGCCGACGTCGCCGACGGTGAGCACGGTGACGTCCCAGCCGTGCTCGGGCAGGTACTTGACGATCTTCGAGATCCGCTGCACGCCGCTGAGTCCCATCGGCGGAAAGTAGTACGCGATCACCAGCAGGCGCCGGCGGCGGCGCATGGGGGATGCGAAAGCGCGGAGCTTCGGCTCGATATACGGGACGTCGTCGCTGTTCACCGGACGCGGGAGTGGCTAGACAATGATGAGCTCCTTCGGCGCCGTCGTCAGTGACTTCGAGCGCCCCTCTCCGATGACGACGTCGTCCTCGATGCGCACGCCGCACCGTCCCGGCAGATAGATTCCCGGCTCGATCGTGACGACCATGTTCGGCGCGAGGATCTGCGCCTCGCCGCGGGCGGAGATGAACGGCGTCTCGTGGACCTCGATGCCGAGGCCGTGGCCGGTCGAGTGACCGAACTGCTCGCCGTAGCCGGCGGCAATGATCTCGTCGCGGCAGACGTCGTCGAGCGCCTTGGCGCTCATGCCCGCTCGCGCCGCCTTGACGCCCATCGACTCGGCCCGCAGCACGATCTCGTAGATCGCGCGCGCCTCGGCCGACGGCTCGCCGACGGCGAACGTGCGGGTCATGTCCGAGTGCAGTCCGTCGTAGCGGTAGCCGAAGTCGAGCGTCACGAGCTCTCCGCGACGGATCTTCCTGGTGCTCGCGCGACCATGCGGCAGCGCGCCGCGCGGGCCGCTGGCGACGATGATCTCGAAGGCGTCGGCCTCGGCGCCGTGACAGCGGCCGCGATAGCTGATCTCCGCGGCGACATCGCTCTCGCGCATGCCCGGCTCGACGATCTCGAGGATCTCGGCATAGACGCGGGCCGCGATGCCGGCGGCCTTGCGGATGCTCGCGATCTCCTTGTCGGACTTGATCATGACCAGGCTCTGCAGCAGATCGCCGGTCTTCTCGAAGCGCACGCGACGCAGGCGCTTCTTCAGCGAGTCGAGCGACGCGACCGAGGTGTATCCCTCCTGGAAACCGATGGCCATTCCCTCGCCCACCAGGCCCTCGCGCTTCATGAGCTCGAACGGCGCGCGATCGATGAAGCCGCGCACGTCAGCCGAGAGCTCCTCGGCGATCTGCTCCTGGTAGCGGAAGTCGGTGATGAACGCCGCATCGCGGCGCGTGACCAGCAGCAGTCCGGCGCTGCCGGAGAAGCCGCTGAGGTAGCGCACGTGCGGAAGGTGCGTCACGAGAATGCCGTCGAGTCCGCGCTCGGCGAGCTGCGCGCGCAGTTGTTCGATGCGCGAGGGCGCGGCCGTCGCGCGGCCGTTGGCGCCCGCGGGAGACTTCCTCGCGGTCGCGGTGGTCGAGCCGTTGGTTCTGGCCATCAGAAGTAGTTCGGGGATTCCCGGGTGATCGTGATGTCGTGCGGATGGGATTCGCGCAGGCCCGAGGCGGTCATCGTGACGAACTGGGCGTCGCGCTTGAGCTCGTCGATCGTGCCGCAGCCGCAATAGCCCATCGCCGAGCGCAGCCCGCCGACCATCTGGACGACGGAGTCGCCGAGCGGTCCCTTCGACGGCACACGTCCCTCGATGCCTTCGGGCACGAGCTTGGGGAGGTCGTCCTCGACGTCCTGGAAGTAGCGGTCGGCCGAGCCCTGGGCCATCGCGCTGAGCGATCCCATGCCGCGGTAGACCTTGTAGGAGCGGCCGTCGAGGAGGATCTTCTCTCCTGGCGCCTCGTCCATACCGGCGAAGAGTCCGCCGATCATGACGGTGTCGGCGCCGGCGGCGATGGCCTTGGCGATGTCGCCCGTCTGCTTGATGCCGCCGTCGGCGATCACGGGAATGCCCGCGGCCGAGGCGACGGCGGCGACATCCATGATCGCGGTCAACTGCGGGACACCGACGCCGGCGACGACGCGGGTCGTGCAGATGCTGCCGGGTCCGATGCCGACCTTCACCGCATCGGCGCCGGCATCGATGAGCGCCTGCGCGCCGGCGGCGGTCGCGATGTTGCCGGCGATCACCTGCAGCTCCGGATACGCCGCCTTCACCGCCGCGACGGTCTCAATGACCCCGCGGGTGTGTCCGTGTGCGGTGTCGACGACGACGGCGTCGACGCCGGCGCGTACGAGCGCCGCGGCGCGCTCGAGGGTATCGGGCGTCACGCCGAGCGCTGCGGCGGCGCGCAGGCGGCCGTGCTCGTCCTTGCAGGCGAACGGATGCTCGAGCTTCTGGCGGATGTCCTTGAACGTGATGAGTCCCCGCAGGCGCATCTGATCGTCGACGACCGGGAGCTTCTCGATGCCGTGCTGCTGAAGGATCTCCTCCGCCTTCTCGAGGGTCGTGCCCACGGGCGCGGTGATCAGATTGCGAGCGGTCATCACCTCGGTGATCGGAAGACCTCGGTCGGGCCGGAAGCGCAGGTCGCGGTTGGTGACGATGCCGACGAGTCGCTCGTCGCCGTCGATGATCGGAACGCCGCTGATCGAGTAGCGCTTCATCAGCGTCAGCGCGTCGTTGACCGTCGCCGCGGGCGAGAGCGTGATCGGGTCGCGGATCATCCCGCTTTCGGAGCGCTTGACCTTCTGAACGTGCTCGGCCTGGCGCTCGATCGACATGTTCTTGTGGATGACCCCGATGCCACCGTTGCGCGCCAGCGCGACCGCCAGCGCCGACTCGGTGACCGTGTCCATGGCGGCGGAGACCAGCGGGATGTTCAGGCGGATGCCGCGCGTGAACATCGTCGTGATGTCGACCTGTCGCGGGAGCACCTCGCTGTAGCGCGGCACGAGCAGCACGTCGTCATAGGTCAGGGCATGGCCGGCGATCTTCGACTGGTGGGGTGTGGGGTAGTGCGACATGGAATACACGGAGCTGAAAGGTACAATCCGTGAAGTTACCCAAGGCGCCGCGCGTACGCAAGAAAACGACACTCCTCGTTGCAGAAGATCTCCGTACCTTTGCGTTCCTTTATCGACGAGAACCCATCGAAACGACGACCTCAAGATTCTACACATGAGTGATGCAATGAAGACGGTGCCGGCCGCGGAAGTCCACGGGCCGGTCGAGTTCACCCCCGAGGAGCTCGAGACCGTCGCACGCTTGAAGGGGCTGTACCCCGATCCGAAGTCGGCCATCATGCCGGTGCTCTGGATGGCGCAGAAGAAGTGGGGCTGGCTGTCGGTGCCGGTGATGCAGCACGTGGCGGAGGTCATGGCCCTCCCCTACTCGCACGTCTTCGGTGTGGCGACGTTCTACACCATGTACTTCAAGAAGCCGATGGGCCGGCACCACGTGCAGGTCTGCACCAACGTCAGCTGCATGCTGCGTGGTGGCGAGCGGATCTACGAGCACGTGTCGCGTCGACTCGGCATCGGCCACAACGATCGCACGCCCGACGGACGGTATTCGCTCGAAGAGGTCGAGTGCATGGGCGCCTGCGGAGGCGCGCCGATGATCGCGATCAACGAGGACTATCACGAGAACATCACCGTCGAGCAGCTCGACCAGATGCTCGAGGAGCTCGCGTAGCGGGGCGGATTCCGGCCGTCGAATCCCGTCCTTGTCTTTTTCGCGCCGGCATGCAACATTTCCGGGGATGCCTTGTCTACACCACCGTCATCCCAGCGGACCGGATCATGCCGTTCCGGCACCGGTTTTGAGTAGATTCTGAAGAGTTACCGCACACCGTTGAACAGGCCGGGACCTCATTCCCGGGAGTCGCAAGAGATCGTCCGATTGTGAAAGCCTGCTGAGTGGTTTATGAAGCGAATCGCTACATCGTTTGGACGTCTGATTGGTACGGTCGCCACCGGAGCGATCATCGTCGCGTCGACGGCGCTCGCCGCCTCGAGCGTCGGCCGCCTCGAGCTCGGCATCGATGCCATCTCATCGAGCTGGCAGGTCGCGGGCTTCCCGAGCGTGCGCCTGTACGGCGCCTTCGGCAGCATCCTCGACGATGCCATCCGTGAGGATGCCACCAGCGGCGCCCCGCTCTCGTTTGCCGATGATCGCACGCCCTCCTGGGTGCGCCCGCAGCCGCAGCCGAAGGCGCTCGTCGGCGAGGTCAGCGGATCGCCGAGCCGGCTGTTCCTCGAGCAGAACTATCCGAACCCGTTCAACCCGTCGACGATGATCCGCTACGGCGTTCCGGCCGGCATGCGCGTCAAGCTGACGGTCCACACGCTGCTCGGCAGCCAGATCCGCACGCTCGTGGACCAGTGGCAGGACGCCGGCACGTACACCTTTGATTTCATCGGCGCCGACCTTCCCTCGGGCGCGTACTTCTACCGCCTGCAGACCGATGTCGGAACCATCACGCGACGCATGATCATCTCGAAGTAATCATCGCGCGCGGCTCTAGAATGTGAAACGGGGTCGGACTCAGTGTCCGACCCCGTTTCGTTTTTCGCCGGTCCCCGGCTCGTCTTTTCAGTGCTGACCGCCCGCTTCCCGCATACTTCGCGTCGCTGACCGCCTGCCTGCCGCCTACTTCGCGTAGCTGACGGCCCGCTTCTCGCGGATGACCGTGACCTTGATCTGACCGGGGTATTCCATCTCCTGCTGGATCTTCGTCGCGATGTCGTGCGCGAGCTGGTCGGCGAAGAGATCGTCGACCCGATCGGGCTCGACCATCACGCGCACTTCCCGTCCGGCCTGGATCGCGTAGGTCTTCGCCACGCCCTCGAACGAGCGCGCGAGCGTCTCGAGCGTCTCGAGCCGCTTGACGTAGGCCTCGAGCGATTCGCGACGCGCGCCGGGGCGGGCGCCGGAGATCGCGTCGGCCGCCTGTACGAGCACCGCGATCGGCGACTCCATCTCAATGTCCTCGTGGTGCGCTCCGATCGCGTTGCAGACGACGGGATGCTCCTTGTAGCGCTTGGCGATCTCGTAGCCGATGAGCGCGTGCGGACCCTCGAGATTGCGATCGACGCACTTGCCCATGTCGTGCATCAGCCCGGCGCGCTTGGCCTGGTTGACGTCGAGTCCGAGCTCGCGCGCCATGACGCCGCAGAGATAGGAGACTTCGATCGAATGGTTGAGGACGTTCTGTCCGTAGCTCGAGCGATACTTCATCTTGCCGATGAGTTTGACGATCTCGGCATGGACGCTGGCGATGCCGAGCTCCAACAGCGTGTTGTTGCCGGTGCGGATGATGTCCTCCTCGAGCTCCTTGCGCACCTTGTCGACGACCTCCTCGATGCGCGCCGGGTGAATGCGCCCGTCGTGCATGAGCCGGTCGAGCGCAATGCGCGCGACCTCGCGTCGAAACGGATCGAAGCCGGAGATGATGACCGCCTCGGGCGTGTCGTCGACGATGACGTCAATGCCGGTGGCTGCCTCGAAGGCCCGGATGTTCCTGCCCTCGCGTCCGATGATCCTGCCCTTCATGTCCTCGCTCGCCAGGTTGACGACCGAGACGGTCGTCTCGACCGAGTGATCGCTGGCGGCGCGCTGAATCGCCTGCACGATGATCCGCTGCGCCTCGCGCTTGGCGTCGAGCTTCGCCTGGTCGCGGATCTCCTTGATGGTCTGGGCCGCCTCGAGCTTGGCGGTCTCGACGAGGTTCTCCATGAGAAAGCGCTTGGCGTCCTCGACCGACATGCCGCTGATGCGCTCGAGCCGGTGATTCTGCTCGGCGACGACCTCGTCGACGATCTTCTTCTGCTGCTCGATGGTGGCCTTGAGGTTCTCGCTCTGACGCTTCTGCAGCTCGATCGCCTTGCGCTGCTCCTCGATCGACTCCTCCTTCTTCTGCACCTCCTTCTGCATCACCAGGAGATCCTTCTCCCGGCGGCTGGCCGATTCGAGCTTCTTCGCGATGTTCTTCTCGACGTTCTCCTGGCGGAGCTTCAACTGACGCTCGAAGCCGAGGAGCTTTTCCTTTCGCCGCGTCTGATCTTCCTCCATCGCCCGCTTGCGCCGGGCGAGCTCATCCTTTGCTTCAAGGAGCTTCTCGCGCTTGAGGGCTTCGGAGTCGCGCTCGGCGTCTTCGAGCATGGCGCGCGAGCGGGCTTCGGCGACGGCGATCTGCTGCTTGCCGATGCGGGCGCTGATGAAATAGCCGATAGCCAGGCCGACGAGCGGCCCGACGATGTTGAAAATGACGGCTGTGGAATCCATGGCAAACGATCTATTGAGTGAATTCCTCCGGCGCGTCGCTCACTGGGTGCATGCACGGGAAGGGCATGTGAGACAGACGCACCAAAAGGACAAGACGATGCCAACCGCTGCGGACGACGGTCCGACCGGGACTCGACAGGAGGCGAATGCCGTGAGGTGGGAAAGGATGGGGAGTGGCCGGGAGGTAGCGAATCGATCGGGTGAAAAAGCGCCGCGCACGCCCACCGCGTACGATCATCGGCATCGGCCGATGATCTGTCGGCGGGATCAGAACCCAGACACGACACAGTGGGTTGCTGCCATGACATCGCTCACTTCCAATGGCGCCGGTACCATCCGTAATGGATGGCGCGGCAGCCCTCCGCCGAGGCGGAGGCAAGGCCTGTGATTGACGCCGTGAGTCAGCGACCCATAGGTAACAACTATAGGTTCAAACATAGCGGACCACGGCGGGCGTGGCGGACGCATTTCACGATCGAATCTACCTCAAAGAACAGCCGGAAGCCCGGCAGAAGGATCTTCTAGCGCAGTCCATAGACGCTCTACGGTCCGGGCGATTGCACCGCGACATCGGCGGGATCGCCGCTGTCGAGGTCGATCAATTCACGGATCGACGCGGAGATCGCATTGATGCGTCGGACGATATCGGAGGCTTCGCGTGCGCCCCGCTCCTGCTCGGATTTCAAGAGCTCGGCGGTATTGAGCGCGGCGAGCACCGCTATGGTTGTTGTCGGCTGCGTCGGCGCCTTGCTGGCGACGAAGCGCATCTGCTCGTTGACGAGATCGGCCGCCTCGCGCACGCGCGCGGCGTCTTCGCCGCGAAGCTTGTACTCGGTGCCGTGTATCTGTACGCTGATCGTCTCGGCCATGGATCTCGCTGCTGAGCTGCCGGCGATGAAACTGCTACTATCGAATGATCTACCAGGAGTCGAAGAACTCCCCCTCACAACACCCCCCGTCGATGCCCATCTCCCCGCTGGAAGACGGGCGTGTCGGTCGCGTTCTATTGAAATCGGCCGGAGCTGCCCGGACAGTCTCTGTCCTTCATTGCGGCAACCCGGCCGAAGCGTTCGACATTATACAAAAAAGAGGAGGCCTTTGAAAGGTTGGGTCCCTCAGGATGCGCCGAGATAGCGGTCGATCACGCCGATGGCGCTCTCGATCTGACCGATCATCTCCTGGCGCTCCTCCTCTCCCAGTGACACGGCGCCGTTGCCTTCGAAGAGCGAGAGCTGCTCGCGCAGCGCGTCGACCTGCCGCTGCGCCTTGGCCGCCGCCTGCTCGCGCTCGGCGAGCGCACGGCGGCTGCGATCGAGCTCCTCCTCCAGGAGCCGGGCCCGCTCGACCTCGGCCTGTCCGGTCTCGACGTCCCTGGCGCGAGCGGTCAGCGATTCCGCCTCCGACTCGAGCGTACGGTTGCGTCCCTCGAGCTCGTCGACGAGCGCCGCGCGGATGCGGTCGCGCTCGACCAGCTCCGCATTGCGCGCCTCGAGCTCACCCAGCCGATCGACCGCCGCATGCTCGGACTCGCGGAGCTGGTGGACTTCGTCGCTGAGCCGGGCGTGGTCGGCGACGAGCTGGCCGCGCTCGGACTCGAGGAGCTCGATTGCCTGGCGCATCTGCGCGAGCTGCGTAGTGAGCCCGGCGAGCTCGTCGGCGCTGTGTCCACTCTGCTGAACGATGGCTTCGAGATCGCGGGCATGCGCCGCGGAATTCTGCTCGGATACGCGAATCACTTCAAGTTCTTCTCGAAGTCGCGCGACCTCCGTGTCGAGCTCCCGACGGGCGCCGTCGGCGCGGGCGGCGAACTCGCGAGCCTCGTCGAAGCGCGACTGATACTGTTGGATGAGATCCTCCTGCTCGGCGACGAGTCCCTCCCGCTCGCGGACGGCCTGCTCCAGCTCGGCGATGCGGGCAAGCAGCTCGCCCTGGCGGCGCTCGGCGGTGGCGACGCGCTCGAGCAGCTCGGCGGTGCGGCCGCGCTCGGCCTCGCCCGCCTCGGTCTGCTGCGAGGCGCTGCGCTCGGCGCGCTCGAGCTCACGCTCGAGCTCGAGGATGTACTCGTGCGCCTGGCGCCGGTCGCGACGCAGGTCGCGGAAGCGGTCGCTGAGGTCCTCGAACGTCGCATGAAGGCGCTCGAGCGCTCGACGGATGTCGGTCGACTCGGTAGAATCCATCCCGTGGTTCATCGGGTGTCGGTTGTCTTGGCTTGGAGGAATCGAACGAGGAGGCAGCGCGCCGCAGCGCGCTACCGGGCTCCGCGAAGCTCGGCACCGTGCTCACGCGCGAGCCGCTCGGTGATCGAGCGCATCGCGCTCTCGACGGTCGCGTCGTCGAGGGTGCCCTCGTGCGACGTGAACGAGATCGCGTAGGCAAGCGAGACGCGGCCGGCGCCGAGGCGCTCGCCGCGGAAGAGATCGAAGAGTTCTACGCGCGACAGCAGCGGGCCGCCGGCCGAGCGGATCGTCCGCTCGAGGTCGCCGTGGCGCACCGCGTCGTCGACGAGGACCGAGAGGTCACGATTGACGACCGGATAGCGAGTCGGGGCGCTGTAGCGCGCGGGACGATCGAGGTGCGGAGCGAGCCGCTCGAGGTCGATCACCGCCAGCACAGGGCGCCCGGTGATGTCGTGACGCTCGATCAGCCAGTCGTCGACCGGGCCGAGGCGCCCGACCTGCTCGCCGCCGACGATCAACTCGAGCGCTGGCGCGCCGAAGCCCCAGCGGGCCTCCTCGCTCGGGCGCATTTCGATCGCGTCGACGCCGAGGCGTGAGAGATAGCGCTCGACCAGGCCGCGCAGGTCGAAAAGATCATAGGGGCGCTCGGGAATGTCCCACGCGACGGGCTCCGCCCGACCGCTGAGAAGGATCGCAAGCTCGTCCATCTCGACGATCCCCTCGATCGCCGTGCTCGTGCTGTCGCTGGCACGAAAGGCCCGCCCGACCTCGAACAGGCGCAGGTCGCCGCGACCGAAGCGCTCGTTCATGCCAACCGTGCGTGCCATCGACGGGACGAGGCTGGTGCGGAGCGCGGAGAAGTCGCGACCGAGCGCGTTGCGCAGCTCGACCGGGCGACCATACCGCCCCGCGGTCTCCGGGTCGATGAGGTAGTTCGAGACGGTCTCGATGCATCCGTTGTCGACGAAGAACGCACGGGTGCGCTCGACGAGCCGCAGCATCGTATCGATGCCGAGATCGAAGACCATCGTCGCCGAGACGTCGAGTGGAATCCGGTCGTACCCGTGTAGACGTGCGATCTCCTCGACGAGATCGATCTCGGTCGAGACATCGACGCGGTACGTGGGAACACTGACCATCATCCGCGAGACGTCGACGACGTGCACGCCGAAGCCGAGACGGCGCAGCAGCGAGGCCTGCTCATCGGGCTCGATCGCCACGCCGATGATTGACGGCGCGCGCTCGGTCCGCAGCTCGACGATCGTCTCCGGCACCGGCGACGGGTAGACGTCGATCGCCCCGGCGAGCACCTCTCCCCCGGCGATCTGCGCGATCATCGAGGCGGCGCGCTCGAGCGCGTAACGGACGTTGCCGATGTCGGCGCCCCGCTCGAAGCGGTAGCTCGCGTCGCTGGAGATCCCGAGCAGGCGGGCCGTGCGGCGGATCGACGGAGGGTGGAACATCGCCGACTCGATCAGCACGTCGACCGTCGCATCGGTGATCTCGGAGTTGTCGCCGCCCATCACGCCGGCGATGGCCACCGGCTTCTCGGCGTCGCAGATCATCAGCGCGCCGGAGGGCAGCTCGTGTTCCTTTCCGTCGAGCGTCGTGAACCGCTCGCCGCCGGCGACCGCGCGGACGACGATCTCGTGGCCGGCGAGGCGATTGAGATCGAACGCATGCAGTGGGTGGCCGCACTCGAACATCACGTACGCCGCGATGTCGACGACGTTGTTACGCGGGCGCAGTCCGAGCTTGTGCAGCACCTCCTGCAGCCATTCAGGCGACGGCGCAATCGTGACGCCCCTGACGACGCGCGCGGCGTAGCGCGGGCACAGCGAAGCGTCCTCGATCGAGACGCGCGCATGATCGGTCGTCGGCGTCGAGGACTCCAGAAGGTCGACGGCGGGCAGGAAGATCTCTCCGCCGGTCAGCGCCGAGACTTCGCGGGCGATGCCGAGATGGCTGAGACAGTCTGGGCGATTTGCCGTGATCTCGACGTCGTAGACGACGTCGCCGAGGACGCTCGACAACGGCGCGCCGACGGCAGCATCCGGCGGCAGGACGAGAATGCCGTCGTGGTTGTCGCTGAGTCCCAGCTCCGATTCGGAGCAGATCATCCCCTGCGACTCGATCCCCCTGATCTTGCGGCGCTCGATCGTCAGGCCGGCGCCCGGTATCGACGTGCCGACCGGCGCGAACGCGATCTTCTGGCCCGCAGCCACGTTGGGCGCGCCGCAGACGACCGTCACGGGCTCGCCTCCGGCCGTCACCCGGCAGACCGAAAGCTTGTCGGCATTCGGGTGCTTCTCGCACTCGAGCACTTCGCCGACGACGAAGCCGGCGAGGCTCGCGAAGCGATCGTCGACCGACTCGACCTCGATGCCAAGCGACATCAGGCGTTCGGACATCTCGCTCGGCGACATCGAGTGCGGAGTGATCGACTTCAGCCAGGAATCGATGATACGTCGTGTGGGCATGCTCGGGGAACAGGTCGCGTGGACAAGGCGCTCAATCTAACGAAAGCGCCGTGATGGTCATCGAGGATTTCCCGGAAGCGCCTTGAGCGCGCGATCGCACCCTCGGCCGCGTACTGGCGGCGTCCGTCGACGATCAACTGGCTGCTTCTCGACCAGCTGGGAGCATCCGCTCGAGTTTGGCGACGCATCGTCCCAGATGCGGCTCGCAACGCTCGAGCGGCAGATCACCAAAGCCGAACCACGCGGCGGCGACGAACTCCTCCGGGGCGAACCACGGTATCACAGCGGCGTCACCGCGCACGACGTACCAGAGCGAGACGTCGACGTGACCTGCGGTCGATCCGACAGTTTCGGTGACGGTCAGGAAGATGGGCTCGGGAAAGAGGAACTCGCCCTCGAGCCGAAGCTCCTCGGCGATCTCCCGATGCACCGTCTCCGCGGGATGCTCACCGGGCTCGACGTGGCCCCCGCTCGGAAGCCACAGACAGGCCTTGCGATGATCGACGAGCAGCGCGCGTCGACGCTCGGGATCGACGACGAGGAAGTAGGCGACGAGGTGCTTCGGCG
>DATLHO010000112.1:0-17367 GCA_035539855.1 Kapaibacterium sp. (SeqCode) | reverse complement strand
GTAACGTGCTCCGGTGTATCCTATTGTACCGCGGAACGTTTTGGCACAGTGGTTGCACTTCCAGCGTCAACGGCAACCAGACACTCTCTTTTCTTCTTTCGGAGGTTTGTAGGATGAGGAACTCTACGTCGCTGTTAGCACGTAGTGTGCTGATGGCATCAGTCGCACTGAGCACGGTTACCGCGCTCGCACAGGAGATGACCCCGGAACAGGATCACGCCAACTGGCGGTTCGGCTTATACGGTGGTCTCAACGGCAACTTCGTCGGCACCGGCGAGCAGACGTTGAGCGAAGTATCGGATGACCCGTCGTTCGGCCAGCGCCACACCAATGGCGCCCAGGACATCATCGATGGAAGCGCCCTCGGATTCTATGCCGGTCTGATGACCGAGTACGCACCGCTGAGCCTTCTCGGCTTCCAGCTGCGTGCCGGCCTCGACGACCGTCGCGTCAATTTCAACGATTGGGATGTCGTCAACCCGGGCGAGGAGCAGCGCTTCAGCGCCAAGATGACGTACATCTCGGTCGAGCCGCTGCTGCGCCTGAATCTCGTGCAGCCGAACTTCCACCTCACGGTGGGTCCGCTGCTCTCGTTCAAGATCAACAGCGTCTACGATTTCGTCGAGCGTGACGAGGTCGACACGGTCAACAACAGCATCGTCGGCCAGGAGATTCCTGGAGCCAACGCGTTCACCTACGGTGTCTCCGGCGGTCTCGCCTACGACATCCTGATGAACTCGAAGAGCTCGAGCCGCACCCGCTGGTACCTCACGCCGTTCGCCGAGGCGAGCTACATGATGGACCAGCGCACGGCCGAGGAGCGTCCGAACGCCGATCGCAACGACGTCTGGGTGACGACCTCGATCCGAGGCGGCTTCCAGCTGAAGTTCGGCAACACGCCCGCGCCGATCGCCATCGTGGCGGTCGCCAACGACGAGGCGCCGCTCGACCTGTCGCTGCGCGCGCCGTCGGCGATCACCGAGGAGCGTCGCGTGACCGAGTGGTTCCCGCTGCGCAACTACCTGTTCTTCAACGCTCCGGGCGAGGCCACGGTGCCGGCGAAGTACACGAAGCTCAACACGACCGACGCCGCCGCCTTCGACGAGAAGACGCTGCTCAACCCGCCGGTCACCGGTACGTCGACGACGACGATGAGCCGCTCGCAGCGTCAGATGGGCGTCTACTACAACGCCATGAACATCTACGCCGATCGTCTGCGCGACAACGCAGGCTCGACGATCCAGCTCGTCGGCTCCGCGCCGACCGCGGCCGAGGGCGAGCGCCAGGCCCAGGCGGTGAAGGATTACATGGTCTCGACCTTCGGCGTCGACGCCGCTCGCATCAGCGTCAAGGGCCAGGTCCGTCCGCCGCATGCGTCGGGCGACCGCGATACCCCGAACGAGGATCTCGACCTCGTCCGTGAGGAGAACCTCCGCGTCGAGGTGCTCTCGGACAACAACGCGATCATGAAGCCGGTCGAGATCCAGGCGGTCCAGACCGAGCCGATCGACAACGACCTCGCACTCAATGTCCGCGCAGGCGGCAGCGTGCAGAGCTGGATGGTGACGATCACGGGCGAGGGTTTCAACCAGACCTACGGTCCGTACGCCGGCAGCGCCCAGCGCATCGATGCGAAGCCGATCCTCGGCACGCGTCCGAGCGGCAACTATACCGCCACCGTCGTCGCGACGATGGCCGACGGCAAGACGCAGACGAAGTCGACGAGCTTCTCGCTCGTGCGCCGCGAGCTTCCGCCGGTGACCGGTCAGCGCTACTCGATCCTCTTCGAGTTCGATGACTCGCGCACCGTCCAGACCTACGATGCGTTCCTGCGCACCGAGGTCGCCCCGCGGATCCCGACCGGCTCGACGATCGTCGTCCATGGTCACACCGACCGTGTCGGACTCGACGATTACAACCTCGAGCTCTCGAACAAGCGCGCCCAGGAGGCCCGCCGCGTCCTCGAAGACGAGCTGAAGAAGCTCGGCAAGACCGCGACGTTCGACAGCTACGGCTTCGGCGAGACCGAGCAGCGCGCGCCGTTCGGCAACGAGAACCCGGAGGGCCGGTACTACAACCGGACCGTCCTGATCGAGGTCATCCCGGGCTCGTAAGCTCTGGCAGGCCCCCCCGAAGAAAAAGCGCCGCTCTCGATTCGAGGGCGGCGCTTTTCGTATGGTCCGACGTGGGGATCGTGCCTCAGAAGCGGTATCCCACCCCGAGTACTGCCCGCATCACGTCGAGCGTGAAGTCATTGGATTCGATCGACTCGCTCGAGAACAGCGCGTTGAGCCCGTGGGAGTACGAGGTCTCGACGACGACCTCCCAGTTCGGCGACGGAGCGAAGCGCATCCCGACGCCGCCGCGCAGCGCGATCGTCGTGCGGAACGGCTCGTTGCTGGTGAAGCTGCCCGACGAGGCGCGCGCGCCACCGCCGAGCGTGTCGTCGTAGGTCGTTCCCTCGACGCGATTGCCGAGCGTCGCCAGACCGATGTCGAGGCCGGCGTCGACGTAGATGCTGCGCAGTCCGCCCGACTCATAGCTGTGGGCCTCGCTCAACGCGCTCCACTGCACGCCGACCGCGGTCTGCAGTTGCTGCACGTCGAAGCGTGTCGCCAGCCGCTGCGAGTCCGCCGGCCAGCTCATCGACAGCAGGTGCGATCCGATCCCGATCGAGATGCCAAAGGCGGGATCGAACGGGATCAGCGCCGTGACGTCGATCCTGCTGCCGACCTCCGCCTTCGCCGTCGACTGCGGCAGGCTGCCGGTCGCGCGCCGCGAGTCGCCGATGATCAGGCTGGGGAACGTCCCACGCGGTGCCGCGAGCGTCACGCCCGCGCGCGCGGTGATCGCCACGTTCATCGGGTCGGACATCGGGAGCTCCATCGGAACCTCCGACGCGGGCCCCTGTGCGCGCAGCGATCCGGCACAGGCGAGCAGGAGGAGCGAAGCGGGTGGAAGAAGCCTGCGCATGGCGGTCAGTAGTTGACGATGATCGGCTCGGTCAGACCCGTGCCCGTGTACAGCGAGCTGTTGTCCAGGCGGAGCGTGCCGAGGGAGGTCGAGTCGTTGCGACGGATCTCGTAGACGCGGCCGAAGCGGGTGTCCGTCAGGCGGATGTTCGAGCTCGCGTGCCAGATGAAGTACGGTGCGTGCGGCGTCGGCGATGAGAGGTTCGGGATCACCGCGTTCGCCGGGACCGTGTAGTTGGTCGAGACCGGATCGGTCGTGGCGTAGTTCGCGGTGATCCGCAGGCTGTACGGCGTCAGGTTGACGATGCGCGGCGTGAACAGCGTCTCGCCGCTGAGCGCCTCGTTGTCGATCAGGTAGCTCGCGCGCACCTTGTACTGCACTCCGAGATCGACGTACGGCTCGACGCCGGATCGATTGCCGCTGTTGTCGATCGGCGCCATGATCCGCCACGCATGGCGAACCGCGCCCTTGCGGCCGATCGGATACAGGCCGCTCTCGCGCGCCTCGAGCGTGTCGATCGCCACCGCGTCACGGAAGATCACGACCTTCGTCAACAGCCGGTTCTCGAACGTCGTCGACTCGAGCAACTGGTCGAAGACGACCGTCGTCGGCGACTCCTCGACGCAGCCGCCGAGGGCGAAGACCAGCGCGGCCGCGAGCGCAGGCAGCAGGGCGGCGCGCGGCCCATGGGACTCGAACAGGTGGGGTCTCATATCCGTTTCTCGTCGTGAACGTCCGGCCGGGGCAAGCTCATCCGAGCTTCTCCTTCAGCATCGCCGAGACCATCTTTGGATTCGCCTGACCCCTGGTGAGTTTCATCGTCTCGCCGACGAAAAAGCCGAAGAGCGTGGTCTTCCCGGAGCGATAGCTCTCGACCTGCGCCCCGTTGCTGGCGAGCACCTGCTCGATCGCGGTCTCGAGGAAGCCCGTGTCGCTGATCTGGATGAATCCCTTCTCGCGACTGATCTCCTCGGCGGACTTCGGCGAGGCGAGCATCTCGGCGAAGATGTCCTTGACGTTCTTCGAGGAGATGGTGTCCGACGCGAAGAGCTCGACCAGACCCGCGAGGCGTGTCGCGTCGATCGGGAAGTCGGCGACGTCGCTCTTCTGCTCGGTGAGGATGCGCAGCACCTCGGTCATCACGACGTTGCTCGCGATCTTGTAGCGCTCGACCGTCGGCGAGGCGAGCGCGGCGGCGGTCGCCTCGAAGTAATCGCCGAGCGACCGCGATTCGGTGAGCACGCCGGCGTCGTACGCGGGCAGCCCGTACTGCTCGACGAACCGGCGGCGACGCGCGCCGGCAAGCTCCGGCAGCGAGGCCCGCACCTCCTCGAGCATCTCGTCGGTGACCACGACCGGCACCAGGTCTGGCTCGGGGAAGTAGCGGTAGTCGTGCGCCTGCTCCTTCGTGCGCATCAGCTTCGTCGTTCGCGTCGACGCGTCCCAGAGCCGCGTCTCGTGTGCGACCGATCCTCCCGCCTCGAGCACGCCGATCTGGCGGACGATCTCGTACTCGATGGCCTTCTCGACGTTGCGGAAGGAGTTGAGGTTCTTGACCTCGGTCTTCTGCCCGAACTTCTCGGCGCCACGCAGACGCACCGAGACGTTGGCGTCGCAGCGCAGGGCTCCTTCCTCCATGTTGCCGGAGCAGATGCCGAGATACGTCACGATGCTCTTGATCTGCATCAGGTACGAGTACGCCTCGGCGGCGGAGCGGATGTCGGGCTCCGAGACGATCTCGATCAGCGGCGTGCCCGCGCGGTTGAGATCGACGAGCGTGTTGTTGAGGTCGAGATCGTGGATCGACTTGCCGGCATCCTCCTCCATGTGGATGCGCGTGATCCCGATGCGCTTCGGCGCGAGGCCGGGCAGCTCGATCTCGATGAACCCGTCGTGGCAGATCGGCGTGTCGTACTGCGAGATCTGATAGCCCTTGGGCAGGTCGGGATAGAAGTAGTTCTTGCGCGCGAAGATGCTCCGGCGCATGATCGCGCAGTTGGTCGCCAGACCCATGCGGATCGAGAACTCGACCATCCGCCGGTTGACCGTTGGAAGCGTCCCGGGGTGGCCGAGGACCACCGGGTCGGTATTGGTGTTCGGCGCCGGACCTGCCTCGGTGCTCGCGCGGCTGAACGCCTTGGTGCGCGTCAGGAGCTGCGCGTGCACTTCGAGGCCGATGACGGGCTCGTAGCGCTCGAGAACTGCGGGATCGATCGTCGTCTGCTCGGACATGTCGTCGGTTGAGTTGATCGCAAAGGACCAATATACTTCACAGGCCCCATGGCATTCGACGCCGGGGCCCATACGAACCAGCATTCGCACGCCGCATGAACAGCGAGCTCTCCTTCCGCCTCGTTCCCTTCGGATCGCCCGAGTACGACCAGACCGTCGCGCTCCGCTACGAGATCCTCCGCCGGCCTCTCGGACTCTCCTTCGATCCGGCGCAGCTCTCGGCCGAGGGCACCGATCATCACCTCGCGTGCTATCGCGACGACGAGCTCGTCGGCTGCCTCGTGCTGACCCCGCGCGCGGCCGGCGAGATGAAGATGCGGCAGGTGGCCGTCGCCGAGTCGCTGCAGGGAACCGGCATCGGCCGGCGCATGGTCGAGGAGTCGGAGAGGATCACGCGCGAGCTGGGATTCGACCGCATCTCGCTCAACGCCCGCGCGAACGTGGTGCCCTTCTACGAAAAGCTGGGCTACCAGGTCTTCGGCCAGCCGTTCGAGGAGGTGACGATCCGGCACCGGTCGATGTGGAAGGTGCTGTGAGCGGAGCGCTCCCGAGCTGACGCTGACGCGACCCCGCAACGAAACGAGGGACCCCGGCGCTACGCGCGATGCGTAGCCGGGGTCCCTCGCTCGTTTTCTCGCCCGGCGCGTCCTAGAACGATCCGAACATCAGCGTGATCGAGCCGGCCGGACCACCGAGGTCGCCGCTGGTCATGCCGTTGGCGTCGGCGCCGGCGACGATGCGGTAGCTGCCGGCGACCTTGGTGCGCATCCACTTCGTGACGTTGAGCTCGGCAGCGACTTCGGGCTCCGCGACGAAATAGTACTCCTCGTCGCCAAGGGTCTCGACCTTCGCCGGATCCCACCAGAAGTAGCGGTCGGCAAGCTGCAGCGATCCGATGCCGAGGAATGCGCCCGCGCTGAAATGCACGAGGTCCTCACTGTGGTGAATGTAGCCGCCGCGCAGTCCCGCCTCGTTGACCCAGAGCAGGTAGGGCTGGCCGTTGGACTGCATCGTGTTCGCGTCGACCTCGTTGATGAGGCCCTGGGCCTGGACACCGACGTACGCCTGGTCGTCGATGAGCCAGGTCGCCTCGGCGCCGAGCATGAGTGCGGCGGAGCCGTTCATCGGCGTGATCTTGGTGAAGAGCCCACCGTAGCCGCCGTGGTTGACTCCGTCGTTGAAGAGCGTCGCCTCCTGCGCGGCCGCAACCAGCGGCATCAACAGGAGAGCTGAGAAGAGTGCGAGTCGTTTCATCGTAGGCACCTCATAGCCATAAGTGATCAGGTGGCGCCCCAAACGACGAACCGGGCCCGGTGTTTCGGCCGGGATTGTTACGAGTTCTAGCAGCGCCCCGGACGGGGCACGAACGACGAGCGCTCCGGGGGATCCCGGAGCGCTCGTGTTCCTATACCTGGCATTATGCACGATGCGTAACGCACGATGCGTAATTCGCGACTGACAGACGGCACTGGATGAACCGTCTGAGCGAACGCCGAATGGTAGTGCCTACGCCGCCGCCGCGGCCTCGGCGCCCGCGGTGCGCAGCGCGTCGGCGCGATCGGTGCGCTCCCACGGGAAGTCCAGCTCCGGACGGCCGAAGTGACCGTAGGCTGCGGTGTCCTGGTAGAAGCGGCCGTTGCGGTCGCCGGGCAGCTCGCGCAGGCGGAACTGCTGCTGGATCGCGGCCGGGCGCAGGTCGAAGGTCGAGGCGATGAGCGCCTCGATCTCGTTGTCGCCGATCGCGCCGGTGCCGAAGGTGTCGACGCAGACCGAGACCGGCTTCGACAGACCGATCGCGTACGAGACCTGCACCTCGCAGCGGCGGGCCAGGCCCGCGGCGACGATGTTCTTCGCGACGTATCGCGCGGCGTAGGCGGCCGAGCGGTCGACCTTTGTCGGATCCTTGCCGCTGAACGCGCCGCCGCCGTGCGGGGCCGCGCCGCCGTAGGTGTCGACGACGATCTTGCGGCCGGTCAGTCCGGCGTCGCCGTTGGGACCGCCGATGACGAACGTGCCGGACGGGTTGACGTGCAGGATCGTCGCGTCGGTCGGGCGAATCGTCGCTCCGTCGAAGACCGGGTCGATGACGTGCGTGCGGAGGTCGCGGGCGAGAATCTCGAGGATCGTCGCGCGGTCGGTCGTGCCGTTGATCTCGGCCGCGTGCTGCGTCGAGATCACGATGGTATCGATCGCGACCGGACGTCCGTCGACGTACTCGATCGTCACCTGCGTCTTGCCGTCGGGACGCAGGTACGGCAGCGTCCCGTTCTTGCGCACGCGCGTGAGCTGCTCGGCAAGGCGATGCGCCAGCAGGATCGGCAGCGGCAGGAGCTCCTCGGTCTCGTCGACGGCATACCCGAACATCATGCCCTGGTCGCCGGCACCGACGGAATCCAGAGGATCGGCGTCGGCGTGCTGCACGCGATTGACGCCGTCGGAGATGTCGGCCGACTGGCGATCGAGCGCGACCTGGACGCTCACGGTCTTGTCGCTGAAGCCGAGCTCGGGGAACGTGTAGCCGATCTCGGCGATCTTCTTCCGGGCGATCTGCGCGTAGTCGACCACCGCGTTCGAGGTGATCTCACCGGTGATGAGCACGAGACCGGTGTTCGCAACGGTCTCGCAGGCGACACGGCTGGCCGGGTCGGCCGCCAGCAGCGCGTCGAGAATGGCGTCGGAGATCTGGTCGCAGACCTTGTCGGGATGACCCTCGGTGACGGACTCCGAGGTGAAAAGAAATCGACGGGACATCGGTACTCCAGTATGAGTGCGAGTGAGTTGAGTTCGCGGGAATCGAGCGAGGAGCCGGCGGCGGGGAAACGGAAAACCACCCTGGCAGCTCTGCCAAAGTGGCTCAATGGGCTCACTTTAGCTGTATTTCTTAAGCGCCCGCAAGCTGAGTGCAAATCGGCGCTGTCTCTCCCGAGCCGCTAAGATAGGGTAGTGGCGAGGCGGAAGGCAAGGGCTCCGGCTGCGACGTCGTGGCGCGGGTGTGGGGGAGGAGACACTCTCTTCCCCCAGGAACCGCGACTCCGTCATCTTCGCGCAGCGGAGATCGTTCTTCCGCGGTAGCGGTACCGTCCGGCACGGCTACCGCCGAAGTAGGATCCCCGACCTCGCTTCGCTCGGTCGAGGGTGACGGTGGGGCGCGTCTGTGGGGAGGGAAGAGGCCTACTCGACCACGATACGCTCGACGCGTACTCCCGCACTCGTCTGCAAACGCAGCGCATACACTCCGGCGGCAAGCCCCGTCGCATCGAGCGCCACGTCGCTCGCTCCGGGCGAGGCGAACTCGTCGAGGAGCACGCGCACCTCGGTGCCGCGCATGTCGAAGAGCGACAGGCGCACCGGCGACGACTCCGCGATCGAGAAGCGAACGCTCGACTCGCCGCGGACCGGATGTGGCTGCGGGCGATCGAGCACGAGTCCCGTCACCGGGCGTTCGCCGCCGACGCCTGATGTGATGCGGTTCCGGCTGCGGGCCAGTCCTTCGGGGAGCGTGCCGAAGACCGTCCCGGTCGCGGCGAAGGCGAGCTTCGTCGGGTACTCGCCGTCGAGGCCGCTGCTCATGTCGACCCAGTCGAGCCCGCGGTTCGTCGAGCGCATCGCGCTGGTCGACGGGGACATCACGCCCGTGACGATCGAGCCGTCGCGCGCGACCGCGATGCTCGCGAGGTGGACGTTCTGACCGAGGTACTGCTGAATCCAGATCTGCCCGTTGTCGACCGAGCGCCAGAGATAGGAGCGTCCGCCGGCGAAGACGCCGCCGCGCGCGTCGGCGCCGATCGACGTGAGCTCGTCGATGCCCCGTCTCGGGGCGACCAGGGTCCAGGTCAGGCCATTGCTCGTCGAGCGGTAGATGCCGCCGTTGTAGGTCATCGCGATGACCGAGCCGTCGGCGGCGACGGTGAAGTCCTGCGGGTCGAGGACGTCGAGCACCTCCTGCCACCCGGCTCCGCCGTCGGTCGAGCGCAGGATGGCAGCGCGCTGCGGGCTCGTATTCCGCGCAACTACAACGAGATCGCCCTGCGACGTGACGGCGATCGACCACGTCCACTCCCATCCGTCGACCGCGCCGGCGCGCTGCCAGCTGTTGCCGTCGTCGGTCGAGCGGAAGAGCTCGCCGTGCTGCGAGAGAGCGACGAGCGCTCCGGCGGAGTCGAGGACGATCGATGCGGTCTGTCGCGCGCTCAGTCCGTAGTTGACCGGCGACCAGCTCTCGCCGAGATCGGTCGAGCGCGAGATGCCGGATTCGGCGCCGAGGAAGAGATGGCCGCTCGGCGCGACCATCAGGCAGCGTGGCGCGACGCCGGTCATCCCGGTCACGCCGAGCGACCACGTGGAGCCAGCATCCTCCGAATGGTGCACGCCGGCCGTCGTGCCCGCGTAGAGTCGTCCACGAGCATCATCGGCCAGCGCCCATATGCTCGGGTTGTCGAGCCCGTACGGAATCTGCGACCAGGTCGCGCCGCCGTCGCTCGAGCGGAACGGGCCGAACAGATCGGTACCGGCGTACATGAAGTCTTCGCGAATCATCAATGAGGTAATGGAGCGCTCGCGGATCGACGTCGTGTCCGCGCTCCAGGTCTGACCACCGTCGTCGGAGGTGACGACGCCTTCGGCCGTGCCTGCGCGGAGCCGCCATCCCGTGAGAATGACGAGCGTCCGAATCATCGGCAGCGAGGTGTCGCCCGTCGAATTGACGAGCAACCAGGATCGCCCCCCGTCGTCCGAGCGCCAGACACGGTATTGCGTTCCGATGGCATAGATCGACCCGCCCTGCGGCGCGATGCCGATGACGGCGATCGGCGAGCTCAGGCCGACGGGGACCGAGGATGTCGCGCCTGGACGCAGCCGGTAGAGCGCCCCGCCGCGCGTCGTGAAGACTGTGCCGTCGGGACCCACGACAAGGCCGCTCGCGCCAACCGGCCGCAGCCCGTCGACGGCGAGCCAGGACAGTCCATCGTCGGTCGAGCGAAAGAGATCGTAGTTGCAGAGCGCCAGGATGCCTCCGGACGAGTCACGCGACAATGCGCGGACGTGTGACGACCGCGCCGTCGATCCCGCGCTCGCCGGCACCACGATGCGAGTCCACGTGACACCGCCGTCGACCGATCGGAAGAGCGAGCCGGTCGATGCGTAGACCGCCTCGCCATCGGCGAGCAGCGCATTGATCCTGCCGCCGAACGGTCCCGGCAGACGCTGCCACGCCTGAACCTGCGCCTGCGCCGCTGTCGAGGTGATGAGCACGATTGTGAGCAGAACAGCGAGGTGGCGTGTGGTCGGACGAAGTGCGGTCAGCGAGGAAGTCATGATGGTCGATCCCGACAATGGAGGATGGGATGTGCGCGGCGTCACAGACTATGACTTCGTGCGAGGGTAAACGTAACGCGTTGGGCGACGTGTTGCCGATGAATTGTCGCGCTCATCATCCCCACCAGGAGACGCCGCCTCGTCATCTTCGCGCAGCGGAGATCGTTCTTCCGCGGTAGCGGTACCGTCCGGCACGGCTACCGCCGAAGAGAGATCCCCGAGCTCGCTTCGCTCGCTCGAGGATGACGTTGGGGCACACGTGTGTGAGGGGGAACGTACGTATCGGTCCATATCCTCCAACCCAGTACCTACGCCGCTTCCAGTAAACCGGATTGTCGATATCGGGAATAGTTTTCATCGGCGGTTTTTCCCAATCCGCGACGAAGAGCACGGCGTATCTCTCCCTGACCAAACGGTAGCCACACCGCATTGCGGGTGCTGCCGGACACCATCCACCAGGAGGAGACAATGCGAACCATTCGCACCGCCGCGCTTGCGGCCGTCGTCGCGCTCTCGCTCGGACTCGATGCCCACGCGTCGAGCCATCGCGAAGCGCCGCTGATCAGCAATGACCCGCTCGCGGACAATACCGATCTCTACGCGTTCCGATCGCCCGACGATCCGTCGACGATCACGATCATCGCCAACTACATCCCGTTCGAGCTGCCGGAGGGCGGACCGAACTGGTATTCGTTCGGCGAGAACGTGCGCTACGAGATCCACGTCGAGAACGACGGCGTCGCCGACGAGGACATCATCTACCGGTTCACCTTCAGCAGGACCAACGAGGATCCCACCACCTTCTTCAACATCAGGCTCGGCAAGCAGAACCTGAAGACCACCTACACGGCAGAGAGGAGCGTCGACGGCGGCGCAACGTTCACGACGATCGTCACCGACGGCGTGGTGCCGCCGCCGAACATCGGTCCGCGCTCGATCGAGGGCGCGGTCGGACTCAACGCGGCCGGCGGTTATCTCTCGCTCATGCGCGGCGCGATCACGCAGGCATCGGGCACCGGCGGCGAGACCGTGTTCTGCGGACCGGTCGACGACCCGTTCTTCGTCGACCTCGGTGGCATCTTCGATCTCGGCGCCGTGCGCATGCCGGGCGACACCGGCGCGATGGCGCCGCGCGACGGACTCGCCGGCTTCAACACGCATGCGATCGCGTTGAAGATCCCCATCGCCACGCTGCAGAAGGCCGGCCGGGACGCGGGCTCGGCGGCATCGATCCTCGACCCCGATTACGTCATCGGCGTCTGGGCCTCGGCCTCGCGTCCGAAGGTGACGACGCTCGGCGACAACGGCGCGAAGCCGCAGGGCTCGGGTCCGTGGGTGCAGGTCTCGCGTCTGGGCATGCCGCTGACGAACGAGGCGGTAATTCCGATCGGCGAGAAGGACCGGTGGAACTCCTCGACGCCGTACGACCGCGACGCCGAGGCGAGCTTCGAGGGATTCTTCACCAACCCCGAGCTCGCGCTCTACATGGACGACAGCCGCTTCGGCTCTGCGGTGCCGGGCCTGGCGAAGCTGCGCATCCAGTCGAGCTCGCTCGGTCAGTTCGACTTCCGCAACGGCAAGGCCGGACTCTTCGGTCTGCCGAACAGCGCGCGACAGAACACGGCGCTTGCCGACGAGGCCTTCGGCGCGTTCCTGCTGCGTGACGGCGCGCCGCGCTCGGTCGACCTGCTGCCGATCTTCTACACGGGCGTGCCGAACCTCGCGCCGTACCAGCTTGCCACCGGCAAGGGCGGCAACCCGCTGGCCCCGGGCAAGCCGTTCATCCACAACTTCCTGCCGACGCTCGGCGACATGCTGCGCCTGAACATGGCGACGCCGGTCACCGCGCGCACGAGCGGAGACTTCAGCTCGCTCGGCATCATCAGCGCCGCGGTGCTCGGTCTGACCGATGCGCGATTCAACGCGTCGACGGAGCTGCAGCCGATCCCGAACATGGACGGATTCCCCAACGGACGCCGCCTCGAGGACGACGTCACGCGCATCGAGCTGCAGGCCGTCGGCGGCGCGGCGCTCGCGGCGATCGGCCTGTGGTACGACGACTATGCCGGTGGCGCGAATCCCGTGACTCCGCACCTGCTCAACGTGCTCGGCTTCACCGCAGGACCGACCGCCAATGACGTTCCGTTCCGCGCCGAGTGGCCGTACCTGGCGCCGCCGCATCGTGGCTACGACTACGTGCGACCCGACGTGACCTCGGCCGTCGGCGACGACGACGCGAGCGGCTCCGCGCTCGGACTCGGCGCGCGCGACGGGTTCTTCGTCGGACAGAGCTATCCCAACCCGACGACGGGCGAAACCACGCTGCGCTATCACCTGCGCACCGGCGGCGACGTCGCGATCACGCTCTACGACTCGCGCGGCGACGCCGTCGCCACGCTCGACGCGGGCCGGCGTGATGCAGGAAGCCACACCGTGCGCTGGACGGCGCCCGCCGGAATCGAGACCGGAGCGTACGTCGCGGAGCTGCGCGTCGCGGGCCGAACCACGGCGACGATGAAGATGACGATCGTGCGATAGGGCACGGGCACCGGTCGACGGCGCGGGGCATCATCCACCGAGCGATCCGAGGGACTCGACCCTCGGAGCGATCGTCGGGATGATCCCCGCGCCTCCCCCGGCCGGCCTCGCGATGATCAACCGACCACATCAGTAACCACCGAATCACGATGATCACTCGATCCCTATTTCTGCTCGCCGCGTCGATCGTGCTGCTCGGCTGCAACGCCGACGGCGCGCGCGAGAATGGCGCAACGGCGGCACAGAGGTTCACTCCTCCGGAGCTCAGACAGCGGACTCCGGCGCTCCGCGGCGAGGAGTACGACCGCGTGCTCCGGCAGGTCTCGACGCTGCGCGCGCGCATCGCCGCCGACCCACGCGATGTCGACGCGTTGGGGCGTCTCGCCGCGGTCTTCATGAGCGAGGCGCGCATCACCGGCGACCATCCGTACTACTATCCCGCGGCGCTGTCGCTGGTCGATCGCGCGCTTGCGATCGCGCCCGGCGACTACCTCGCGCTCGTCTCGAAGGGATCGATCCTGCTGTCGCTCCACGAGTTCGACCAGGCGCTCGCGATCGGCGAGCGCGCGGCCGCGGCGCTCCCTGCGAGCGCGATCGTGCAGGGAATTCTCGTCGACGCCCACACGCAGCTCGGCAACTACGCCGCGGCGGTCGAGGCGGCCGATCGCATGGTCGCGATGCGGCCGGATCTCAAGAGCTACTCCCGCGTGTCGTATCTGCGCGAGCTTCACGGAGACATCGACGGCGCGATCGAGGCGATGACGATGGCCGTCGCCGCGGGAGCTCCCGGCAGCGAGGAGAAGGCGTGGGCGCGCACGACGCTGGCGACGACGCTTGCCGACAACGGCCGCACGCGCGAGGCGCGGCGCGAGCTCGAGCTCGCCGCCATCGAGCGCGAGGGATACCCGTTCGCGATCGCCGGACTTGCCCGTCTCGAGCGGCGCGAGGGCAACACGACGCGCGCGCTCGCACTGCTCGACTCCGCGATCACGGCGCTGCCGGAGTTCTCGTTCGTCGAGACCAAGGCCGAGATCCTGCGCGAGAGCGGCCGGGTGGCCGAGGCCGACTCGCTCGTCGGCGTCGTCGAAGCGATGCTCGCCGAGGACGAAGCCTCCGGACACGCGATGAACAGCGAGCTCGCGATGCTCTACGCGCGGCACGGCATCAAGCTCGACGAGGCGCTCGTGCGCGCGCGACGCGAGCTCGAGCGGCGCCCGGGCAATCGCGACGTCCGCGCGATGATGGCGTTCGTGAGCGAGCGGGCAAAGGAGGGTGGAGTATCGCGGTGATCGAGGAGCGCCGTGTGTGACGGGGCAGCGTATGCGCGCGATGATGGTGCAAGAGCCGCTATCTTCGCTCCCACACGAACCCCGACTGCAATGCCGCGACTTCTATTCCTCCCCGTCCTACTGCTCCTCGCCGCGCCGCTCGCCGCGCAGACCGTACCGTCGCAGGACTCGCTCATCGAGCACAGCCTGCGCATGTTCGACCTGCCGTCGTTCGAGTGGCCGGGTGAGCCCGAGCCGATGCGCCCGCGTCTCGGCATCTACACCAACGAGCTTCCCTACGACTCGCTGCGCTCGATCGCCGGCGTCGCCGCGGGGACGAAGGGATACCGGATCTGGCATCTGATGCCGAACTGGAGCGCCGACCGCGGCGGCCTGTTCATCGGCGACATCATTCTCACGGTCGACGGCGCGCCGATCGGTGACTCCGCGTGGTACGGCGACGAGTTCATCGCCATGCGCGCCCGCGAGCTCAAGGGCGGTCAGACGATGCGCTTCGCCATCGTCCGCGACGGCGCCGTGCGCACCGTCGACGTGCCGATGATCCTCGCCTCGCGCTCACCGATGGCGATGCGCGCGCTCGATCGGCTGGGACCGACGCGAGCGGGCTCGTGGCTGCAGACGATGCTCGAGGGACGATCGCTCCTCGAGTGGACCAGTCCGATCCAGCGCCAGTTGCGCATCGTCGCCGATCAGGATTTCTCGACGGTGGCCTTCGCCGGTCGTCCGAGTCCGTGGCGCCTCGGCGCGATCACCTACCTGCATCACAACCCAACGCGCGTCGGCGCCTACTCGCGCCTCGTGACGAAGGATCTCTGGAACGGCAGGGACTCCATGCGCGGGCTCTCCGGCGTCGTCGCAAAGTCCGCGCTGCACCTTGATGTCGAGCTGCGGCCGGTCGGATCGTCGGCTCCGGCGACGCTCGGCGACCTGCGCTCGCTGCTCACCGACCTCAACACGCTCACCGCGCGCGCCTACGCGCCGATCGGCGCCGATGCCGGCGCGACCGCGCGCGAGCTCGCGCGGCTGCTCGACATGTCGAACGACTGGGAGACCGCGCTCGACGCGATCGTCGCGCCCGCGGAGCGTCGCGTCAGGCGCGTCGGTGAGGAGGCGAGGATGGCCGGTCTCTTCGCCGCGTCCGATCGACTCGATCGCCAGTCGCTCTTCGATGCCGCGGCGCTGCTCGCCTCGCTTGCCGATACCGCGTGGATCGATCGCTTCGCGGCATCGGCCGGAACGCAGCGAGGCAAGACCGGACGCGACCAGATCCTCACCGAGTGGACCACGCCCGCAGGCCGCTGTGTCGTCGGCGGACGGGGACCGAACCATTACGAGGGAGAGTACGCGTTCATCCTCGATCTCGGCGGCGACGATCACTACGCGCTCGCCCCGGCGCGAGCGACGACCGTTCGTCTGGTCATCGACGCGGCGGGCGACGATCACTATGCGGCCGACTCCGCCGGCCAGGCATCGGGCGTCGGCGCGATCGACATGCTCCTCGATCGCTCGGGCAACGACACCTATCGCGCCGTCTCGTGGTCGCAGGGCGCGGGCGTGCTCGGCGTCGGACTGCTCGCGGACTTCGCGGGCGACGACATCTATCACGCGCGCTGGGGATCGCAGGGCGCAGCTTTCCACGGCATCGGCATCCTGCACGATCGCGCCGGCGCCGACTCCTATATCGCCGAGATCTACTCGCAGGGCTTCGGCTACGTGCGCGGTTTCGGACTCATCCTCGAGGACGCCGGCAACGACTCCTACCGCGTCGGCTGGAAGCACACCGATTCGCGCATTCCGAACCGTGCGCACCTGGCGCTCTCGCAGGGCTTCGGCTACGGCATGCGCCCGTGGTCGACCGGCGTCGGTGCCGACGGCGGCATCGGCGTGCTGACCGACCGCACGGGCGACGACCTGTACGCGTCGGACTTCTTCAGCCAGGGCGGCAGCTACTGGTATGCGCTGGGCATCCTCCACGACCTGCAGGGCGCCGATCGCTACACGGCCGGACAGTACTCGCAGGGCAGCGGCATCCACCTTTCCTTCGGCGCGCTGCTCGACGACAGCGGCGACGACATGTACGACGCCTACGCCGGACTCGAGCAGGGCAACGCGCACGACTGGAGCGCGGGCTGCCTCGAGGACTGGCAGGGCAACGACACCTACCGCGGCTCGAACAGCAGCCAGGGCTCCGCGCTCACCGTCGCGTTCGCGTGGCTGATGGACAGCCACGGCAGCGATCAGTACTACGCGCTGCTCGCCGACACGACGCTGAGCCAGGGTGGCGGGAGAATTGCTCTCTCGCGCTTCGCCGGATCGCTCGGCATGCTCGTCGACCTCGGCCGGGGCAGCGACTACTACGTCGAGCCGCGCGTCGAGCCGGGCCGGGCGATCCTCAAGTCGAACCGTGGAATCGTGTATGATGATGGGAAGGAGTAGGATCGCCCTGTGCGCGGCGCTCGCCGTCGTGGCGGGCTGCAGGACCCAGCGGCAGCAGCCCGCGCCCGCGGCCTCAGCGCCGCGCGCGCATCGGACGTTCGAGATTCGGACCGACGCCGGCGTCGACACGACGATCGCCGTGCGCGACCTCTTCACCGGCGAGCAGCTCACGCTCGAGAGTCGTCGCGGTCTCCTCGTGCTTCGCGCCGCCGCCGGGATCATCGACACGCTGCGCGCGCCGGAGCGGGCCGACAGCGCCGCGCCCGCGATCACACAGGTCGACTCCTCGTTCGTGCAGCTCTCGAGCGGGCTCGGCGACAGCACATCGTCGACGACGATCGATCTCGTCGGCGTCGCCGGCGGAGCGTTGCACTGGTCGGCGCGGCTGCCGCGAATGTCGCGCCTTCCCGGTGCCGAGGCGCACGGTGTGCACTCGACCAGCTATTCGATCCTCCGCTCGCCGCTGGCGCTCGCCGGCAGCGAGATGTTCTCGCCGACGATGAGCGAGAGCGGCGCGCCGACGCCGTGGAGCGCGCCGTTCGACCTGCGCTTCGACGACAGTTCCGGCGCCTTCTACAACGTGTCG
>DATLHO010000111.1:0-16890 GCA_035539855.1 Kapaibacterium sp. (SeqCode) | reverse complement strand
CTCCACTCCACCTGCATCCCCGGTCCCCCCGCTTCGCTGGTAAGGATCGGAGAGAATTCCGACATCGCCTCGAAACGGACGAAACATCCCGGAGACACCGTGGCCGCTGGCCGTGAACATGTCGTACGTGACATTGCTTACAGGAAGATTCGGTGTCTTCTCTGTGAATGTGCCATCCTTTTCACGATTGAAATCGAGCAGGGAGGTAATAGGGCCCGCGTTCTGGGAATAAAAATATCCGTAGCCGGGATTGCCCTGCAATTTGCTGGCGAGCTCCTGGCGCGAGAAATATCCTTCGATCGAGCCGTGCTGGTTTCGGCCCTTCCACTCGTCGCCGACGGTGATTCGCAGCCGGCCACTGACGCTGCGCATCGGCATCTGTACCTGTGGCGTATACGACTGGCTTCCGGTGGGGATTGTGGCGTCGCCATTGGTCGCACTTAGCTTTGCCGTCTCGCGCTCCCCGGCCTTGTTGCGTACGGCGGTCGACGCGCCCGCGGTGACGCCGACCGACAGCGCTTTCAGCCCCGAGCGCGAGTTGTACGAGGTGGAGACGGACGTTCCAGCAGAGTAGACAAATTCATCGCCCGCCTTGTCGGCCTTCGAAGCAATAGCGGAAAGCGAAGCATTGATCGATTGAGAGATGCCCTCGTGTGAATTGAATCCCAGCCCCAGACCCAACCCACCTTTGAGGAACCCCTTGTAGGCTGCGGAGACGCCGATGCTCGGACCGAACTCGAATCCATATCCCGTGTAGCTGTTTCTGAAGATCCCGAAATTGAAGTCGAGGGAGCCCATACCCTCGCCGGCCTTCTTCTGTTTCTGGCTCCCCTTCTTTAGACCGAAGATTTCCCGTCCATACCCAACCTTCACCCCCCAGGTACGATTCGCCTTGATGTTTGACTCCTTGATGACCGCATCGCCGTTGAAATCGTCCGGCAGGCCACGCATCGTTCGGTTAATCACCCCCATGTTCAAGTTCCAGCCGAGTCCTACCCACGACGCCTCCGCATCCATTGTCGTTCCTGAGTGATATGCGAGGTTCACCGGGTACCCGTCGACATCCATGAGAGGGATGTTATAGGTGAGATCACCTGTGAATGGGTTCACCATGTCGCTGGTGCTCACTGCGGTGAAGCCGCTGAACTCGGGCTGTGCGGGACCGCCCGTGAGCGCGAACATCACCGTAGGCAATGCGATCTCGCACGCGAGGAGAATTGCAAGTACGGGGGCGACCGGTTGGAGGAAACGACGCATGTGTGACTCAGTGAGAAGTGTCGCAGCGAGAATCAAGGGTTGAGGAGAGCGAACGGTCTGGAAGCAGCTGCCTATTCCCGAGGCTTCTCTTTGGACAGCGTATCGGGGCACTTCGGACAGTGATGAAAGACGAAACGATTTTGGAGCCGTTCGCCCCTTGGGTCCATCACCACAAGGAGGTACGTGCTGCCATCGGCGAGGCCTGTTGCCTTTCGCAGGTCGACCTCGAAGTAGTTTCGACCCGGCGACGCTCTTAGTCGCAAGTCACTTGGCGTGACATCCCGGAAGGCGGCATCGTAGATTTTGCAGGTGACTTCGGTCGGGCCATATCCATTGTCGTATATGAACCTGAGGTAGCCGACCACGTCCTGGTACCCCGCGTCGAGTGAGCGCAGCAGTGCGGCAAACACTCTTGGTCCGGGACTGACGGTGTCGCGTTTCTTCGAGGGCGATTCGGCAGCGGTTGCCTCTGGGGCAAACAGGATCTCTCGCTGAAGTCCTTCCACGGTTGCGTCGGTTGGCGCGACAGTAGTCTCGATCGGGAGTAGGGGATCGTCGATCCGGGTCGACGGTTCAGACTTGTCACGGATGTCTGACGGCCGGCTAGTGTCTTCGACGTCAGGCTGAGAATCCTGGTGCTCAGTGTCGAGTTCGGTCAGATTTGAATCGCTCTGGGAACCTGGCTGCTCACGTATCAGGAACTCCCAAACCTCGCTCCGCGCAAGCTCACCCGCCTTCCTTTCGCCTCCCTCGGTCCGGGCGATCACCTGCCACGCATATCTGGTCTCTGCCTCGAGCAGCTCGGCCGACAATGGATAGGGACACAGGGGCACCGCGAGTCCGTCCTCTTCATACCACGGCGGATTCGACTCCATAGCCGCGAGCGGACTCTGGCGGCCGACGATTTCGACGATCCGAAGACCATACGTAATGTCGAGGTCGGCTGACACCGGAGAGACGGGCGCCCATGTGAAGAGGGGTCGGGACTCGGCGACTGTCGAGCCGTCGCGCGGATAGATCAACTGGGGCGGAGTGACGTTCAGCACGACGTGCTCGGTTATGCAGTCGCGTCCGAGAGTATCTCGCGTTCTCTCGTCGATCGCATAGACGCAGATCGTGTACTCACCGCTCGGCATGCGGCCCGTTCGTAGTACGGCCTCCTCGTAGTCGGGATCGGCGTCGTAGTCGATCGGACTGATGTCAGCAGGATTCACGGTGCTCATGCCGGGGGGAGCCTCGAACACGTCCGAGAGTCCGTCGGCGATGCGGCGGCCGGTTCGGCTCTCGAATGCGATTCCATAGAGGCGGATTGCGCGTGCATCTGGCCCGAGATTCTCGATGCCCATGTACCACATTGCCTCCAGGTGCATCGCATTTGGAGGAGGCCGGTGGAGGTGTACGACGATGGGTGTTCCCTGCGCGCTGCATGTGATCGCTGTGCAGAGTGTCAACGCCGCGGAGACCCCAGCTCGCGCGCGGATCAGGCATAGAAGTCGGCACCAGAGTCGTGCAAGCATGTCATTCGCGTAAGTGAGGCAGGTCGGAAGTATTGCGAAGAGATCCGGCTAAGAGTCCAACATCCCCCTCTCCATCGCCCACCTCACCAGTCCCGCCAGGTTCTTCACCCCCAGCTTCGTCATGAGATTATGCCTGTGCGTCTCAACGGTGAGGGGACTTATGAACAGCGTCGCGGCTATCTGATTCGTGGTCTGTCCGGAGGCGACGAGCTTGAGGATTTCGAGCTCGCGTCGTGTCAGGCGGGGGGGGTTGAGATCGGATTGGCGGCCGGTCATCACGGCAATGAGGGCGGTCTGTGCTTCGGAGCTGAGAAACTGCTGCCCACTGGCGACGGCGTCGATTGCCGCGACGAGTTCGTCGTGCTCGGCGGTTTTCAATACGTAGCCTGCGGCTCCGGCTTTCATCGCTCGGGCGATCGTGGCGCCGGTGTATTCCTGGCTAAGCATGAGCACCGGAATCATTTGCTTGCGCCGACGCAGCTCGGTCACCACCTCCACCCCATCCATCTCAGGCATGGAGACGTCGAGCACCAGAACGTCGGACCCAGGATTGTCCTCGACGAGTCGCAGGGCTTCGATTCCGTTCGTCGCCGTGCCGGCAATCCGTATGCTGCCGGTGACACCCAGCAGACTCGAGAGCGCCCTGACAAAGATCGCGTGGTCGTCGACGATGAGTATCGTAATCATTGGAGCGGACCCGCGTCCGGGTTTCGGTCTCGATCGATCCTCGCGTCGGTTGCTGCGTCAAGTAAGGCCCAATGGAGCGCGGGTATCAATCGGTGAAATCAATGAATCGGGAAACTACAGGCATCCATGTAGGCGGATCGAAGTAGGCAGGTCGACTTCGCGTTGGATTACTCGCGACAAGGGACAGTCACCATGATTGTTGTTCCGTGCCCCGGCGTGGAGTCGTAGTCGACAGTGCCGTCCATGAGGGCGACGCGAGCCTCGATGTTCTGCCGCCCCATCCCCCCATTCCTGTGCGCAGAGTCGAATCCGGTGCCGTTGTCCTCCACCGTGAGACGAACCTCCCCATGTTCGTGCACGATCTGCAGTGTCGCTTCCGTCGCGCCGGAGTGGCGGACCACGTTGGTGATGAGCTCCTGTGCTACGCGGAACAGACCGACCTCCAGATTCTCGGGGAGCCGCTCCTCCATTCCAAGGGTCTCGAACTCGAACCGGGTCTGCTGGCAGGGATCGAGATTCCGCAGGAGCTCGGTGATCGTGGCGACCAGGCCGAACTCTTTGAGCGAGGTCGTGCCGAGCGCGCGACTGATCGCGCGAACATCGGTCGACGCCTGCCAGAGGATCGAGAGTGAGCGCTGCATCGCACCGTCGAGCTCGCTCTCCAGCGATCCGAGAACATGCTGCCTCATCATCTCGCGCACGTATCCGACGTTGACGGCGGCTGCGGCGATGAGCTGCCCGACTCCGTCGTGGAGGTCGCGCGCGATACGTTGTCGCTCGACCTCCTGCGACTCCAGGGCAGCGATCAGACTCGCCTCCTGTTTCTCTCGCTCTCGCCGCCGGATGCTGTCTGTGCGAACGCGGTTACCGACGATCAACGACGTCAGGAGCGCCACGGCGGCAGCCGTACGGAACGCCCATGTCCCCCACCAGGGCGGCGCAATAACAACGGTGATCGAGGCGCCTCTCTCGTTCCAGACGCCGTCGCCGTTCGAGCCGCGCACGAGAAAGGTGTATGTGCCCGGTCGGAGGCGCGTGTAGCTCGCGATCCGATTCGTGCTCGACCGCCGGATCCACTCGTCTTCAAGCCCAACGAGTCTGAAGCCGTACTCGTTCTTGCCAGGATTGATGTAGCTGAGGGCGGCGAACTCGAAGGAGATTGAATTCTGATCGTGACTCAGTCGAACGGTGTCGCCGTCGACGAGCTCCGGCGCGGTGACGCTGTCGAACACACGGAATTCAGCGACGACGATCGGTGGCACAGTTCGATCCAGTCCCATCGATTCGGGACTGAACGCGCTGAGCCCGTTGACGCCGCCGAAATACAGCCGGCCGTCCGGACTCGAGGTAAAAGCATGAAACGCGAACTCATTACCCTGAAGTCCATCCCGTTCATCGAACAACCGAAACGTGTTGCGTCGGCGATCCCAGCGAACGAGCCCCTTTGTCGTCGCTATCCAGAAGTCGCGATTCGCATCCTCCAGGATGCCGACAACGGCGTTTGAGACCAGTCCGTCACGCGTCGTGATCGTCGAAAAGTCGTCGGTCGTTCGATTGTAGCGACTGATGCCGCCGCCATACGAGCAGACCCAGAGCTCGGCGCTGGAATCCTCGAAGAGCGACCAGATTCGCTTTCCGCCGAGTGATCGAGCGTTGCCCGGCTGATGCTCATAGCGGCTGAACCGATTGCTCTTGGGCAGCCATCGGCTGAGGCCCTCATTGGTCCCGGCCCAGATGTTTCCGTGCCTGTCCTCGATGAGCGACCACACGCCGCCCGCGGAGAGACTTCCGTCGTCAGTCGGGTCGTGCTGGTAGTGATGAATGGGGTTGCCGGCCGGGTCCAGCACGTGGATACCCGCGATCGCAGTGCCGATCCAGAGCCGCCCGGCGCGATCGCGCAGTATCGACCAGACGTGGAGGCGGTCCTGAACCTCGCGCGGCAATCCCGGGATTGATGCGCTGATAGGGTTGCCTGAGTGATCAAGCGTCGACAATCCGGAATTCGTTCCGAAGAGCATCGAGCCATCGCGATCGCGGAAGATCACGTTGACGGTGCTGTGTGTCAGGCTCGAGCGCGATGTCTCGTAGAATCGCCGCCATTTGCCTGTCGCACGATCGTAGCGGTTGAGCCCGTAATCGGTCCCAACCCAGAGAACGCCCCGTCGGTCGAACGCAACGCCCCTGATCCGCCGTGCGCTCAGCGTCGTCGAGTCGTCCGGATCGTGGCGCCATGTTACAATGTCGACGCCGGTCTTCGACACAGCCGTCAGACCGGAACCGGTGGCGAACCACAACCTGCCGCCGCGGTCGCGGATCGGCATGCTCTGGAGAACGACGGCCAACGGCTTCGGTCTCTCCCGCCCGTTGATCGTTGTCGCGTCAGGGCGCAAAGGGGCGCCCGATGCCATGGGAACGAGTTTCTCCGAATGAAGCTCGAACCGACCGCTTGGGCCATAGATGCGAGCGACTTTGGCGGTCACGTACCAGCACGTGCCGTCGTCATCGACGGCCAACGGCGTGAGCACTTCGACGCGCTTCGAATCTCTCCCCAAGCGGGATGATATGTCGAGTCGTTCGATGCGCCGCGTCGCCGGATCGAACCGCACTATCATTGGTTCGTGACTGCCAAAGGTCGCGATGAGAGCGATGTCGATCCTGCCGTCGGTCCGATCACCAATGATCCTGAAGGCGCCCCCATATGTTGGAAACGTCCACCGCTCGAACGTCTCCAACGATCCGTTGAATCTCCCGACCGTGCACAGTCCATCGAGCGCGATCGATCTCGTCTCGCTTCGCACTGTCTTTGCGCTCGAGACGTACCAGAATTCACCACGACGATCGACGTAGATTCTCAACGAATCGCCGCGAGCGCCATCGATACGTTTGGACCTGAACGAGCGAGAGAATCGTCGAGTCGCGGGGTCGAACCGGTCGAGCCCACCATCCGAAAGAACCCATACCGTTCCTCTGCGATCCACCACCACGGAAGTGATGCCATCGCCACTGATACTGCTCGGGTTACGCGGATTGTGCCGAAAGCGTTCGAAGCGACCAGTCCTGCGATCGAGGCGGTTCAGTCCTCCGGTCGACGTCCCCGCCCAGACATATCCTGAGCTGTCCTCGGCAATTGCCGTGACGATGTAATCAGAGAGCGAGGTGGTATCGAACGGGTCGTGCCCGTACGTGCGGAACGTGTACCCGTCGTAGCGGTCGAGGCCGTCACGCGTGCCGAACCAGAGGAAGCCGCGCCGGTCCTGCATCATCGAGTAGACGATGCTCTGCGAGAGACCGTCGCGTGTTGTCAGCTCGGTGATGCGGTAGCCGGTGGATTGCGCCGACGCCATCAACGGCGCGGCCAGGACGAGCGCCAGCGCCATCACAGCACGAACGGTCGCCTGCGTCGGGGGGAATTCGACGCGGAAGCGTGATTGCATACGAGACCGACCCGCACTGTCGTGCGAATGACGCGGTCACATGCATGGTGCGGCATGGGGCAGCGGAGGAGGCCCGAGCACAGACGGATGTCTGCTTCTGATTGGTGGGGGGGGACAGCGAGCCGAGGTGAGAGGCGAGTATACGGCCTTACTCCGAACCGACAACCTCGGCGCGCCTGAACGCGATGATCGCCGTGCCGCGCTCGACGTCGCGGCTGAGCTCGGCCAGAGTCTTGTGGGTGAGCACCTGGCGGACCTTGTTCTTGATCACTTTGTACTCGTGGTGGACCGGGCAGGGGTTCTCGTCGGAGCACGCGCGCAGGCCGATGCCGCAGCGGTCGAACATGTCGAGCCCGTCGATCGCCGAGACGATGTCCAGCAGCGTCACCGCGTCGGGGTTGCGCGCGAGCGCGAAGCCTCCCTTCGATCCCTTCTGCGACGTCAGCAGCTTCTGGCGGACGAGCGTCTGGAGGATCTTGCTGAGAAAGGTCGGCGGGATCTCCTGTGACTCGGCGATCTCCTGCAGGGAGACCACGGTGACACCGGCGGCGTGGCGGACGCCGAGGTACAGCGCCGCCTGGAGCGCGTATTCACACGATCGCGAAAAGGTCATGAGCGAGGAGCCTCGAGGCGAGAAGATAGCAACCTCCATCAGTTTCCGGTGAAGACCACCTTCGTGCCGACCGAGCTGAGTCCGAGCAGCGCGTCGCTCGAGGAGAACACCGTCGGCAGGTACTCGAGCTCCGAGTCGCAGCCGCGCGCTTCGTCGACGAGCCGCTCGGCCGCGCGAAGAGCGATCGGCGCTTTGGCGCGCACGCGCGAGCGCCAGCGCTCGAGCTCCTCGGGCGCGATCGCGGTGAATCGAGCGCCGTCGTCGATCTGGCGATCGAGAGAGTGCGCGCCGAAGAACGTGCCGATCGCCTGCCAGCGTGCGTCGTCGTTGTTGACGACGAGCGGCGCGAGAGACTCGAGCGCGGCGCCGTCGGCGAGCTCGAACCACGCGGTCGCCGGCATCATCGCATCGACGAGACCCATCTGCGCGGCCGTGCGCGCGTCGACGAGATCGCCGGTGTAGATCAGGTACTTCGTCAGCCCCTTGCCGACGCGCTTCTGCGTGCGCTGCGTGCCGCCGAGTCCGGGATAGATGCCGATGCCCGTCTCCGGGAATCCCATCACCGCGCCCGGCAGCGCGATGATCGTGTCGGCGCAGAGCGCGAGCTCGAGTCCCCCGCCGAGCGTCAGCCCGTTGAGCACCGCGACGACGCGCTTCGCGGAGCGGTCGATGCGATCGAAGATCGCCTGCGTCCGCGCGGTGAACGCGACGATCCGATCGATCGTCCCGCCTCGAATGTTCTCGAGGAACATGGAGATATCCGCGCCGGCCACGAACGCCTTCCCCGCTCCGGTGATCACGATCGTGTCGCAGCCGTCGAGGCGCTCGGCTTCGTCGAAGCGGTCGCCGAGCTGCTCGACGATCGTCTCGTCGAGCGCGTTGAGCGCCTCGGGCCGTTCGACCGTGATGATCGCATTGGCTCCGGCCCGACGCAGCGAAACGTAGCGCAGCGGAACGAACGCATCGGCGACCGCGTGCGGGAACGGCGTCTGGTAGCGCGTCGCGACGGTGCGCATCAGCCGCTCGACCTCCGGCCGGCCGAGCGCGCGCATCATGCCGATCGGACCCTGCTGCCACTGCAGCCCGATACGCGCGCCGCGGTCGAGCTCGACGGCGGTGCAGATCTCCTCGTCGAGGATCTGGCTGCACACCAGGAACACGACGCCTAGCATCCGCTCGCGAATGCGCTTCGCCGTCGCCTCGTCGATCGGGTGCGCCGGCGGATCGATGCTCCACGGCTCGTTGGCTTCGGCCTGCGCGCGCAGCCCGTCTGCGACGGCGTAGAGCGTGCCGAGCTTCTCGAGCGTGCGCTGCGAGTGGTAGGCGATCGGCACGCCCGTCGCGTTCATCAGCGCGAACGGTCCCATGCCGACGCCGAACGCGCGCATGCACACCTGGTCGATCGCGCCGGTCGAGGCGATCCCCTCCTGATGCAGCCGCACCGCCTCGTTGAGCCACGGCACGAAGAAGCGGTTGATCGCGAAGCCGTGGCGATCACGGCACGCGATCGGATCCTTGCCGGTCATCCAGCAGAAGCGCTCGACCGCGCGCAGCGTCTCGGCCGAGGTCTTCTCGCCCGGAATGATCTCGACGAGCCGGTTCTTCGCCGCGTGGTAGAAGTAGTGCAGCCCGCAGAAGCGCTCGGGGTGTGAGATCGCGTGCGCAAGCTCCGAGACCGAGAACGACGACGTGTTCGTCGCGACGATGGTATCGGCGTGCACGATGCGCCCGATCGCTGCGAACAGATCGCATTTCGCGATGAAGTCCTCGAAGATCGCCTCGACGACGAGGTCGCAGGCGACGAGGTTGTCGAGCGACTCGCTTCCGCGAATCCGCGCGCGCGTCGCATCGGCCGCCGCGGCGGTGAAGACGCGACGCTCGACGCCCTGTTCAAGCATCCGGGCGATCGACTCGATCCCCCGCTCCACCAGTCGCATCGCCCGATCGACGAGGACGACGTCGAATCCTTCCTGCGCGAACTTCTGCGCCAGTGCCGAGCCCATCGTGCCGGCGCCGACGACGCCGACGGTCGTGATCGTCTTCATGGAGTGACCAGGTTGTCGTTGCGAATGTGATCGTCTCGTCGATGCGAGAGCACCGTCGGTCAGTCGTCGGTCCACACGGGCGCACGCTTCTCGAGATACGCCTGGATTCCCTCGTTCGCGTCGTGCGTCGCCATGAGCTCCTCGACGTAGAGTCGCTCCAGCCTCGGCAGCGTCGCCGCGAGCGTCGCGACCATCGGCAGACGCTCGGCGTAGATCGCGATGCGCAGCGACGACGCGCTCTTCGGGAGGATGTGCTTCTCGATCCACGCATCGGTCCCGGCGCGCAGCGCGTCGCGGTCGTCGAAGAGCTTGTTGACGAGCCCGATTTCCAGCGCCCGTGCGGCCGTGATGCTCTCACCGGTGACGAGCAGCTCCTCGGCGCGCGCGAAGCCCAGTCGCAGCGGCAGCAGCACCGAGGCCGGCGGCGCGAAGACGCCGAGCGTGATCTCGGGCTGGCCGAAGACCGCGGTCGCGTCGGCGAAGATCAGGTGCCCGCTGAGCGCGAGCTCCAGCGCGCCGCCCAGGCACATCCCCGAGACGCACGTGACGATCGGCAGGTCGAGCTTCGCGACGTCCAGGATCAGTCCATGGAACTCGCGCAGCATCTCCTCGGCCAGCTCGCGCGTGTGCTCGGCGACGCTCGCGCCGAAGGAGAAGTGATTCCCCTCGCCGCTGAGGATCACCACCTTCACCGTGTGATCGTGCGCGAGCCCGGCGAGCGTGTAGCGCACCTCGCGCATCATCTCGGCGGTGAGGATGTTCCCCTTTCCGCCGCGCAGCTCGACGTGCGCCACCGCGCCGCCGTGCGTGCGCTCGAGCGCGACGATCGTCGCATCGATTCCCGTGTGCGTGTTCATGGTGTCTCGGCGTTCAGGAGTGTGCGTACTGCGGCGAGATCTCGCGGATGAGCTCGTCGCTCCACGGCTCGCCCTCGGCCAGCAGCCGGCGGAGCCTGATGAAATCGACCTCGCGGTGTCCCTTCGGTCCCTCGTTGAACGCGCGGAAGCCGGCCTTCGCCTCGGTCATCATGTTGAGGCCGAGCCAGTCGCGGTTCGATTCCTTGTTTCGGTCCCATGCCTCGAGCTTCTTCTTGCGCATCGAGCCGAGGGTCTTCGCCAGGCAGTTCGGGAACGTGTAGAGGAGCTTCGTGCAGAGCTGCTCGACGGCCTCGTCGAGCAGCGAGAGGTCCATCGTCCCGCGCGCGACGAGAGCCTTCGCCTCGGCGAGATCGGCGCCGGTCTTCGGTGTGCCGTGGACGATCGCTCCCTTCGCGTCGAGCCAGCGATCGGTGATGACGAGGGGATTGGGGACCCATGCGCCGTCGACCTTCAGCGCGGGAACGACATCCGTGAGAAGGCCGAAGCGAAGCGCCTCGTACGCGGTCCAGTGCTCGCAGACCGTGCACGAGAACATCGCCCGCTCGATGCCGACGAACAACGAGAGGAAGTCGGTCGAGCCTCCCTCTGGCGCGCTCCCGTGGCGCGGACCTGCCTGGCCGAAGCGCGCGAAGTCCTGCGCGATCGAGAAGTCGCAGGCCATGCCGATCTCCTGTCCCCCCGCGATGCGCATGCCGTTGACGCGGTTGATCACTGGCTTGTCGCAGGTGAGGATGCCGGAGACCATATCGTTGAACAGCCGCATGTACTGCTTGTACTCCTGCGGATTGCCGGCGTAGTACTCGGCGTACTGTTTCGTGTTGCCGCCGGTGCAGAAGGCCTTGTCACCGACGCCCGTGAACACGACACACGCGACGCTGCGATCGTTGGAGGCTTCGCGGAAGGCGAGGATCACCTCCTTGATCGTCGCGGTCAGGTAGGAGTTGAACTGCTCCGGGTTGTCGAGCACGATCCACGCGTTGTACAGACCGTCGACGACCGCGCCGTCGGCGTCGCGGCAGGGACGCTTCTCGAAGAGGATGTGCGAGTACTCCGCGCGGACGAGGTTGTGATCGATGAGTGTGCGCATGGCTTATGACTGATTGGCGTGCGCGCCGGGCACGAGCACCGAGCGCTTCATGTACCGGTGGGCGAGCGTGTTGGCGAAGACCTCGTTGATCTCGGAGAGCGGAAATGTCTCGACGAACGGGACGACGTCGAGGCGCCCTTCGTCGAGCAGCGCGACGACCTCGGGATAGAGCTCCGGACGACATCCCCACGTGCCGATCACCTGCGCGTCGAACGCCATGAGGTTGCTCAGCCGCAGCTCGACCTTCTCGAGCGTGAAGCCGACGATCGAGAGCGTCGACGCGTAGGTCACGAGGCTGAACGCCAGCTCCTGTCCGGCCTTCGTGCCGGAGAATTCGAAGATCTTCCACGCGTGCGGCGGCGCGTCGAGGGCGCGCGCGATCTCGCGGACGCGCTCCTTGACGGTCTTCGGATCGACGCCGGCGATGTTGAGCGTCGCGTCGACGCCCTGCGCGGCGACCGCGGCGAGCTTCGCGTCGTCGATGTCCAGCGCGAGCACGGTGGCGCCCAGGAGCCGCGCGATCAGCGCGCCGTAGGTGCCGACGCCGCCGACGCCGATGACGATCGCGAAGTCTCCCTCGACGAGTCCCGACTTGCGCACCGCCTGGTACGGCGTCGAGACGGCGTCGGCGACGACGCTGAGCGTCGCCAGCGGAATGCGCTCGAGCAGGCGATCGGGCACCGGACAGAGGAAGCGAGCCGGCACGACGACGTGCGTCGCGAAGCCGCCGTTGAAGTCGTTGCCCGGCATCTTCTGGTTCCGGCAGACGTTGCTGCGTCCCGCGCGGCACAGGTCGCACTCGCCGCACGGCAGCACCGCCGGCACGATCACGCTGCGGCCGACGAGCTCCGACGGACCGTCGACGACGACACCGCTGATCTCGTGGCCCAGCGTCAGCGGCAGCGCGTGACGCGTCTGCACGCCATGGTGCCAGAAGCTCATGTCCGTGTGACAGACGCCGCACCCCGCAACCTCGACGAGCGCCTCGCCGTCGGCGAGCGCGGGAGCCGGAGCCTCGACATGCGTGAACGCCGCGCCCGGAGTCGTCAGTTGCCAGGATTCGATGATCACGTTCATGGGATTGAGGATTGAAGTCGGAGAGGGTCGAGCGTGTCGTGAGTCATGTGTGCTGCCGGATGGCACGTGCGTCAGGATGTCGGACGCTCTATCAGCAGTGCCGTGCCCTGGCCTCCACCGATGCAGGCGGTGACGATGGCGTAGCGGCCGTCCCGCTCGTGCAGTGCGCGGGCCGCGGTCAGCGCGAGACGGACGCCGGTGGCGGCGAGCGGGTGGCCGAGGGCGATCGCGCCGCCGTTGATGTTGACGAGCGCGTGGTCGAGACCGAGCAGCCGCTCGACGGCGACGACCTGTGCGGCGAAGGCTTCGTTGATCTCGAAGAGATCGATCTGGTCGATGCTCAGTCCGGTGAGCGAGAGCAGCAACTCGATGGCCGGGACCGGGCCGATGCCCATCTGCTTCGGGTCGACGCCGCACGACGCGGCCGCGACGATGCGTGCGATCGGCGTGCGGCCCGTGCGCCTCGCGCGCTCGCCCGAGGCGATCACCGCCGAGGCGCCGCCGTCGACGATGCCCGCGCTGTTACCCGCGGTCTGAATGCCGTCGCCTCTGAAGGCGGCCGGCAGCTTCGCGAGCGACTCGAGCTTCGTCGCGCGCACGTGCTCGTCGCGCTCGACGAGCGTCCCGTTACGCCCGATGCGTATCGAGCGCGGAGCGAGTCCGGCCGCTTCGAACGTCGCGGAGCCGACCGGCGCGATCTCGCCGGCGAACCAGCCGCGCGCCTCGGCCGCGGCGGCGCGATCCTGCGAGTCCAGGGCGAAGGCGTCGACGTCGCAGCGGGTGACCCCGTAGCGCTCGGCGACGTTCTCCGCCGTGCCCCCCATGGTCGTTCCCGCTGCCGTGTCGTCGAGGGCCTCCCACAGCATATCCTTGAACACCACGCCGCCGAGATGATATCCGAGGCGATTGCCGAAGCCGGCCGTCGGCGCGAGCGACATGTTCTCGGCGCCGCAGCACAGCACGGTGTCGGCCTTGCCGATCTCGATCTGCTCGGCTCCGGTGACGAGCGTCTCGATTCCGGAGGCGCAAATCCGCTGCACCTGCAGCGCGGGCACGCTCTGGGGCACGCCGGCGTAGAGCGCGATGTGTCGCGCGACGAAGTACGCGTCGAAGCTGGCCTGGCCGATGTTCGCGACGATCACCTGGTCGATCTCCCGTCCCTCGACGCCGGTGCGCTCGAGCGCGGCGCGCGAGGCGGCGATGCCGAGGTCGGTCGGCGAGATCCTCGCCAGGCCTCCGCCGAGATCGCCGAACGGCGTGCGCGCGCCGCCGAGAAGGACGACGTCGTCGAACGTCACGCCGATGCCGAGCTCAGGGTGATGGTATCCCTTCATGATGGCGAGACCTCATGCTGCAGCAGCGTCGTGAGCGTGGGGGAGATTGCAGCGGTGCGGCGGACGTGCCGCTCGGCGAAGAGCGCGGCTCCGGCGGCGACGCAGTACTGCGGGTCGCGCAGGACGCCGACCTGACGGCCGAAGAGCTCCTCGAGCAACGTCCGCAGGTACGGATGGTGCGCGACGACGCCGCCGGCGAGGTAGAGCGGCAGGTCACTGTCGAGCTTGAGCTTCAGCACGCGATTGGCCAGCGACAGGTAGATGCCGCGCGCGATGTCCTCGATCGGCACCTGGTCGAACATCCACTTCATGACCTCGGTCTTCGAGAAGACCGTGCAGAAGCTGTTGAGCTCCTTCGACGTCGACGAGAGCGCGGCGAGCTTGCTCATGTCGTCGATGTCGATCTCGACGCGCTCGGCCATCTCCGTGAGGAACGCGCCGGTGCCGGCGGCGCACTTCGAGTTCATGTAGAAGTTCGAGACGTGGCCCTTGGCGTCGACCTCGATCGCCTTGATGTCCTCCGCGCCGATGTCGATGATGCTGCACCCGGTGCCGAGCTGCTGGTACGCCCGGCGTGCGGCGCACTGGATCTCGGTCATCGTCAGGTCGGCGTCGGGGAAGTGCTCGCGGCCGTAGCCCGCGGCGCACGTCGCGGCGATCGGGAAGTGCTCGTGCGCGTGCCCGAGCGCCTCGTACAGCGGCTTGCGGTCGCGGTTGAGCGTGCGGACGATCTCGCGGTAGAGGATGTCGTGCTGCCCGTTCATGACGACGAGCTTCGTGTACGCCGAGCCGAGGTCGACGCCGAGATAGTAGCTGTCGGCCGCGTTGCTCTTGTGCGGCGGCACGTCGTACGCGGTCGTCTCGCGCACCACCGGCGCGGCGCCGTTCTGCCCGCCGTGCTTCGTCGTGATCGCCTTCACCATGTTGGTGAACAGCAGATGCATCGGGGTGCGGATGTAGTGCTTCTTGCCGTACTCGACGAACTTCCCGTTGAAGTAATCGATCTCGGTCGGACGGCGGTGCAGCAGGTCGACCGCGAGCGACGGGAAGTGGTTGCCCGAGCGCCGCAGGTAGCGCAGGCAGTGGCGCAGGAAGTTCGTTTCGAGCTGGATGTTCTCGGCGTTGGCCACCGCGATCGACTCGATGATGACCTGCTCGATGATGTGCACCATGTCCGGCAGCGCCATCACCTCCTTCATCGTCATCTGCGCGACGCCGCAGAGCGCGCTCAGCGAGCTGTTGAGCACGGTCTTCTCCCAGACGCGGCGCAGGATCTCGTAGGAGTCGACGGTGACGGTGTCGAGCCGGACGGAGCTCAGCGTCTCGGCCAGGCGCGTGGCGACCTCGGGGTGCGAGTCGTCGATCGAGGCGATGTAGTTCGGGGGATTGAAGAAGCTGACGCCGATGACGTTCGGGGCGCGATGGTTGCCGGCGTAGTTGACGACCATCCGATAGGTGCTCGCCTCGCCGAACTCGTCGGCCAGTGCGAGCTCGACGTCGATACCGTTCTGCGCGCTGACGTAGGCGACGCCCTCGCGCGGGAATCCCTCCATCTCCGTCAGAACGCCCTCCATGTGATACGCCTTGACCGCGAGCACGACGACGTCGGGCTCCAGCGGCAGCACGTCGGCGACCGACGAGTAGACCTCGTCGAACTCCGCGTGCTTCTGCATGGCGCCGACGAGCCGGATGCCGTCCTTGCGGATGCGGTGCATCCGCGCCTTGTCGCGGTCGCAGAGGATCACGCGCTGGCCGGCCTCGCGCAGGTGGACGGCGAGGATCTGACCGACGGGTCCCATGCCGACGACCGCGATCGTTTGTGGGCTCTCCGTGGAAGTGTGCATGGCCTCAGACCGGATAGTGGACGTCGATCAACTGCTCGATGAACGCCTCGAGCTTGGTGGCCGTCTGGCCGTCGGAATAGAAGCGCAAATCGCAGAGGTCGCCTTCGATCACGAGCGTCGGGATCGACGCGGCCGCGCGCAGTCGCTCGGGCATGCCGAAGCGCGCGTTGCTGTTGTTGAAGCATGTCCGCGCGTCGTGGAAGATCACGCCGTCGATGCGGTAGGCGCCGATGAGCTCGCGCAGCATCGCCTCCTTCGCACTCTCGCTGCGGTTGATGAAGATCTCGGTGTACGCCAGCGCGGTCGACTCGAACGGCGTGCGCTCGTCCATCGTGTCGAGGATCCAACTGTTGCAGTACGTCGACGCGACGACGACGGCGCCCTGGCGGTGCATGAGCTCCGAGAGCGCGCGCAGCCGTCCCCAGATCGGCATGCCGTCCCAGTACAGCCGGCACACCTCGTTGCCGACGACGCCGACTCCCTCCTCCACTCGCGCCTCGAGCTCCGCCAGCAGCACGCGGTAGTAGTCGATGGCGGTCTCGGTGCCGCGCAGCACGACGATCGGACCCATCTGGATGCAGCCGTCGAAGAAGCTCAGCGGAGCGGGCGTCGCCATCGCGGTCTCGAGCACGCGGCGCCAGAGCACGGCGGCCTCACGGCTGAGCCGCACGGTCTCGATGAATCGCTCGAGATCGAAGCGCCGGCCGCTCACCTGCTCGCAGATCGGGATCAGCGCGCGCGTCTGCGCGACGACGTTGTCGATGTCCGCGCTCTCGACGCGGTCGAGGTGGCGCGGAGGACAGATGCCGGCGATCGGGATGTTGAGCGTGCGCGCGTAGAACGAGAACCACTCCTGCACCTCGCGGCACTGGTTGGTGCTGTAGACCAGCAGGTCGGGTCGCGGGATCTGCGCGATGCCGTAGTGCTCCGCCAGCGGCGTCGTGCCCTGCAGGTACGCGCCGATGTCGGACGTCAGGTACGAGCAGACGTCGTCGCCGTAGCCGAGCTTCGTCGCCGCCGGGATCATCTCGCCGGCCGCGCGCGCGGCGCCCAGGAACGCGCCGTGGTTCTCGGGGAAGTAGACCTCGAAGCCGAAGGAGCGCAGAAGCTCGGCCGG
>DATLHO010000110.1:0-56943 GCA_035539855.1 Kapaibacterium sp. (SeqCode) | reverse complement strand
TCTGCGGGCGCGGGCGTCGCGGCATCGTACGGCAGGACGCGCTTTCCGAACGTGCCGCTGCGGTATCCCGGTCTGCCGGAGGCGTTGCGGGGTCTGCGCATCATGCACTTCTCGGACGTCCACCTCGGCTACTTCGTCGGGCTCGACGATCTCGAAGCGACGTTGATCGATGCCGAGGCGCAGCGTCCGGACATCGTGCTCGTGACCGGCGACCTCGCCGACGATCTCACGGTGCTGCCCGAAGCACTGCGCTTGATCGCCGCGCTCCGGCCTCGCTACGGTGCGTATGCCTCGATCGGCAATCACGAGTACTACCGCGGCATCGAGCAGGTCCGACGAGCGTTCGATGCCGGACCGATCCCGCTGCTCATCGAGGGCGCGACGAGCATCGCCGTCGGCGATGCCCGCATCCACCTGGCCGGCGCGGACGATCCGGCGCGCACCGGTCGCTTCAACGACGCGCGCTTCATGCGCAGCACCGTCGAGCAGTCGATCGACGGGCTCCCGTCGGACGCCTTCTCGATCCTCATGAGCCATCGACCCGAGGGCTTCGACGTCGCCGCGAGGCACGGCGTCGACCTGACCCTTGCCGGACACTACCACGGCGGCATCCAGCTCGGTCTCGGCGGCCGCGCGATCATCCAGCCGCTGCGTCCCGACGTGTACTACTGGGGTCACTATCGAAAGGGGGACGCGCAGCTCTACACGTCGGGTGGCGTCGGACACTGGTTTCCGTTCCGCCTGAACTGTCCGCCCGAGGCGCCTGTCTACGTGCTCGACCGTGCCTGAGTCGCCATCCGGCACGAGAGCTCTTCCATCGTGAAGCTCAGGATCATTCATCTCGACGACGATCTCGTCGCGATCGACAAACCGATCGCGATGCCGACGCACGCCCCGCAGCCCGATCCCGCCGGCGCCGACGTCGTCTCGGTGCTCTCGCGTCAGCTCGGCGTCGACTATCTGGGCGTGCATCAACGGCTCGACGCCGATACGTCGGGCGTGATGCTGTTCGCACGACGGCGCGAGGCGAACGCCGGCCTGGCCGCGGCCTTCGCGTCGCGCGATGTTCACAAGCACTACGCCGCGCTCGTGCATGGCGCGCCGTCGCCGTCGAGCGGAACGATCGACCTTCCGATCGCTCCGGCGGACGGCGGACTGCGTGCCGTCGCGGAGCCGGGCGACCCGATGGCGCAGCGCGCCGTCACGCGCTACGCAACGCGATGGACCTCACCGGACGGACTCGTCAGTCTCGTCGACCTGCACCCGGAGACCGGGCGCACGCACCAGTTGCGCGTCCATCTGCGCGCGATCGGCACGCCGATCGTCGGCGATCCACTCTACGATCCAGGGCGTCCGTTCCCACGATTGATGCTGCACGCGTGCGCGCTCGAGCTCACGCATCCGACGAGCGGTGAGCCGCTGCGACTTGTCGCGGAGCTTCCCCAGGGATTCGACCGCGACAGTTGGGTCACGGCTCGGGGATTCCCCGATGAGCGACTCGCGCTGCGCCTCGCCATCGATCGTCGCGCGCCGCTGCTTGCCGATCCCGCGACGACGGCATGTCGACTGGTCAACGGCGTCGCCGACGCCATGCCCGGCGTCGTCGTCGACCGCATCGGCAGCGTCTACCGCATCGACGTGGGAGGCGAGGACCCGGGCGACCGCCCGCGCGGCGAAGCGCTCCGCGAGCGGATCGCGGCACTCGTTGCGAAGCTCACGTCCGGTCTCACCGACATCGCGACTCACGACGGCTCCGATGGCGATTCGCACGCGATCGTCATCGATGCGATTCCGTTCGTGACGTGCACGATCTCGGGACGAACACTGCCCGCGCTGCAGTACCGAGAGACAACGAGTCGCGTGCGCGAATGGTGCCGCGGCCGGCGGGTTCTCGCGTGCGGTGTGACGGCTGCCGGGCTGAGTCACGGAGCGCATGCCGGCGCAGCAGATCTATTCGTCGTAGAGCGGGCAAGACCGTTGCTGAAGTGGCTTGGCGACGCGGTGGGACAGGACGCTCGCGTTGGAATGGTCGCGGGCGAGCTGCACGAGCAGCTCGATCGCCTCGCGCGCAACGGCCGGCAATTCGAGGTGGTCCTGATCGACCTGCGTGCGGTGCTGTCGCGGGCGCCCCGCGGCACCCGGACGCTGGAGCGAGCGATCGGCGCCGCCCTCGCGCTCGTCGAGCGCGGAGGCCTTGCGGTGCTCTGTCTGGACGATCGCCGCGTTACGCGCCGCGCGTATCGACGCATTGTATCTGAGGCCGCGCGATCGGTGTCCGCCACCATCGAGATCGCCGGACTGTATGGCGCATCCCCGATCGACTTTCCCGTCGTCGCGGGGGCCGAGAGCGCTCTGAAGGTCATGGCTGTGCGCGTGGACTGACCGCACGCCCGAAAACGAAGGACGCGGGACCGTCTGCTGCGGTCCCGCGTCGAATTCTGCGCGAACTGTAGTGCACCAGCCACGCATCTCCATCAATTCCTTGACACGAGAACCCGGTTTCCGTTAAAAGGTTTCCCGCCACCAATTTCTCCCTTCAACGAACCGGCTCGTGCGCCCGCCGCGATCAGGTGACCACGCGCCAGACGCCGCCAACGAAAATGAGCATCCTGGTCTGACCGCTCGCGATGGGGATCGGGCCGATGACCCCGTCGGGATCGTCGTTGGTGATGATCAGGATCTGTCCGGGGATGCCGAACGGCAGCGTGATGTTGATCGGGAGCACGATGCCGTCGTTGGTGATGCGGAGACTGACGACGTTCGGGACGGGCACCGCGGGACCGGCGACGACAGCGGCGCTCGAGACGACGGCGCTACCGGTACGAATCTGCAGCGCGACCGCGTTGCCGGCGTTGATGTCGAGCCGTGCCGTGGGTGCGTTGGTGCCGAGTCCGAGCAGACCGTCATCGCGCAGGCGCAGCAGCGACGTGCCGGCGTTGTCGGTGACGTCGATCGCGTTGCTCGCGCCGGTCGCGCCGGCGCCCTGAACCGTCAGTCGCGCGCTCGGCAGCGATGTGCCGACGGAGGTGTTGCCGCTGGTGACCAGGCTGGCGATCGTCACCGCGGCGGCGGTGCTGATGTCCTGCCCGACGATCGTGCCGTTGGCGATCTTCGCCGAGGTGACGGCGTCGGCCGCGATCTTCGCGGAGGTCACCGCGTCGTCGGCAAGCTTCGTCGTCGAGACCGCCGCGGGCGCGATGGTCGGGTTCGGGTAGGAGCCGAAGAGATCGCCACCCGCGCTGCCGCTCGGCGGCAGACTGATACCCGGCGCGAGCTTCGCAAGCGTGACGCTGCCCGGCGCGAGGTTGACCGTGCGCACGGCAGTGTCGGCCAGGTGCGCCGACGTGATCGACTTCGGGGCGACGCCGATGGTCGCGACCGGACCGTTCGGACTCGCGACCGTGATCGTGCCGTCGGTGTTCTGCACGCCCTGGATGCCCGTCGCGCCTCCGCCGCCGCTCGAGGTGATCGTGATCGTTCCGCCGGTCTGCGTGACGGTCGTCGCGCCGGCTCCCTGCAGCGTCAGCTCGCCGGTGCGGCCGTTGACGCTTCGCACGACCGCCGCGCCCGTGGCCAGCTCATTGGCGACCTCGGCGCGAAGCGCATACGGCACCGACGTCATCGGCGTGCGCGGCGCGAGCTCGGCCGCAGTGCCGACGCTGACCCCGAGGAAGTACGCGCGATCGAACGACAGCGCCGACGGCAGCGGCGACTGCGAGCCGATGATGACGTTGAAGACTCCGCGCACGACCGTCGCGTCGTGGGTCTCGGAGAAGATTGCGCTCGCCGCGGTCGGCGAGTCGTAGATCCGGATCGTCAGGCGCTGCACGCCGTCGGGAACGAACTTCCCGGTGGCGTCGGCCAGGACTCCCTGGAAACTGATCGTCCTCGGGATCTGTGCCTGCATGGCCGATGGGACGAGCAACGGGAGAAGCAGCAGCAGCGCTGGGGAGAGCAGGCGGGGTAGTGATGGGATCATTGTTCCTCCGGATCGAGAGCGCCGGCGGGAGATTCTGACGCTCAGTGGACCATTTTGGCGCACACGAGGGTGTTGCCGTCAGTCTAGGACAACCCCGGCGGAGCCGGTAAAGTTAGCGGGCGACCTCGACGGCCTCGAGCACGGCGTCGAGCGCCTCGGCGATCGTCGCGCCGAAACCGATGATCCCCTCGGGGTGACCCGCCATTGCCGCGACGCGCGACGACGGCAGGTCGCTCTCGTGGTAGAGACGGCGCAGCTCGTGCGCCATCGCGGGCGTGCCGTAGGCGACCTCCTCGCGCGTCGTCGGAATCCTCCCCACGAGCCGCTCCCACGCCTCGAGCGAGTGCACGTGCACGACCGCGCCGATCGACCGATCGCATTCGTAGATCGCCGCGTGCGTCAGCGACTCGCTCGATGCCTTCAGCGGTCCGATGCACGTCACGCGATTGCGCTCGATGTCGTAGCCGACGACGCGGGTGAGCTCCCTCGGCGTGATCGTCTCGACGCCACCGGTCTGCGTTCCTGTGATGATGATCTCCGCTCCCGAGCGTACGCTCACGTTGCCGAAGCCGATGCCGTCGGGATACTCGCCGACGAGGTCGAGCGCATGCAACAGGTCACGAGCCGCGACCAGATCGCGGACAGCATCGAGCGGCGGCGGCGGCCCCTCTATCCAGACGCACTCGAACTTGATGTAGCCTTCATCCATCGCGTGGCTCATGGCGTGTGCAGTCTCCGAAGTCCGTCCTCGTTCGCCTCGCAGATGCCGCGCTCGGTGATGATGCCGGTGACGAGCCGCGCCGGCGTCACGTCGAATCCGTAGTTGGCCACCGGCGTCTCCTTCGGAAACACCTCGACCGTCGCGAGCGCGCCGTCGACGATCGCGTCGACCATGCGCACCTCGTCGGCGGAGCGCTGTTCGATGGGGATCTCGCGAACGCCGTCGCGCATCGACCAGTCGATCGTCGACGACGGAAGCGCCGCGTAGAAGGGGATGCCGTTGTCATGCGCCGCGAGTGCCTTGAGGTACGTGCCGATCTTGTTGCAGACATCGCCGGTCGCGGTCGTGCGATCGCTTCCGACGATCACGAGATCGACCATGCCGTGCTGCATGAGGTGCCCCCCGGCATTGTCGACGATCACGGTGTGCGGCACGCCGTGCTGCGCGAGCTCCCACGCGGTCAGCCGCGCGCCCTGGTTGCGGGGACGCGTCTCGTCGACCCAGACGTGCAGCGGAAGGCCGCGGTCGTGTGCGGCGTAGATCGGTGAGGTCGCCGTGCCGTAGTCGACACACGCGAGCCATCCGGCGTTGCAGTGGGTGAGCACGTTGACGACGGAGCCGGGCCTGCGCGCGGCGATCTCCTCGATCAGCCGCACGCCGTGCTCGCCGATGCGCCGGCAGCTCTCGACGTCCTCCTGCTCGATCGCGCGCGCGACGCGAAATGCGGCCGACGCCGCATCGTCGCCGTCGTCCGCTGCGATCTCCGCGAGAACGCGCTCGACGGCCCACGCGAGGTTCACCGCCGTCGGACGCGCCGCCTTCAGTCGCTCGCCGGCGATGCGCAGCCCGTCGCCGCCCCGGTTCTCGTCCGAGAGCGCGGCGAGGTAGAGACCGTATGCCGCGGTCACGCCGATCAGCGGCGCGCCCCTGACGATCATCGCGGCGATCGCCTCGACGGCGTCGTCGAGCGATCGCATCGGGTGCTCGATGTACTCGAAGGGAAGGCGGCGTTGATCGATGGTGAGAACGGTCCGGCGATCCTCGGGGTCGAGTCGGATCGTGCGGCAGGAGATTCCGTTGACCTTCATGCGACAAAGCTACGGACCACAACCGAAAACGGATCGCCCGCCCGAGCAGGCTCGAGCGGGCGATCATCGTTCATCTCACGACTGGCGCGTTGTCAGCGGACGATCTGCAGCGTGCCCGCCGTTGCGCTCGAGCCGTCGGCCTGGGTGACGACGACCGAGTAGATGCCGCTCTCGAGCTCGCCGACCGGCATGCTCACCCGGCGCGTCGCGACGGCGTCGCCGCCGCTGGCGACGTCGGCTCGACGGCGACCGGTGATGTCGAAGAGCGCGACCCGCGCGTCGCCGGCGGTCGACGGAGTGTACTCGATGAGCGCGACGTCGCGCGCCGGGTTCGGCGCGATCCGTGCGTTTGCGATGCGCGCGCGCTCAGCGGGTACTCCGCTTGCCGGTGCGAGCAGGGGCATGGGATCCTGCCGAGCCTCGGTCGCGTCATCGAGCACGGCAACCTGCGCCTCACCCGAGAGCGAGACGCCAGCGAGCACGAGCGTCAGCACGTCGTTGGCCTCGACCGCGCCGGTGAGGCGCACCAGCGGCGTCGTTCCGCCACGAGGGTAGATCGCGAGCGTGATCGCTCCGGCCGGCACGTCGAAGTAGCGCGTCGCCTCCTTGTACTCCAGCGTGTCGAACCGACGCTTCGCGCCGGTCGAGTAGAAGATCTCGACATCGATCGGCTGCGGTACCGGAGCGGCGATGAACAGGCGAACGTTCGCGTGCGCCGGCTCCGGCTCGCTGTCGGTTCCGCCGGCATAGAGCTGCACGAGCTCGAGATTGCCGGAGCCGCCGACGAGGAACGTCGTCGTCAGCGAGTCGTTGCGGATCTGGATGTTCTGCTCGATCATCGGCGTCGGCGAGCCCGGCGTGCGCACGGTCACCGGCAGAAGTCCCGCGAAGATCGGCGCGATGCCGGCTCCGGCGACGCCGTACGTCAGCGACTGCGTCGTGGGCGCGGCGGCGTGCGCGGTCATCTCGACGGCCGGCGTCGGGCTCGACGCGTGCACGAACCGCAGCGAGCCCATGCCCGCCATCACGAACGCCACCATCGGACGGCGCACCGCCGGATCGGTCTCGACGAGCATGTTCACCGAGATGCCGCTGGTCGTGTCGCCGCTGACGAAGATCGTCGCCACGCCGGCCGACGGGAGCGTTCCGAGATACCGGACCGCTGCCGGCTGTCCGCTCAGGCCCAGCTCGAGCATCACGGGTCCGGCGGCGAGCGTCATGAACTCCGACGCGACCCCGTACTGCGCATCGGTCACGCGCAGCTCGGTGCCGGCGGTGTCGCGCAGCACGATGTCGAGATCGATCGGGATGGAATTGGCCAGCAGGACGCGCGCCTTCGATCGTCCGGACTCGACGGTCTCGCTGATCGTGCGGACGAACATCCGCACTTCCACGGGCGAGGGAGGAGCTCCCATGACGACCGCCGAGATCGACGTTCCCGCCGCGACCGTGACGGTCTCGGTGTGGAACGCCTGATCGATCGACTCACCGGCGACGACGAACTTGAATGTCCGCGCGCCCGAGGGGATTCCGGAGATCGCGGAGGTCGAGCGATACGTGACCTCGCCAATCTTCTTCACACCATCCATGTAGATGTCGATCGCGCCGTCGCCGCCGGTCATGTTCACAAGGCGCAGCTCGGCGTCGTTCGGCGGCGGCGGCGTCACCCAGCGGACCATCGGGTTCTGAATGCGCTGATCGGACTCGACGAGAATCCGGAAGTCGAGATCGTTGGCCATGCCGGCGACGAAGCCGGTGTAGTAGAAGCCGGCGCGCGTCAGGCCCTGCACGTTGAGCAGCCGGTTCTGCGTGCCCGCGGCGAACACCTCGAGACGGGTCATGCCGACCGCGAGCGACAGGAACTCGGTGACCGATCCGAAGGCGAGGTTGTTCACCGTCTGCGTCGAGCCGTCGGCTTCGTGGATCTTCAGGTCGACCGAGCCGCCGTCCGGCGACGCGTTCATGAATCGGAAGTCCGCCTCCGGCGATTCCGTCGGCGGCGGGATCGTCAGCGAGAGGATCTTCGCCTGGATGCTTCCAAGCCTGCCGATGAGCACGATGTTCTGTCGCGTGCTGTTGGCCAGCGGCACGTTCGTCGAGAACAGCTCCGCTCCGTTCGACGCGTCGGTGAAGTACACGCCGGCGGTGCCGAGCGTCGCCATGATCGTCGGATCGGATGCGCCGCGGAACGACACGGGCGAGCTCAACGGCGCGCTGCTGCTGCTGTTGAGATGGTAGTTCATCGCCGGCGCATCGGGGATCAGGTTGACCCAGCGAATGTGCACGTAGGTATCCTGCGCGAGCAGCGGAGCGGTGGCGAGCAACAGAAGAAGCACCAGGAGCGTGCGTAGTCGTCTGCAAGCGGTCATCGGCAGACCTCGTCGGTATGGGTTGGAGTGATTGGGTCGAATGTGCCTGGTCGAAGGGCTCAAAATAGTCGTCCCGCCCATGCAATGAACCACCGCGGCGCGGCCAGACGCGACGCGCCCGCTCGAGGATCTCGAGCGGGCGCGGTGTTCGACGTCAGTAGGTGCCCGGCGCTGGGCGCGTGCCGGCGCACCCGCGCGACTCGCGGACATCGCACCGTCACTCAGCGCACGACGACGATGTGCGAAGTGCGCCGGCCGGCGGGCGTCTCGACGACCACCATGTAGGTGCCGGCGGACATTCCGTCCAGGGGAACCGATGCGCGGCCGGCGTCGAGCCTTGCCTCGCGGATAGGCGTGCCGTCGACCGCGTACAATCGGACGAGGCCGTGCGCGCCCGTCGCGATACGCACCTCGAGAAGCTCATGGGCCGGATTGGGATACAGTCGTAGCGACGCGATCGAGGCGCCATCGCCGTCGACGCCCGCGACGACGCGGTGACGCACGATGACCGGACCCGACGTGTCGGCCGTGTCGGCCGCGGCCAGATGCGCGACGACGCGCAGCTCGACGAGCGAGTCGGCGAAGCGCGGAACGACCCACGTCACCGAGCCGTCGGCGACGGCGACGCGCGCGATCGCGACCGACGAGTCGGCGCCGGAGCCGACGCGGACGATCGCGGTGACGACGACGGTGTCGTCGGCCGCGTTCGACGTCCAGGCGATCCGCTGCGACTCGCCGTCGCGCCAGGTCGCGCCGTCGGCAGGCTCGTCGAGCCGGATGAACTTCACGCTGTCCGGCGGCACCGGCTCGCCGACGATCTCGAAGACGGCGTCGGAGGTATCGCCGAGCGCGACATCCGAGGTCACGACCCGCACGAGCGCGGAGCGCGTCGGGCGGTTCGGTATGATCCACGCGCGGGCTCCCGCGTCTACGTCCGCGGTTCCGATCGGCGTCCACGTGCGGCCGCTGTCGACCGAGTACTCGACGCGAGCCTGGGCTCCGCCGTCATCGACGTTCTCGCTCGACCACCGCACCGTCGTCGACGTGCCGGCGTCGAAGCGCTCTCCGCCGTTTGGAGCAATCACCGTCAGCGTCGGGCGCGGACGCGGGTTGATCGTGAAGGCGGCGTCGGAGACGTCGAAGCGATCGGGCGCCTCGGCGACCGCGACGCGAATCGTTGCGGTCGTGATCGGCGTCGACGAAAGCTGCGGGATCGTCCAGGAGTACTCCGCCGAGCCCGCCGCGACGGTATCGATCGGCGTCCAGCTCGTGCCACCGTTCGTCGACAGCGCCAGCACCATGCCGACCGCATCGGACGGGGCATCCCACGAGATCGTTCTCGTCTCGCCCGACTGCCAGACCTCGCCGCCGTTCGGCGCGATCACGCGCGCGACGTCGTTGGGATCGGGAGCGATCGTGAAGGTGCCGTCGGAGCTGTCGGAGACGCTCGGGTCGTCGCTCGACGTTATGCGCACGCGCGCGCTCGAGCCCGCGCGATCGGGCACCCATGCGACGCTGCGCACGTCGGCGCCGATGCGATCGATCGGCCGCCACGTCGTCCCGTCGACGGTGAATTCGACGATAATCTCGTCATTGGCCTCGATGCCCGCCTCGAACCAGCTGATCGACACCGTGCTGACGCCGGCGGTGAAGCTCTCGCCCCCGTTCGGCTCGATGATCGTCAGGCTCGCCTGCGCGGCCGCGTTCGCGGTGAAGAGCAGCAGGAGCAGCAGCAGTGTCGCAGCGCGGCACAGCAGTGCACGCGCCGGTACGGTCGTCGTGAAATCCATGGATGTGCGGAGAGAAGGGACCTGAGAGCCGGGTCTGGAAGGAGACCTCCGGAGGCCGCGGGCGCGGCCTCCGCAAGATCGCGGTTTGTCGGTCAATCCACCAAGGCTCCCGGTCGAGTCCGTCAGGTGGTGCGAGCGCCCCCGGGCGTGGCAGCGGCGCGGCGCCGGCGGCGCGACTCGCTCCAGAACAGGAACACCGAGGCGGCCAGCAGGACGCCGATGGCGGGTCCGACCAGGTCGGCGAGGCCCGGACGGAATTCATCCCTCCAGACGACGGTCTCTTGCGCGAACGGGTCGTTCGGGTCGACGACCTTCTCCTGCACCTGCTGCTTGGTGTAGATCTCGGCGCCGCTCAGCGCCCAGTACCCGGCGAGCCCGAGCGCGAGGACGATCAGCACGATTGCCACGGACTTGCGGTTCATCGCGTCTCCTTCGATTCGTGGACGGTGGATGCCTTACTTCGTCGAGCCGAAGAGCTTCGCGGTGATCGCGATCGTCTCGCCGACCTTGCTGCCGATGAGTCCCTGCGAGCCCGCGACCCTGAAGTCCTTCAGCGCGACCGAGAAGCTCGCCTCGACCATGACGAGGTCGCCCGGCGCGCGCTTCTGCGTCGCGGCCGACTCGTCGAGCCAGGTGATGGTGAACGGAATCGACATCTGCTTCGTGACGCCGTGCATCGAGAAGGTGCCCGTCGCGGTGGCCGTGGCCTTGTTGCCGGTGACCTTCACGTTGCTCACCGAGCTGATCGTGAAGCTGATCTGCGGATGTCGTGCGGCGTCGAGCCACTGCGCGCCGCGGAGGTGCTCGTCGCGGGTGCCGCTGCCGGTCTTCATCGTCGCGACCTGCGCGCTGATGGTGCCGCGAAGTCCGGCGACGTTCTTCGGATCGATCGTGAACGAGCCGGAGACACCCTCGGCCGTGCCCTTGATCTTCTCGAGCGGCGCGTCACTGGTCCAGGTGAACTGGTTCTTGCCGACGCGGTCGGTGAGCGTGACGGTCTTGGAGCCCGTCGAGCGGACGGCGAGCTGGGCGGTGGCCGGAGCGGCCACCGCGAGAGCGAGCGCCGCGACCGCGGCGAGTGCGTGCATGCGATTCATGGGTGATGTCGTCCTCTAGTCGGGATCGGGATGAGAGTGCCGGTCGAAGTTGCGCGCGATCAATCGTTGGGCGCGCCCCGATCGATCCACGCTGTGAACTGGTCAATGGTACACTGATCGAGGCGGGGACCTCCCTGCGGCATCAGCACGTATCCGATGCCGGTGAGGGAGCCCTTCAACTGACCCGACCGTGCGACGCGCGCGACGCCGTCGTAGGTAGCGAGCTCGACGTTCCGGTTTCCGCTGTGCGCGGTGGCGTGACAGCCGATGCACGCGTTGGCCTCGATGAGCGGGCGGATGACCTGCGAGTAGCTCACCGTCGTCGTGTCGCAGAGACCCGGCTTCGGCGGGCAGTTGGTCGTGTCCGCACCGGCGGCGATCCACCGGCGGATCAGATCGATCTGCTCCGCGGTCAACGGATCGACGTTCGTCGGATACTCCCGCAGCGGCATCCTGTCCTTCGGCTCGTCGTCGGTGATCGACTCGTAGATCTTGCTGTCGTTCGGATCGCCGCGCTTGACGCCCCGGAGAATCCCCCGCGCGGTCGTGAAGTCGAAGTCGTCCTTGTGCGTCAGTTGGTCGTGGCAGCCGCTCACCGCGCAGCTCGATGCGAAGATCGGCTTGATGTCGCGGTCGAAGCAGATGCGGCTCGGATCGACCGGGATCGTCAGACGCACGAGCGCCCGGCCCGACGCCGTCGAATCGGCGCTCGCGATCGCACGCACGACCAGTGACGTCGGGACGCTCGTGATCGACTCCGGCGCCGTGTACAGTCCACTCTGGTTGATCGTGCCCGGGCCTCCCTCGACGACCCATCGAACGCCCATGTCGGTGCTGCCGGTGACCGTGGCGACGAACTGCTGCGTGGTCCCGACCAGCATCGTCAGCGAGACGGGCGTGATCGTCACGCGCACGCCCGACGGATTGCCGTTGCCGGTGTCGCGCGTGATCGTGATGGTCGAGGTGGACCATTTGGAGGTGTCGGCGACCAGGGTCGCGCGCACCGTCGCCGTGCCCGTCGAGTCGGCGGGCGCGGTGAACAGACCGCTTGCGCTGACGGCTCCGGGACCCGAGGCGATTCGCCACGCGACGGTCGTGTCGGCGGTGCCGGTGACGATCGCGCGCAACTGCAGCGTCGCGCCCGGCGCGATCGTCGCCGCGCCCGGCGTCACGACGACCGAGATGCCGGTGCCGGGCGCCACCGGGCCGGGCTCGGACTCGACGATCGTGTAGTCGCATCCGGCGGCGACGAGTGTCGCGGCCAGAATCAGGAGGGGAAGAATTCTTCGCATCATCGTATCGGTTCGGGAATGCCTGCCCGGCAGCGCCGGGGCACGTCTAATAGAACAGGTGCAACTGCAGCGTGTACTGACCCTGCTGGTAGCCGTCGAGCTTGTTGAACGATTCGTTCTGGAAGAACCGGTACTCCGGTCGGATCTCGACGTAGGGCAGCGGGAAGAACTCGAGGCCGAACACCGCCTGGTGCGCGTGCGCAAGCGTCCGCTCGGCCGGATTGTCGGTCGCCACCTCGGTCTGGCCGAACTCGTAGCGCCAGTCGAGCGACAGCCACGTGAAGAGCTGATAGCTGCCGAGGATCGAGACGTTGCGCACGTTGCGCGCGACCATCGCGCCGGAGCTGTCGAGCACGCCCGACGGATACTCCGCGATGAGCGCCTCGACGAAGATCGACCCCTTGTCGGCCATGCCGAAGCCACCGAACGCGTTGATCATCCGGAAGTCGCCGTTGCCGAAGTAGCTCGCGCCGAGCTCGCCGTTGAAGCCGAGGTCGAGCTCCTGCGGCCACAGCATCACCCGCCCGAGAACCGACGGCTTCGAGAAGTCCGCGACCGATTCGATCTCACCGATCGAGGTCTCGACCTCCGAAAGCATGTGCGACCCGAAGACGCCGGCGTTGATCGTCAGCCAGTTCAGTCCCTCGTACGTCAGCTCGGCGCCGAGGTCGGCATAGCCCGGAGGCACCAGCGGATGCGGCGACTGGCCGGCGACCTCGCGGCGCGTGAACGTCGTGTGGTCGTCGTGGCGGATGCCGATGCTCGGCTGCATGAACCCGAGCCGCAGGATCGGCAGCGTCACGCCCGGATGCAGTTGCAGCGTCGCCTCCCATTCGCTCTGTCCCGGATACGAGCGCTGTGTCACGGCGTAGTTGTAGCCGCCGTAGAGCACGAGCCACTCGAGCGGCGTCACCGCGACGTTGAGCTGCGCCTGCATCGGCAGCAGCATCCGCTTGTCGTTCGGCGGACGGCCGATCTTCGTCATCTGCAGGCGCAGGTCGGCGCCCGGAGTGATCAGACCGTCGAACAGCGAGTTCGTGTGCACCGCGGCGGCGGGCTCGTCACCCGGCATGTCGCCGGGTGTCTCGTCGGTCGCAGCCGCGGTCTCGGCCGGCTCTCCCGTCTCGTCGGTCGCGGTCGTCTCGTGCGCGGGGAGTGGTTCGGCGGTCTCGAAGGCCGCGGCGGCGCCGCCGTCGTCGCCCGCCGTCATCGCGCCGGGGTCTTCGGAAAGCTCTCCCGACTCGCCGGGCATCGCGCCGGTCTCGTCGCCCGATTCTCCGGGCGCGCCGAAGAGGTCGTCGCCTCCGCCTTCTCCCGGCTCGGGCTTCTCCCACGGCCATCGCCAGGCGCCCTTGTTGAGCGCGTCCCAGCCGAGCTCGGTGCGGAGGCCACCGCCGTTGGGCGAGTAGTGGCAGGCCGAGCAGCGGGTGCCGCTGATGAGCGAGAAGCGGGGAAGCGCGTGCGCGCTTCCGGCGACGAACAGCAGGACGAGAACGACGGCGACGCGCTGCAGCGTTGAGATCATCGGTGGAATCGGTTTCAGGAGACTTTGACGCGGACGATCCGGGTGCTCGCATCGAACGTGGTCGTGTAGCTGGTCAGCGGCGTCGCCGCCGGACCCTTGCGCACGCGTCCGTCGAGCTCGAACAGGGATCCATGGCACCGGCAGAGGATCGGGCCGCCGACCGGAACGATCCTCTCGACCGCGCACGCCTCATGCGTGCAGCGCATCGACAGGGCCGTGTACGACGTGGCCGAGCTCCGAACGATGAGAATAGGAAATCCGTCGGGACCTTTGATATCCGTCGCAACAGATTTTCCGTCCGAATCAAGGATGCTGACATCGAACGCGACGCCCTCCGGCGTCGTGTTGCCACCGTCGCCGGTGCGCGGCGCGGGCGTCGGCAGCGCGGTCGGCTCGCAGCCGCCGAGCAGCGGCGAGACGATGCCGACGATCGTGACGCCGGCGAGCATCGTCATGCAGGCGTGCAGGAACTCGCGCCGCTCGGGCGCGGTCGTGGATGGCGCTGCCGGTTGGGGGGTGCCGGTCGATCGACTCATGCTTCGAAGTTGGATTTTGGGGTGCTCAGCGGTTCGCGCGACCTCGAGCTGTGGGGCCTCACGAGATGCGCACGAGACAGGGACTCGACGTTCGGCGATTTTGTTACACGAGCGAGGCCCGGCGCGACTGCCATCCGTTTGCCGATATTTGGCCGCGCTCGACGCCGGCCCGGCCGGGCGGACCTTCAACCGACGACCAACCATGCCTGACCTTCTGCTTCTGCACGCCGCGCTCGGCGCGCGCTCGCAATTCGACGCCCTGGCCGCCGAGCTCGGAGATGACTACCGGCTCCACTCGATCGACTTCGAAGGCCACGGCGCCGAGCCGCCGAGCGATCGTCCGTTCCGCATCGAGTCGTTCGCCGAGAACGTGGCCGCCTATCTCGATCGCGAGGGACTTGCCGGCGTCGATATCTTCGGCTACAGCATGGGCGGCTACGTGGCGCTCCATCTGGCGAGCACCGAGCCCGAGCGCGTCGGACGCGTCTTTACCTTCGGGACGAAACTGCGCTGGGATCCTGACACGGCCGCGCGCGAGGTGCGGATGCTCGACCCCGGAAAGATCCGGGAAAAAGTTCCGCACTTCGCCGCCGCGCTGGAGGCGCGACATTCGGGAGCCGGATGGGAGAGCGTGCTGGAGAAGACGGCGGAGATGATGCTCGCGCTCGGCGAGTCGAGCCCGCTCGGCGACGACGAGTTCGCCGCGATCGCGCACCGGGTGCGCCTGAGCGTCGGCGACCGCGACGCGACCGTGGGACCCGAGGAGACCGCGGGCGTCTACCGGCTGATGCCGAACGCCGAGCTGCAGGTGTTTCCGTCGACGCCGCACCCGTTCGAACGGGTCTCGATGCCGATGATCGCCGGCGCGGTGCGGGCGTTCTTCACGGGCAAAGAAAAGCCCCCGTCGCACTGAGTCAAGGTCAGCTCAACACGAACGGGGGCAGACAGCGTGCGCAGCACCACAGAATACGCACGCATGTAATGGCGGCGGGATATAGATCCCGGGAGCGGCCCGGTCCCGCGCCGATGTCAAACTACGGATGCCGCCTGAGCATCGCAACGGGTTGGAACGGAAAATATGTCGCTCGCTCGCTTCTTCCTGACGATGGCTCTGCTTCTGCCGCTGCTGGCGCCGGACCGGCTCGCGGCGCAGGCGCCGGTTGCCGCGAGCGGGCGGGAGTTCTACGTGGCGCTGCCGTCGGTCGAGTTCGCAAACGGAGCCCACGCGCTGCGGCTGAACATCACCGCGACGAACACCGCCACGGTCACGCTGAGCTTCACCGAGTACGGAACGAGCGAGACGGTCACGATCGGGTCGGGACAGCGATGGGAGCGGGTGATCCCCGCGGATTCGGTGATGCTGCTCGAGCGCGAGTACCGCGCGAGCCGATCGATCAGGATCACGAGCACCGAGCCGGTGACCGTCAACGCCGTCAACGACGCGTGGGCGCTGACCGACGGCTACCTCGCGCTGCCGAGCGAATCGCTCGGCTTCGAATACCTCGCCGCGTCGTACCCCGGCGTCCCGGTCGCGCCGATCCCGAACCTCCGCGGTGGCGTCGTCGCCGTGATCGCGACCGAGGACGACACGGAGGTGCGGATCGTCCCGTCGGTCCAGACCAAGGGCGGCAACGACGCCGGCGTGCAGTTCGGCGTGACGCTCGACCGCGGTGAGATCTATCAGATCATCCCCTCGCAGCCGGCCGGCACCGACCTCAGCGGGACGCGCATCACCTCCGATCGTCCGGTGGCGGTCATCTCCGGGCATCGCGCCGTGCCGACCGACTCGGTCAGCGCGTACAACACGCTGCTGGAGCAGATGGTCCCGGTCGCCGACTGGGGACGCACCTTCTACACGACGAAGCTGGTCGAGCAGGGGCGGGGGCGCTACCGCGTGCACGCACGCGCGGCCGGCACGGAGGTTCGCGTCAACGGCCTTCGCATCGTCACGCTCGGCGCCGGCGCGGTGCACGAGTTCCTGACCGACGGGGCCACGATCGTCGAGGCATCGCAGCCGGTGCTGCTGGTACAGATCGGCACGCGCCGGGCGGTCAACGGCGGCGCCGCGGTCATCGACAGCGACCCGTCGATGGCGATCGTCAACCCGACCGATTCGTATGCGCCGCGCTTCGAGTGGTCGACGCCGACGCTCGCGCCGCGCGGTCTCACCGCCGAGCAATCGGTCCCGTGGCGGCACTGGGCGATGATCACCGCGCCGACCGGCGCGCGCAACAGCGTGCGCCTCGACGGCGCCCCGGTCGGCTTCACGATCCCCTACGGCGACGGCGCCTACTGGACCGCGCTCGTCGAGATCCAGCCCGGACCGCACCGGGTCGCCGCCGCCGAGCCGGTCAACGTGCAGATCTTCGGCGACTCGCACTACGACGCCTACGCGATGCCGGCCGGCATGCGCCTGCGCGAGCCCTTCCGCGCCGCGCCGGTCGTCGCGCGCACCTGCGCTCCGGTCCTCGACACGACGATCGGCCTGGCGAACTTCGGCGGCGTTCCGATCGAGGTCTCGAGCGTGAGCTTCACCGGAGGCGGCATCCGCCTCTACCCGGATCCACCCTTCATCGTCGCACCCGGAGGCACCCGCCCGCTCGGCATCCGCATCGCGCTGCCCGGCTACGGACGCGTGCTCGACACCGCGATCGTCACGACCACGACGAGCGGGGCCAGGCCATTGAGGATTCCCATCGATGTCTCGCGCGACAGCCTGGCCGTCGAAGCCGTCGAGCGCGTCGTCGTCTTCGCCGCCGTCGGAGCCTCCGCCCCGACGCGGGACACGATCCTCCACGTCGTCAACCGCGGCACCGGACCGGTCGTGATCTCGTCGGTCGCATTCACCGGTCCGTTCTCGCTCGTCGCCCCGTCGCTTCCGACGACCGTCGGCATCGGCGACACGCTCGCGCTGACGGTGCGGTTCGCGCCGCCGGCGCCGGGCACCGTCTCCGGACGCGCCACGCTCGCGCTCGCGCCGTGCGGCGCGCCGGTGACGATCGACCTGTCGGGACAACGGCTGCGCGGCGCCGGCATCGACGTGCGCACGGTCGTCGTGCCCGAGGTCGGCTGCGGTGACGGCGGCTCGGTCGTGGCGCCGGTCGTCGTCAGGAGCGTCGGCGAGGAGCCCCTGCGCTTCGACAGCATCCAGGTGCGGGGACCCGGCGCCCCCGCATTCACCGTCACGGCTCCGCCCGCCGGAACACTCATCGCGCCCGGCGACTCGATCGTCGCGTCGCTTCGGTTCACGCCTCCGGCGTTCGGCGCCTACACGACCCAGCTTCGCGTCTGGAACGGCGTCAGTCCCGGCGGCTATCTGCTGACGAACCCCATCGAGACGCGCCGCGTCGGGGTCGAGCCGGTGCTCTCCCGGGTCGCGATCGACTTCGGGAGGATCGGACCTTGCATGGGGGATTCGCTCGCGGAGGTCACGATCACCAACCGCGGCTCGACCGCGATGCGACTCGACCGGCTCCGCACGTCGACGCCGATCTTCATCGTTGAGACCGCAGAGGGATTCGAGCTCGCCCCCGGGGCGCGCGCGCCGATCGCCGTACGCTTTCGGCCGCGCGACCGCGGCGCGTTCGCCGACACGCTGCGCATCGCGACCTCGCCGTGCGACACGATCCTCGAGATCACGCTGACGGGCTCGCACGAGATGGCGGCGCTCGGCACCAGCGACGACACGCTCGATCTCGGCACGATGGAGGACTGCCTGCTGCCGGCCGGCGGCACGCTGCGTCTGACGAACACCGGCGACGTCGCGCTCGACCTGCGCGACGTCTCGATCGACGGCGCCGGCTTCCGCGTCATCGGCGTCTCCGACGCGACGCTGGCGCCGGGCGAGACGAGCGTCGTCGAGGTCGACTTCCTCGGCACCAGCGGAGTCCGCGAAGGCACGCTACGGGTACGCGCCGAGCCGTGCGCGATCGCGCTCGACATCCCGGTGCGCATCGTCGTCGCGCGCGCGGCGCTCGAGCTGACAGGATCGCTCGACTTCGGAACGCTGGCGCCCAACGTGCCGTCGACGCGCACCGCGATGCTGCGGAACACCGGCTCGATCGACCTCGTCGTCGACGCGCTGACGCTCGCCGACGCGGTGCCCGGTCTGGCCATCATCGCTCCCACGGGATCGTTCACGCTCCCAGCCGGAGCCGGGCTTCCCGTCGTCGTCGAATACCGCTCGAGTGCGCCGGCGCCGTTCACGACGCTCGTGCGCGCCCGTCGAAGCGGAGCCTGTCCCGCGAGCGCCGAGCTCGTCGCCAGCGGTACCTACGAGGCAGCGCGCACGCTCGCGCTCTCGCTGCCGGACACGAGCGGATGGGTCGATTCGCGCATCGGGATTCCGCTGTCGGTGCGTCACGCGATCGAGGGAGAGGACGTCGGTGTGGTGCGGGCGGAGATCCGGTGGGACTACACGATGCTCGGGCTCGACGGTGTCGGCACGCCGAACGCCGGCGGCGTCGCGACGATCGTCGGCGAGAGCACTGTCGGCGCCGAGCGCGTCGTCCAGCTCGAGTACAGCGGTCCGGTGCCGGAGTCCGGAGCGCTTCTGGTGCTCGACATGCGCGTGCTCGTCGGTGCGGCCGAGCGCACACCGCTGCGCATCGCGAGCGCATCGGTCGACGCGCCGCAGTGGACGGTCACGACGAGCGACGGCGCGTTCACGACACTCGGCATCTGCAGCATCGGCGGCGGGCGCTTCATCAGGATCGCCGGGACCGTGCTCCTCAGGGGCGTGAGCCCGAATCCGGCGTCGGAGCGCTTGCGACTCGCGCTCGAATCCGACGCGAGCGCGCGTGTCACGGTCACGCTCGTCGACGCGATCGGTCGCGGCGCGGCAGTCTTGTACGACGGCGACATCTCCGGAGGATCGCAGGATCTCGTGCTCGACGTCGGCGACGTCCCCGCCGGATTCTACCTGCTCGAGGTGCGCTCGGCGAACCATGTGGAGCGCCACGGGGTCACGCTCGCGCGATGACGACGTCCCGGGCGATCGACGGACGAGGAACAATGCACATGCGACTGAAACGACTCGGCGGATCGATGGTGGCTCTGACGCTTCTCGCGCTCGCGGGCGGCGTACCGGCGCATGCGCAGGGGACGCCGTGGCGATACGGGGCGTGGGTGCAGGGCGGACTCGGCGTGCCGACGTCGGACGTGCGCGATCTGCCGGGCGCGCCGAGCTGTCTGCGGGAGGAGAATCGCATGGAGGCGGCAAACGGCGGGGACTTCTATGCCGGCGGCGAGCTCGGATGGCGCTTCGCGGATCTACCGCTCGAAGTCTCCGCCCGGCTCGGTATCGGATTAGCGTCGTCGCCGTTCACGGCCGAGGAGAGCATCGGCTCGGCGAGTGACCCGACGGGCTCGCGGAGCGATGTCGTCGTCGAGTACCGCACCGCGGTCGAGCGGCTGGAGCTGCGCCTGGAGCCGGTCGTCCGCTGGCACGCGGTGAGTCCGCTGGTCGTCTCCGGCGGACTGGTCGCGGTCCTTCCACTGAGCACGACGTTCGACCAGTCGGAGCGACTGATCGCGCCCGAGCAGGCGACGTACCTCGATGGTGCGACCGAGCGCGCGATCGCCGCGGGCTCGCTCGACGCGGCGCCGTGGCTCGGTCTGGTCGCCGGCGTCGGCATGGAGATTCCGGCGGGGACGGTGCTTCTGCGACCGGAGGTCGGCGGTGTCTTCGCGCTCGGATCGCCGGTCGACGGCGTCGACTGGCGGCCGCACGAGCTGCGCATCGGGCTCGCAGTCATCGTCGGGTCGACAGGAGAGTCGACCCCGATAACACCGTATCTGCGAGAGGAAGGGAGATGACTCTTGAGCGAAGCGCCGCGGAGATCTGTCTTCCGCGGTAGCGGGTCCGTACGGGACGGCTACCGCCGAAGACAGATTCCCGCGGCGCTTCGCTTGCGAGAATGACGTGTGCGCGCTGGTCGTGTTTGCGTTGCCGCGTTAGTCGATCAGCACCGGCGAGCGCTCGATGAGGGCGCCCTTCGAGTTCGAGATCTTCTCCTGGATCGCCATCAGTCCGCGGATCAGGTTCTCGGGACGAGGCGGGCAACCGGCGACGAAGACGTCGACCGGGATGAACTGGTCGATTCCCTGCACCACGGCGTACGAGCGGAACATGCCGCCCGAGCTCGCGCAGGCACCCATCGAGAGCACCCACTTCGGATCGGGCATCTGGTCGTAGATCTTGCGCACGACCCAGGACATCTTGTACGTCACCGTTCCGGCGACGATCAGAAGGTCCGACTGACGCGGCGAGAAGCTGAAGCGCTCCGAGCCGAAGCGCGCCACGTCGAAGCGCGGGCCGGCGAACGCCATCATCTCGATCGCGCAGCAGGAGATCCCCAGCGGCATCGGCCACACCGAGTTCTTGCGCGCCCAGTTGATCGCCGCCTCGACCGTCGTCGTCAGAAAGCCATCCTTCTCGAGCTGTTCATTCAGTCCCATTTCAGCGCTCCCTTTTTCACGATGTAGACATAGCCGACGAGCAGCGTGACGATGAAGAGCAACATCGCGGCCAGTGCGAAATCCCCCAGCTCGTGGAACGAGACCGCCCACGGATACATGAAGACGATTTCGATGTCGAATAGTATGAAGAGCATCGCCACGAGATAGAATTTCACAGGGAAACGCTCGCGGGCGTTGGAGACCGGGGGCATGCCCGACTCGTACGTGCTCTGCTTCTCGCGCGTCGGCCGGTGCGGACCGAGCCATTCGTGCGCCTTGGCCGCGACCACGCCGAACCCGAGTCCGACGAGGAGCATGGCGATCACCGGGATGTATTGCTCTACCATGAGATTCGATGCTGCCGTGAGTCTGTCGAAGCAGGCAAAGGTACGAAAGAGCGGAAGTTCTCGAATCGCCGGCCGCGGCGGTTTACGAGTTGTAAGAGGCGGCGATCACCAGCGCATCATCACGCCCACGCCCATGCGCTCGGGATCGAGGTACAGTCGGGAGGACAATCCGTCCTCTCCGTTGTCGACGTCGAAGTCGAAGAGGTGCGCGCCGACGTAGGCGTCGATCATCGAGAGGATCTGCACGCCGATGAAGTACGCCGCGTTGAGGTCGCGATTGTCGCGGTAGAACTCCCGCTCCCGCTTCGGAAACGCGGCCGCGCCGGTTGTGTCGTCGAGCGGTATGGCGTTGACCTCGTCGACCTTCTCGAGGAAGCGGACGTGGTTGCGAATCGTCTGGACGGCGAAGAAGCTCGCGACGCTAACGAACGCCGCGGACTTGAGGTACTGCTCGTTGTAGAGCTGCCCGCCCCCCGGAACGACCGACAGCACAACCGCGACCGTCGGAGACTTCGTCATCACGTACCCCGGCGCCGGCGGCTGCGACGGACGGATCGGCGCCGCCGAATCGACCGCCGAGCGCACGGAATCCGGCGTCACCTTCGTCGTGTCCTGCGCCGAGGCTGCCGTCGGATCGACGAGCGCCATGGCGCCGGCGGCGAGGCAGGCGAAGAGGAGGGATGCTATGGTGTTCGTATGATGCACCTTAAACGAGCGCGATCGCCTCGATTTCGACGAGGCCGTCCTTCGGCAGGCGTGCGACCTGCACGGTCGAGCGCGCCGGGCGGGTCGCGTCGAAGAACTCGGAGTAGACCGCGTTGACCGCGGCGAAGTCGTTCATGTCCTTCAGGAAGATCGTCGTCTTGACCACCTTCTCGAGGTTCGATCCGCCGGCCTCGACGACCGCGCGGAGGTTCTCGAGGGCCTGTCGGGCCTGCGTCGCGGCGTCGTCGCCGACGAGGGAGCCGTCGAGCGCCATGCCGAGACAACCGGCCGTGTAGAGCACGCCGCCGGCGATCGTCGCCTGCGAGTAGGGTCCGATCGGCGCGGGCGCGAGCTCGGTGAGAACCGTCAGGAATGCTGTCGAAGTGGCCATCATCGTGTGGTTGCGTGCGTGGAAGCGTGCCGCCGGCGAGCCTGGTGCAAACGAGCGGCCGGCCAATATGGCGAACACGCAAGCAAGCGCAATACGGAAGCCCCGACATCGGCGGTGACGCTTTTCCTCACACTTTCGCACCGATTGTCCCCGCGGGCGGCTTGACTTGCAGCGGGTGGCGGGGCTATGTTTGTGATCCTTTTGCTCCGGGCCCGTAGCTCAGTTTGGGAGAGCGCTAGAATCGCACTCTAGAGGTCGTCGGTTCGATCCCGATCGGGTCCACAAGCAGGGTCAGCTACAGTTTGTGGCTGGTGCTGCGTTTCCGGGTGGCGTTAAATTTGACGCTCTCCGGCTTTGAGGAATCCATTGCCCTGTGGTGTAACTGGCAACACGTCTGACTCTGGATCAGAAGAGTCCAGGTTCGATCCCTGGCGGGGCAGCTCGACAACCAAACACGCCGCGTTCGTCTAGTGGTTAGGACGCCGCCCTCTCACGGCGGTAGCACGAGTTCGACTCTCGTACGCGGTACTTCAAACCCGTCTCTCTCGAGGCGGGTTTTTTCGTTGCGGGATACCGCGGCCGGTCGACGTCGTGTCGATCGGTGAGCGAATCGCCGGGCGGCACGGTTTTAGCGACAGGCACTTCGGCGGGGTCGGCTGTGGGGCTCCCTGCCTGGATGTAATGTTTCCCGAACCGATGGCACGCCGGTCCCGCAACCAATGAACACTGTCACGCCCGATACCACCCCCGATGGCTCGACCCAGGAGCGCCTCCGCATCCTGATCGTCGAGGACAACCGCGCCATCGCCAGCGCTCTGAAGATCGTCCTGCAGCACGAGGGATATGAGACGAAGTGGTGCGAGGATGAATCCGTCTACGGGCTCATCCACGACTGGCGCCCGTCGCTGATCCTGATGGATCTGAAGATGCCGCGGCTCGACGGCTACCACGTCACGAGCGCGATCAAGGCCGATCCGGAGACGCGATCGATTCCCGTAATCGTCGTCACCGCCGAGAACGTGTCGCGCGAGCGTCTGGCCGAAATGCACGCTAACGATCTGCTGACGAAGCCCTTTCCCGTCCCCCGACTGCTCGAGCGGGTCGCCTTCTGGATCAACCGTCCGAAGGAGCCCGTCAGCGCCGAGGCGCCGGCCGCCCCCGTCGCGGAGGGCCAGAACGGACAATCCGCTCCGCTGCCACGGCTTGCGCCAAAAGGCTTTGCGCCTCCGCAGCCCGGATTCGCCGGGCGTCTCTAGCGCCGAATCACGACCACCCGATCGACTACCACTCGACCGACGCCAGCACGAGCTGGTGGATCTCGCGGAGCGTTTTCAGCGTCGGAAGATCCCGATCGGTGAACGTCAGGTGCGTCACCGCGCACTCGTAGAGATTCGACGCCGTATAGAACACCGCGACCCGGGTCATCGTGCGTGAAGAATCGGTCGTGTAGGTGTACGCACCGAAGCGACGCCGCCCGATCGCGAACTCCTCGATATCCGCCACCGCTATCGCGCGACCGCCACTGCGCTTGCGATGGCGCTCCAGGCTCGCCTCCGCCAGACCGGCCATCCCTCCGCGATCGAATCCCTTCCGTGCATCGTTGTCGACCCCGACCGCGGAGAAGACGAGCGAGATCGTGTACTCCGGATTGCAGGCGACGGCGAAGAGCTCCGGCGCCTCGAGCTTCTCGACGTCGAGCGTCACCCACCCGTCGGGCAGCCGCGCCGACATGTCGCCGGTGGGGGAGTGGATCCGCCGGTCCGAAACGGTCACGGCCGGGAATTTCGAATTGAACTCATCCCCTTCCGATTGCACCGTCTGCTGCCCGCCGATGCAGCCGGAGATCACCAGCCCAAATGCGAGTGCGAGGAGGGTGGCGCCCGAGGGCTTGACGGTTCGTGATGCGGCGGTCGGAGGCGTTATCTCGTGCATTTCGGTGTTCATCTGATCGCCATTAGTGGTGCACACCAAACGGCGGAAGCTTCTCGCCGGCCGGAATCGCCACTGTCAGAATGTTCTCAAGGGGAACCATCGGACAGGTATACGAGGCGTCGTAGGCGCAGTACGGGTTATAGGAGAGGTTGAAGTCCAGAAGATACGGCTCGTCGCCCGGCTGCTCCTCCAGATCGATGTAGCGGCCGACCTCGTAGGTCTCCTCGCCGTTCGTGCGATCCTTGAAGGGGAGGAAGAGGTGGGCGTCCGGTCCGGACTTGTACACCGTGAGCGAGCAGGCCGTTCCCGCGACATCGAAGCGAAACAGGCCAAAACGGGTCATCATCCGAACATCTCCTCCCGTCGCCGCGACCTTGATGGTGTCGGGGTGCTCGAATCGCTCCAGCCGGGCGCGGAAGACGAGCTCCGGATTCGGGGGGTAATAGGCAAGGCCCGTGAACGAGTTGCGGACCGAGGCGGGCACCGGCGAGTCGGGTCCCCGGAGCTCGGCGTCCCTTTCGGCGCGCATCGCGACGAGGGCGTCGGCGTCGTACTCCGGTGCTGGAACGACGGGTCCGTCGCGCCGCGGCTCGTCGTCGCAGCCGATCGCGGGCACGCCGGCGAGGAGAAAAACTACGCAGAGAAGACTCTGCCGGGCATTGAAACGAGGGTTCACGCGTCTCTCTTTGGGAGGCCGGTTCGAGGGCTCCGGCGGGTCGCCGGAGCCCCCAAGATAGACTCTTGAGCGCGCCCGGGAAAGCGGAAATCGGAGGGTCGAAATCTGGCATTTCTGGCAGATTTCGACGTTTCGGAGCGTTACACCCCCCTGGGGAAATACTGCTTGCTTCCCGGGGGGTCCGACCGTAATATTGATCTCGACACATGCGCCGCGGGCCCTTTCCCTGGGGTCCCGGCAATGATTTTCGATACCTCTGAAGAGGATCGTTCCCTATGATTTCAGGTTTTGACGACGACTTCTCCGAGGGATTCAACTCAGGTCCGCCTGACGACGATGCCATCCGCCGTTTCCGTCGCATGCTCGACGGAGACGCCGACGATATATCCATTCCCAACGTCGAGATGCTCGAGGAGCTCGTCGAGCAGTGTCTCGAGGAGGAGCGTTTCGCCGAGGCGCTGCGTGCCTGCGAGCACTGGGTCCGCTACGCTCCGTACAGCCACTCCGCGTGGCTGACCCGGGGCATCGCGCTGACGAATCTCGGGCGGGCCGACGAGGCGCTCGCGTGCTTCGACCGGGCCGACGTGCTCAATCCGCGCGACATCGACACGCTGATCAATCGCGGCGTCGCGCTCGACGCGCTCGGCATGAGCGATCGCGCGCTGGCGTGCTATCAGGAGGCGCTCGTTCGCGAGCCGGACAACGAGGAGGCGCTCTTCAACAAGGCGGTGTCGCTCGAGAAGCTCGAGGACTACGAGTCCGCCGCGATGATCTTCCGCACGCTGATCTTCAGCGAGCAGTTCGGCCGCGACAGCTGGTACGAGCTGGGCTACTGCTACGACTACCTCAACCGGCTCGACGAGTCGTTCGAGGCGTACGAGCGGTTCCTGGACATCGACCCGTTCAACGCCAACGCGTGGTACAACCGCGGCATCGTCCTGAGCCGCAAGGGGCATCATCAGAAGGCGATCGACAGTTACGACATGTCGCTGGCCCTTCGCGAGGATTTCCCGGCGGCGTGGTACAACCGCGGCAATAGCCTGGCGAACCTCAGCCGCCTGAGCGAGGCGATCGAGAGCTACCGCGAGACGCTCAAGTACGAGCCCGACGACGCGGCGAGCTGGTACAATCTCGGCAACGCGTTCGAGGAGCTCGGCCGCTACGTCGAGGCCATCGACGCGTTCTCGAACGCCCTGGTGCACGAGCCCGAGCACTACGAGTCCTACTTCGGGCGCGGAAGCTGCCACGACGCGCTCGAGCAGTTCGACCTCGCCCTGGCCGACTACGACGTGGCCACGCGCATCGACGCGGAGGATCCCGAGCTCTGGTATGCCCGCGCCGACGTCCTGTACAACCTCGGCCGCGTCAAGGAGGCGATCGGCTGCTACCATCGGGCGACCGAGCTCGATCCGCTGAACGCCGAGTGCTGGCTCGAGTACGGCGAGACCCTCTACGAGGAGGGCCGCTTCGCCGACTCGCTGACGGCCTTCGACAACGCCCTGCAGCTCGACCCGGAGTGGAGCGAGGTTCACTACGGCCGCGCCAAGACCCTCCTGGCGATGACGCGCCTCGGGGAGATGAGCACGGCGCTGCGCACGGCGATCACGCTCGATCCGCGGATGCGCGAGGAGTTCGTCCTCGAGTTCCCGGACGCCGTCGCGATCCGCGAAGTCCAGCAGGCCCTGAGCTACCTCGACTAGAGCACGCGCGGGCGCGCGGACCTCGCGCGTCACGATCAACGCGAATTCAGCACGCGACGCCCGACATCGTCGGGCGTCGCGTGCATTTCGGAGACGACCGCAGACCATGGCCGCACGATCCGAGCCGGCTCCCCCGATCGCCCGCATTGCCGACGGCGACCTCCCCGACATCGCGATCGGCATCCTCAGTCACAACCGCGTCGACGAGGTCGAGCGCTCGCTCGACGTCTTCCTGGCCAGCGACTATCCCACCGACCGCCTCCACCTGATCGTCGTCGACAACGCCAGCACCGATGGCACGCGCGAGCGCGTGCTCGAGCGCTACGGCGGCCGTGTCGAGGTCGTGCGCCTCGACGAGAACATGGGCGCGCTCGCGCGAAACGTCGTGCTGCTCGGGCGGCCCGAGCGCTACCTGTTCCAGTTCGACGAGGACTGCGCGCCGGCCGACCCCGACACGCTCCGCCGCGCCGTCGAGATCCTCGAGGCGCATCCGGCGATCGGCGGCATCTGCCTGCGGAGCATCAACCAGTACACCGGCAGAAGCGACTGGGCGGATTTCTCGCGCGTCGCCCGGCGACGCCACGGAGGCTGGGGCTACGAGGGAGTGTTCGTGATCGGCAACGGCATGGCCTTCCGGCGCGAGGCGATCCAGCGCACGGGCGGATACGATGCCCGCATTTTCTGGGGCTCCGAAGAGCTGCAGCTCGCGCTCGAGCTCTATCACCACGACATCTCGATTCTCTACGTTCCGTCGCTGGCGCTCGTGCACCGGCACGCGCCGCGAGCGCAGACGCGCACACAGGTGCTCGAGGTCGAGGCCCGGAACAACGTCCTGGTCGCGTTCATCTATCTTCCGCTGCCGCTCGCGATCGCGTTCGCGGCGATCCAGATCGGCCGCCGGGCCCTGGCCAACTTCGTCCATCGCCGCGAGGATGGTGTCGGCGCGACGCTGCGCGGCGCGCGCCGTGCGCTCGCGATGCTCGGCGTCGTCTTCGCCGATCGCCGGCCGATCCCCATATCCCGCATCGCGCTCAACGGCCGCTGGTTCTTCGCGACGCTCTTCGGCCTGCGGCCGGCCCCCGGCGAGCCGGCCGATGCCGGCCGCGTCGCGCGCAGTCCCCGCGCCGCGGACGCAGCCGCGATGGCCGCTCTCATACCTCTCGATGCCGTGCCGGTCGATGCCCCGCCGGGTGCGCCGCCGGCCGTCGACCTCACGTCAGCGTCGGTGGGCACTCCGTAGCGACAACACACGCGCGGCGACGCCGCGTCACGAGCTCTCCATGTCAGACACATCGACGATCCGCGTCCTCGGCGCCGAGATCTACGCCCGCCACGGTGTCGGCGAAGCCGAGCGCGCCATCGGCGGGCGCTACAGCTTCGACCTCGAGATCGACGCCGACATCTCCGCCGCCGCGGCCAACGACGACCTCGGCTCGACCATCGATTACGAGCGCGCATACTTCCTGGCGCGCGACATCCTTCTGGGAACCAATCGACGCCTGCTCGAGTCGCTCGTCGACGAGATCGCGACGGCAATCCTCGATCGCTTCGTCGGCGCGACGGCCGTGACCGTCCGCCTGCGCAAGCTCTCGGTGCCGATCGACGGCGTCGTGCGCGCGGTCGAGGTCGAGCTGCGCCGCGCTCGCTGAGGCGACTCGCGTCGCGGGCCCGCCGCGTCGCCTTCCGTCGCACCGCGCGCATCGCGAAGGGCCGGTGATCCCGGATTCGGTCACGCGACGATTCCGTATCGTTGCATCGCAGTCCGAGGTACCTCTCCCATCGATCCGACCATCGACATCCCCGCACCGCGCACCGACGTTCTGCTGTCGCTCGGCGCGAACATCGGCGAGCGGACCTCGACGATCGCGCGCGCGATCGAGTTGATCGGCGGCTCCCCGGGCATCGAGCTCGTGGCGGTTTCCGCGATGTACGAAACCGACCCGGTGGGATATCTCGAGCAGCCCGCGTTCATCAACGCGGCGGCGGCGATCCGCACGACGCTGGCGCCGGAGCGGCTGCTCGAGCGGCTTCGCGAGATCGAGAGCGCGCTCGGCCGCCGGCGGCGCACGCGGTGGCACGAGCGCGAGATCGACATCGACATCCTCCTGTTCGGCGACCACGTCGTCGAGCGGGACGACCTGCACATTCCGCATCGCGAGATGCACCGGCGGCGGTTCGTCCTGGCGCCGCTGGCCGAGATCGCGCCGACGGCCCGGCATCCCGTGACGGGACTGACCGTGGCCGAGCTCCTCGAGCGCTGCGACGACGCCTCGGGCGTCCGACGGATCGACGACAACACCCAGCAGACGACCTCCGCATGACCAACGGCAGGCCTGAGTCCACACCGCGCTACATCGCGATCGAGGGCGTCATCGGCGCCGGCAAGACGACGCTGGCGACGATGCTCGCCGAGCGCTTCGACGCGCGCCTGGTGCTCGAGCGCTTCGAGGAGAATCCGTTCCTCGAGGATTTCTACAAGGACCAGGCGCGCTTCGCCTTTCAGACGCAGATCTTCTTCCTGCTCAGCCGCTATCGCCAGCAGCAGGACTTCCGGCAGCTCGACCTGTTCTACGATCACGTCGTCAGCGACTACATCTTCGACAAGGACAGGATCTTCGCCTCGCTGACGCTCGGTGAGCACGAGATGGCGCTCTACGAATCGGTGCTCGCGGCGCTGCAGGGCTCGGTGCCGAAGCCGGACCTGGTGATCTACCTGCAGAGCAGCGTCGACAGGCTGGCGGGCAACATCCGCCGGCGCGGACGGTCGATGGAACAGTCGATCAGCTACGGCTACCTGCGCGACCTCGCCGAAGCCTACGCGCACTACTTCTTCCACTACACCGACGCGCCCGTGTTGATCGTCAACACCGCCAACATGGATTTCGTCCACGACCCGGCCTGTTTCGAGGAGCTCGTACGCGAGATCGTCCGGCCGAGCGACGCGCAGATCCGCTATTACCACCACTCCAGCGGCGCCGACGATCCGGCGGCGATCCTCTGAGGAAAGACCATGGGGAAGTTTCTTCTCTACCTCGCGATCGCGTTCATCATCTGGCGGATCGTCGTGACGCTCTCGCGCAAAGGCTCCGCGCCGACGACCCAGGTGCGCGGCGCGCCGCCGCCGGAGGAGCGCGTCGCGCCTCGACGCGGACCCGAGATCGACTACTCTCGCGTGCGTGATGCCGAGTACCGCGAGATCGAATCGCGCCGCATCGAACGCGAGCACGGCGAACGGCCTCGCGACCCCGACGGACGGATCGACCCCGGCGCGGGCTGAGCGGCGGCCCGGCTCTTGCTAACTTGACATCGGGCACGCACTCAACCGTCGATCCTCATGGTACAACCCTCGGACACGCTCGCGGCGATCGATGTCGGCACGAACAGCTTCCACCTGGTCGTCGTCCGGCTCCTCGAGCAGAAGCAGTTCTCCCTGATCACCAAGGAGAAGGCCGTCGTGCGTCTGGGGGAATCGCCGTCGCAGATCAAGCGTCTCTCCGACGACGCGATCGAGCGCGGGGTCGAGGCGATGAAGATCTTCCGTCAGATCGCGGCGCTGACCGACTCCCCGATCCGCGCGGTCGCCACCAGCGCGGTGCGCGAGGCGACCAACCGCGACGAGTTCATCGCGCGGGTGCGTGAGGAGACGGGGATCGAGATCGAGGTGGTCTCGGGCTTCGAGGAGGCGCGGCTGATCTACCTCGGCGCGCTGCAGGCGCTGCCGATCTACAACGAGCGCGTGACGCTCTTCGACATCGGCGGCGGCAGCACCGAGTTCGTCATCGGGCACCAGGGACGCATCCACTACGCCAACAGCTTCAAGATCGGCGCGATCAGGATCACGCAGCGGTGCTTCCCCGACGAGGCGGTCACGCGCGAGCAGCTCGATCGCTGCCGGCTGTTCATTCGCGGCGAGATCTATCACGCCGTCGAGGAGATCCGGCGCAACGGCACGCGCACGGCGATCGCCTCCAGCGGCACCGCGCAGACCGTCGCCTCGATGATCCTGGCGATGCGCGGGGAGGTGATTCCCGAGTCGCTCAACGGCGTCATCGTCACGCACGCCGAGGTGCGCGCGGTGCTCGATCGCGTGATCGCGGCGACGACGCACGCCGAGCGCGCGGCGCTGCCGGGCGTCGATCCGCGCCGCGCCGACATCCTCGTCGCCGGCTGCCTGGTGCTCGAGACGATCCTCTCCGACTGCGGCTTCAGCGAGTACATGATCAGCAGCTACGCGCTGCGCGAGGGGATCATCCTCGACACGATCCAGAAGTCCGAGGGCGACCACGAGACCGCGCACCTGTCGGACCTGCGGTACGAGACCGTGATGAAGATCGGGCGGATGTATTCGTTCGACGAGCCGCACGCCCGGCACGTCGCCGATCTGTCGCTGGAGATCCTCGACGCGCTTGCGGAGCTGCATCCGATCGACGATCCGGCGCGCGAGTGGCTCGAGGCCGCGGCGCTGCTGCACGACATTGGCTACTACATCAGCCACTCGGGCCATCACAAGCACTCGCAGTACCTGATCCAGAACGGCGAGATGCTCGGCTTCAACAACGAGGAGATCGCGATCATCGCGAACGTCGCGCGCTATCACCGCAAGTCTCATCCGAAGAAGACGCACCCGGAGTTCGCCGCGCTGCCGCGCGAGGACCAGCAGATCGTCCGGCGCCTGGCCGGGATCCTGCGCGTCGCCGACGGGCTCGACCGCACGCACAAGGGCAACGTCGAGGCCGTCGACATCGAGATCGACGACGCTTCGATCGCCATCCGGCCGATCTGCCGCGAGGGGTGCAATCCCACCTTCGAGATCTGGAGCGCGAGCCGCAAGAAGGGATTGATGGAGGAGGCCTACGGCCGCGACGTCAGCATCGCCTCGGTCGAGCCGGTCGAATCGGCCGAGGGCTGAGCCGGACCTGAGCTGCGACGGATGTGGACCGACAGAGCTCGACTGATCACCCAGTGCCCGCCGCAGGCGCCTCCGCCGGCGCCCTCCGCCTGCCCGCTAACCTCGCGATTCAATTCGGCATGACTCGATTTCGCCACGCTTCGTAGCTTTGTCGCTCGGGCGATCGGCCAGAACGACGTGAAAGTAACCGGGCGAGGGCTGCCGGGTTATGTTCTCCGGTTGAACCGTACGCTGACTCTCCTACCCATTCAATCAATACAGGATCTCACATGAAGATTCGTTCGTTACTCTTTGCGCTTCTGCCGATGGCCGTGGCGGCGCCGGTGACGGCCCAGGAGGCATCCGACGCCCCGAAGCAGTACGAGATGCAGGAGGTGCCGGGGATTCAACACATCCGTGTCGATCCTGCTGCTCAGTCGCCCGGCAAGCAGGGCGGTGGTCTGATGGAGGAGGCGGAGTACCAGTGGTATTCGCGTCACTTCACGATCCCGTGGGACAGCGACGGTGACGGTGAGGCCGATCGCGACAGCGCCCGGATCGACCTGCCGATGCCGATGGTCTTCCCGAACAACGGACCGGAAGTGCGCGGTTATGGCCAGATCTTCGCGCCGGGAATGATCTACTCGATGTACGGCACCCTGACGAACGACTCGACGAGCCTGCTGTTCAACAGCTTCTATTACGAGCAGTTCAAGGACGCCGGCAGCTTCACGATCGACTCGATCCGCTTCTCGTGGTACAAGAACCCGAACGCGGGCACGCCGCTGGCCGGTTCGACCTTCTACGTCTTCCGTTCGCCGGGTGGTGTCGTCGACAAGACGTACTTCGCGAGCACGGCGGCGACAGGCTTCCGCCGCGCGGGCGCGCGCTTTGATCGTGACGATCTTCCGGTCGCCTTCGAGGCATACATCGAGCCGGAGGGAATCGACACGACGCTCGACGGCAACCTGATCAACCAGACGCGGATGATTTTCGATCAGCCGCTGACGTTCGCCGCCGGCACGTTCGCGATGCCGATGATCATCAACGACGAGGGCGAAGCGCGTCCGGCCGGACAGATCGGCGGACCGAACGACGTCACCGACTGGCAGTTGATGGTCGCGAGCTGGGACTTCCGCCGCTACGGCGTGCAGGGCTTCGGCACGAACAACGACTGGAAGACGTTGGGCCTGACGGTCTTCCGTCCGAACGGTGAGTTCTCGACCGATCGCGACACGATCTACTCGATCAACCGCAGGATTGTCTACGGCCAGATCCCCGCGGCGCAGGAGATGTGGTTCTTCATCTGGGGCAAGGTCGACCTGAGCGCCGGCGTGCAGTACCACTTCGGCCGCCAGGCGACGAGCCAGGGTCTGGGCGCACCGACGCCGAACCCGGCGACGAGCGCGACGCGCCTTCCGTTCTCGCTCACCGAGGTCAGCCAGGTGTCGATCGACCTGTTCGACGTCAACGGCAATCACCTGCGCCAGCTCGTCGAGAGCCGTTACGTTCCGGGCCACTACACGATCGCGCTGCCGATCGACGAGCTCGCCAACGGCACGTACATCGCGCGCATGGTCGCCGGCAACAACGTCTACTCGATGAAGGTCAACGTCGCGAAGTAAGCGACTCCGACAGTCGGAACGCGACGGGCTCCCTGGATAAGGGAGCCCGTTGGCGTTCGGCCCGGCGGGCCGAGGGACAGGCCCCGGGGGGGGCCAGGGGACAGGCGGAGCCAGGGGACACGCTTTGCGAGGGGACAGGCCTGGGGCCAGGGGATAGGATGGGCGGGCGACTCCTGCGTTCGTCGTATTCTTGGCCGCATCTTCAATTGACACGAGCTCCGCGAACGCCATGAACACCACCGGTCGACCGAATCATCTCGTCGACGAGAAATCCCCCTACCTGCAGCAGCATGCCTACAACCCCGTCGATTGGTATCCGTGGGGACAGGAGGCGTTCGAGCGGGCGCGGCGCGAGGACAAGCCGATCTTCCTGTCGATCGGCTACTCGACCTGCCACTGGTGTCACGTGATGGAGCGCGAGTCGTTCGAGAACGAGGAGACCGCGCGCATCATGAACGAGCTCTACGTCAACATCAAGGTCGACCGCGAGGAGCGTCCCGACGTCGACCAGGTGTACATGACGGCGGTGCAGGCGATCTCCGGAGGCGGGGGCTGGCCGCTTTCGGCGTGGCTGACGCCCGGGCTCGAGCCGTTCTATGTCGGCACGTACTTCCCGCCGCGGCCGATGTACGGCCGTCCAAGCTTCACCGACGCGCTGACGCAGTTGCACAACTCCTGGACGAACGAGCGCGAGAAGGTCAACCGCTCCGCCGCAGCGATCGCGGCCGCCGTCGCCAGCGCTTCGGAAGTCTTGGAGGATCCGTCGCGCGCCGCGATCGATCCGGCGATCGTCGAGGCGTGCCGTGCGCAGTTCGAGAGCGGCTACGATCAGCGGCACGGCGGCTTCGGCGGCGCGCCGAAGTTCCCGCGTCCGGCGATCCTCGAGTTTCTGCTGCGCTACCATCACCATCATGGCGACGCGCGCTCGCTCGAGATGACCGCGCACACGCTTCGCATGATGAGCGCCGGCGGCATGTACGACCAGCTCGGCGGCGGCTTCGCGCGCTACTCGGTCGACCCCGAATGGCGCGTGCCGCACTTCGAGAAAATGCTCTACGACCAGGGCCAGATCGTCGGCGCGCTCGCCGATGCCTATCGCATCACCGGCGACGAGAGCTTCGCGAGGACCATCCGCCATAGCGTCGAGTACCTCGAGCGCGACCTCATGGTCACCGACCGCGATGCCCCGGGATACGGCACGTTCTTCTCCGCCGAGGATGCCGACAGCGAGGGAGAGGAGGGAACGTTCTACGTGTGGACGAAGGCCGAGCTCGCGGGGATCCTCGACGAGAGCGAGCGTCGCGCGGTCGAGCAACACTACGGCATCACCGAGGCTGGGAACTTCGAGCACGGAAAGAACGTGCTCCACACCAGCGCGACGCTCGAGCAGGTGGCCGGCACGATGGACGTGACCGTCGAGGACGTCGAGAGCCTGCTCGCCTCGGCGCGCGCGAAGCTCTTCGACGTGCGGCAGAGGCGGCCCCGTCCGCATCGCGACGAGAAGGTCCTGACGTCATGGAACGGGCTGATGATCTCCGGTCTGGCGCGCGCGGCGTCGGCGCTCGGCGAGGAGCGCTACGCGACGCTGGCCGCGACCTGCGCGCAGTGGATTCTCACGCACATGCGCGACGCTGGCGGACGACTGATGCGCCGGATGAAGGATGGCGAGGTGAGGATCCCGGGCTTCCTCGACGACTATGCGTTTCTCGCCCAGGGATTGATCGATCTCTACGAAGCGACCGGCGACGTCGCGATGCTGCGCGCGGCCGACGATCTCGTGCGCGAGGCGAACGCGCTCTTCTGGGATGAGTCTGGCGGTGGCTACTACATGACCGCGGGCGAGGACGCGAGCGTGCTCGTGCGATCGAAATCCGATCATGACGGAGCCGAGCCCTCGGGCAACTCGGTCATGGCACTGGTGCTGTTGCGACTCGGCCGGCTCTTCTACGACGAGGACTACCAGGCGAAGGCCGAGCGGACGATCAGGATGTTCACCGCGCGCGTCGCCGAGTATCCGTCGGCGATGCCGCTGATGGTCGCCGCCGCGTTGGAGCACGCGCGGCCGCCGCGACAAATCGTCATCGCGACGGCGGCAGACGACCGCGCCGGCGCCGAGCGGCTCGCGCGCCAGGCACGCGAACGCTACCGACCCGACACGATGACGGTGCTCGTGCCCGCCGACGGTCCGGGCGAATGGCTCGCCGGGCGAATGGAAATGGTCGACACGATGCTGCCGGTCAACGGACGCAGCGTCGCGTACGTCTGCGAGAATCTCGCGTGTCTGGCGCCCGTCGAGTCACTGGCGCCCTCGGCCTGATCGTGAGCGACGTGCGTGATGCTCAACGTCTACACGCTGAGCGGGAGCGACGTGCGCGATGCTCATCGCCTACACGCTGACCGTGAGCACCCTCCGCGTTGCGTCGTAGGTCGTCGAGTAGCGCCTCAGCGGTGATTGCGCCGGACCGTTGAGCACCGCGCCCTCCATGTTGTAGCGCGAGAGGTGACAGGGGCAGACGATCTGGCCACCGGAGGGGGCGCCGACCTCGCAGCCCTCGTGCGTGCAGCGCATCGACATCGCCAGGTACGTCGAGGCATCCTTTCGCACGACGAGGATCTTCATGCCGTCCGGACCGGTCTCGTCGGAGACGAGGAACTTCCCGTCGGCGTCGAGCGAGCCGACGCCGATGTCGATCGTCTCGCCCGTCGGCGCGGTGACCTCGGTCGTTTCGCATGCCGCGATCAGCGGGCCGAGGGTTCCGGCGATCGCAAGCGCCTGCAGCGCCGAGCCGCAGTGGCCGAGGAACTCGCGTCGCGTGCCGTCGATGCCTGTTCGATCCGCCATGATGCCTACTCTCTTCGATGTGGTGTGAACGTGAACGAGTAGCACAGGAACCGGCGTCGCGGACATTTGTTTCAACGAGGAAATGTTTCCACGCCCGCCGGTCGATCCCTGCGCCCCATATTTGCGCCCATGACCAACGGTCCCCTCGATTCGCTCAGCGTCTGCATCATCGCGCACGACGAGGCCACGTACCTGCCGCGAGCGCTCGCGTCGGTGCTCGGCTGGGCGGCACAGGTCGTCGTGCTCGACTGCGGGAGCACCGATGCGACCGCCGAGATCGCGCGCGCCGCGGGCGCCGAGGTGCACACGGCGGCGAACGATCTGCCGGAGCTCTCGAAGAACCGCTGCTTCGAGCTCGCCGACCGCGAGTGGATCTTCTCGCTCGACGCCGACGAGGTCCTCACCGAGGCATCGAAGCGCGAGATCGGCGCGACGATCGCGCGCGCGCCGCGTGAGAACGGATTCAAGCTGCCGCGACGCAATCACTACTTCGGCGCGCCCCTGAGCCACGGCGGCAACTACCCGGACCGGCAGCTCCGGCTGTTCCGGCGCGGCCGCGGGCACTACCCGAGCGGAGCGTTTCACGAGCGTCTGGCCATCGATGGGTCCGTCGGTGAGCTGACCGAGCCGTTCGAGCATCATCCGTATCCGACGTTCGCGGTGTGGATGCGGAAGTTCGACTACTACACGAAGTACGGCGCGGAGCAGCTCGCGAAGGCCGGCGTGCCGATCACCGCGGCGACGATCCGGCATCACATGGTGACGCGGCCGCTGCGGCGCTACCTCGAGCGCCTCGTGCTGCGCCGCGGCATCCGCGATGGCGTGCCGGGCGTGCTCGCCGCGACGTTCGACCTGCTGACGCACGTCGTCAGCTTCGGCAGGTACTGGCAGACGGTCCGGGAGCGTGAAGGGGATTGAGCGTTGGGGCGGCCGGGTCGGTCGCTCGGAGTGGCAGGCGTTCGCGGTAACGGCGGTCTGGCGATATTCGCAGCGGCGACGGCACGACGCGGGGAGCGTCCCCGGCCGCGCGACCAACGAACGAGCTCGCTTCACGCAATCCGTCGCAGCATGACCATCGGCGTCGTCGGCAACAGCTCCAAGCCCGACGTGGCAACGGCCGTCGGCTCCCTTCTCGCGATTCTCGATCAGCGGGGCATCGCCTACGTCCTGCACGACGAGATGCGCGAGATCCTGCATTCGCTCGGCGACCGCAGCCGCTTCGTCCCGGCCAAGGGACTGCGCGAGCGCGCCGACGTCGTCGTTGCCTTCGGCGGCGACGGGACGATGCTGGCGACGAGCCGGTTCCTCGTCGGCAGCGGCGTGCCGCTGCTCGGGGTCAATCTCGGCCGGCTGGGATTTCTCGCCGAGTTCTCCGTCGACGCGCTCGAGGAGATGATCGAGGAGCTCGTCGAAGGGCGCACGCGCACCGTCGAGCGGGGATTGCTCCGAGCGAGCTTCCCCGACAATCCCGAGATCGAGCCGCTCGTGGCGCTCAACGACATCGTCATCGACAAGCGCGACGGCTCGCGGATGGTCCAGCTTCAGACGTGGATCAACGGCGACTTCCTCGGCACCTATCGCGGCGACGGGCTGATCTTCGCCACGCCGACCGGCTCGACCGCCTATGCGTTGTCGGCCGGAGGTCCGGTCGTCACGCCGAACTGCGACGTGACGGTGATCGCGCCGATCGCGCCGCACATGCTCACCGCGCGCCCGGTAGTGGTGCCCGATCGCTCGACGATCGACGTGATCCCGATCCAGCAACTGCCGATCACCGGCCGCGACGGCGTCCAGATCTACGCCGACGGGCAGGTTCAGCGTAACATCCCGGCCGCGACGAAGGTCACTATCACGCGGTATGAGTTCACGGCGTCTCTTGTCAAGAGAACGTCGACAACCTATTTTGATGTCCTTCGGGCCAAGCTCCTCTGGGGCAGAGAGCCCGTTCTGAATTCCTGAAGCCCTTTCTACCCCCTAATGGTACTCTCGAGGAGGACCGCTTTCATGCGCACGCCCCTGCTTCTGCTTTCACTCTGCCTCCTGGCGCTCACCGTTGCCGCCTGCGAAGACGCTCCGACGACGACCGCCGATCAGCGACTTGGAAAGATGACGGTCGAGCAGTTCCGGACCGATCCCGGCTACTCGATCTGGTTCGACCAGGGCTACGATGCCTATCCGGGCACCGACGCCGCGGCGACCGCGCGCTTCGATGACAAGGTCGCCGCGATCCGCAGCGCGTTCGACGCCTCGCGCCACCAGGTGATCATGGTCGTCAAGCCGTCGTGCTCGTGCCAGAAGACCCAGCAGACGATGCCGCAGGTCCTCAAGACCCTCGACGCCGCGGGCATCCCGCACGCGAACATCGAGATCTGGATCACCGACGCGCGCATGGCCGGCATCGACGAGATCAAGAGCACGCACCAGCCCGCGATCATCGACGCCCCGACGTTCATCGTCGTCAAGGACGGCGTCGAGAAGGGACGCATTCAGGATACTCCGGAGTCGGGCACGACCGTCGAGGAGATGCTCGCCCCGTTCTTCGCCGCGCCGTAACCGCGCAGCGACAGCGTCATCGACGAAGGGCCGGATCACACGATCCGGCCCTTCGCTTTTAGTATTGCCGCCGCCCGTTCGAAATCGCCGGGCAGCGTGATCTTCAGATTGTCCGCGTCGCCCTCGACGGCCGCGACCCCGACGCCGAGGGCCTCCACGAGCGACGCGTCGTCGGTCGCGACGATGCGGTGCTCCTCCGCATTACTGTAGGCGCGCTCGAGCAGCGCGCGCTCGAAGCCCTGCGGCGTCTGCGCCAGGCGCAGCTCGGAGCGCGGGATCGTCCCGACGATCATGCCGTTGGCGTCGATGCGCTTGACGGTCTCCGCGACCGCGACCACGGGCACCGCGGCGCCGTGTGTCGCGGCGGCCTCGACGACGCGCTCGATCAGCGCGCGGCCCACACACGGTCGCGCCGCGTCGTGCACGAGCACGATCGACGCGTCGCCGGGCAGTGTGTCGCCGTGCAGTGCGTCGCCATGCCGTGCGTCGCCGCGCAGCTCTGCGAGCGCGGCGGCGATCGAGTGCTGCCGCTCGGCGCCGCCCCCGACGAAGCGCACGCGCGGGTCGTCCGGCGCGCAGGCGGTGGCGACGTCGCGCCACGCCTCGTCGATCGCGACGACGACGTCGACACAGCTCTCGAGCGCGAGGAAGGCGGCGATGGTATGCGCGAGGATCGGCGCGCCGGCGAGCTCGACGTACTGTTTCGGAAGCGCGCGTCCGCTGCGCGAGCCGCTGCCGGCGGCCGGGATGATCACGCTGAAGGGTCTCATGCGCCCGCGCCGGTTTGCTCGCGCTCGCGGCCGTCGCCGCCGAGCTTCATGCCCGCGATGACGCCGCCGACCGCGGCGCCGAAGATCACCGAGCTGACGATCTGATCGTCGCGGATCCACGTCGTCGCCAGCCACGCGGTCAGCGCCGCGATCGCGATGCCGGCGATCGAAAGGACCGCGACCAGTAGCAGTGGCCGTGCTCGGACGGCGCCGACGAGCGTCAGCAGCGCTATGCGCAGCAGCGTCAGCAGCATGATCACCGGGAGGAAGCCGACCGCGATCAACAGAAACGGAAGCACCATCAGCGAAACGATCGCCCCGAAGTCGAGCCCGGGACGCAGCCACGTGAGCACGACGAGGAAGCCCGTGTGCGCGGCCGCGGCGGCCGCGAGCAGGGCGTAGAACAGATCGCGCGGTCGCGGCGCGATGCGGGCATCGACCATGGTTCGAGGTTCGGGCATCGGCCGAAGATAGAGCTTCGATTGCATCCGAGCCGACAGCGGAGCGATATTCGCACGGCGTGGCGGTGATGGGAGCCGCACGCTGCTCACCGAATCCGACGTGGACCACACGACCCCGTGAATCCAACCGGGCACTTCCCCGGCCTGCTGCCGTGGCTTCTCTCGCTCGTCGCGACGCTCCTGTGGACGCCGCCGCCGGCGCATGCCCAGGCGCTGCCGCGCGGGGCGACGCCGCGCGGAGTCATCGTCGCGTTCATGACCGAGACGTGCTCGGCCGCCGCGGAGATCGACCGGTCGCTGTTCCGCGAGCGGCTCGCCGGAGAGCTCGCGGGGGTCGATCCCGGCGCCTACCGGGGCACCGTCCCCGACGGCGCGCGCGTGCGCATCGACTCGATCCCCGACCTGCCGACCGACGATGGCATGCGCCGGACGGTCGCGTTCGTGACGGTCACCGCGCGCGCCGAGGTCGAATCGGTCTCGTTGTTCATGCGCGGCGATTCGATCTGGCACATCGACGCGATCCGCAGACTGGTGCCGTCGAACCAGCGCGCGCAGATCAGAACGGCCGCCGAGGCGCTCGACACCGCGATCTTCCGGCTGCGGCGCAACGACCTCGAGCACCTGCTGATGAGCGACGACACGCTGGCGGCGATGCTGCGGCGCAGCCTGCCGGCCGCCGAAAAGATCGTCGGCCGCCTCGACACGGTCAGGCGCTGGGGCCGCTTCGCGCTGCGCGACTTCGACGTGCGGACGATCGACGAGTACCGCGAGCTCGACGACGACGTGCCGCTGGCCGACCTGATCTTCTACCAGCTCGACCGCGGGTCGCTCGAGCGGCTGCGACAGGAGCTGGGCATCCGCCGGATCGATCGCGACGCGCGCTTCCCGCGGGTGATCTTCCTGCAGGGCGCGGCGATCGAGCAGAGCCACTACGGCTACCTGCACGCCCCGTCGGCCGAGTCGCTGCCGCCGCTGTCGGAGCGGGAGTTCATCCTGATCCGTCCGGTGGCGCCCGGCTGGTGGCTGTACAAGCGGCTCGCCGATCGCTCGGTCTCGCCTCCGTAGGCCCGCCACATTTCTACTCGTAACTTCTCCGGTTCCGGTGTTCATCGTAGCTTTACGAGCTATGGCGGGATCTGTCTCGATGCGGCTCTGCGGGCCGCCCGCGAGCGGCTTCCGCGGTCCCGTGCCCCCCGCTGCGGCCAACGAGCGATAGAACGATCTATGCCTACAATCACGATAGACGGGAAGACGATCGAGTGCCAGTCCGGACGGACGGTCATCGAGGTTGCTCTCGAGAACGGCATCGACATCCCGCACTTCTGCTATCATCCGGCGCTCTCGGTCTCGGGCAACTGCCGGATGTGCCTCGTCGAGATCGAGAAGCTCCCGAAGCTCGCCATCGCCTGCTCGACGCTCGTCGCCGACGGCCAGGTGATCAACACGATCAACGAGCGCGCGGTCAAGGCACGCGAGTCGGTCATGGAGTTCCTGCTGATCAACCACCCGCTCGACTGTCCGATCTGTGACGAGGCGGGCCAGTGCAAGCTGCAGGACTACGCCTTCCAGCACGGAAGCGGCGAGAGCCGGTTCCTCGAGGAGAAGGTGCACAAGGACAAGCGCGTTCCGCTCGGACCCGAGGTGCTCTTCGACGCCGAGCGCTGCATCAGCTGCTCGCGCTGCATCCGGTTCTCCGACGAGATTGCCGAGCAGCCGGCGCTGACGTTCGTCAACCGCGGCGACCACGTGACGATCGAGACGTTCCCGGGCACCGAGCTCGACAACCCGTACTCGATGAACGTCATCGACATCTGTCCGGTCGGCGCGCTGACCTCGCGCGACTTCCGCTTCCGCGCCCGCGTGTGGGACATGTCGTTCAACGACACGATCTGTCCGGGCTGCGCTCGCGGCTGCAACATCCAGGCGGGCGTGCGCAACAACGAGATCCTGCGACTGGAGCCGCGGCAGAACTCGAAGGTCAACGAGTACTGGATGTGCGATCCGGGTCGTCTGGGCGAGTACCGCTACGTCAACGACAACCGCGTCGTCCGCCCGCTCGTCCGCCGCGACGGCACGCAGTACGAGACCGGCTGGGACGAGGCGACCGCCGCCGCCGCCGCGCTGCTGCGCGGGGCGAAGCCGAACGAGGTCGCCTTCATCGGCTCGCCGTTCATGAGCGTCGAGGAGAACTATACGCTCGCGCGCCTGGCGCGCGAGGTCGTCGGCACGTCGAACATCGACATGATGCGCTACGACGATCCCGAGTTCGCCGACCGGAAGCTCCGCGTCGCCGACCGCACGCCGAACACGCGCGGCGCGCGTGAGGTGGGCGTTGCGCCGGACAAGGCGGGACAGGACATCAAGGGCATCATCGACGGGATCATGCAGGGGCGCATCCAGGTGCTCTACGTGCTCGACCAGTCGTTCCCGGTCACCGAGGAGCTCGCCGCCGCGCTCGGGCGCCTGCGCGGGCTCATCGTGCACGCCTGGAACCCGACGCCGATCGCCGCGCTGGCCGACGTCGTCTTCGCGACCTCGACGTATGCGGAGAAGGAGGGAACGTTCGTCAACGTGCAGGGGATCGTCCAGCACTTCATGCCGGCGGTCGTCACGCAGGAGAACGAGCGGCTGATGGGCATGAAGATGTCGCGGCTCGACAAGTTCGGCGCGTACAACGATCGCTGGACCCACGGCGAGCGTCGCGACTGCCGTCCGGCATGGCAGACGCTGCGCGACATCGCGCGGCAGCTCGGCACGCGCTGGGACTACGCGTGGACCGAGGATGTCTTCGAGGAGATCGCCGGCCGCTTCCCGTCGTTCCGCTCGATGAGCTACGAGGCGCTCGAGGCCTACGCGGGCATCGAGCTCGGCCGCGGCGACCGACCGGCGCCGCACGGCTTCACGTACGTGCCGCACGACTTCCGGCCGCAGCAGATGCCGAACGAGAAGGTGGGACGCTAGAGGCGCCGCGCAAGCGATCCTCCAACTGGCACTTCGCATTTCGCACTCACGACAATGACGCTCATCGAATCCCTCATCCTCGCGATCAAGGTCTTCTTCGTCCTGAACTTCTTCCTGATCGGCGCGGCGTATGTCGTGCTGCTGGAGCGGAAGGTCTCGGCGTGGATCCAGAATCGCGTCGGTCCGAACCGCGTCGGTCCCGGTGGCGCGTTCCAGTCGTTCGCCGACGTGCTGAAGCTCACGCTGAAGGAGGACATCATCCCGGCCGCGGCGAACAAGCGCTTCCACCTGATCGCGCCGGTGATCTCGATCGCCGTGGCCATCGCCGGCTGGATGATCATTCCCTTCGCCAGCCCGTTCACCGTCGACGGCACGACCATCATCCCGACGGTCGCGCCGAACCTGAACATCGGACTGCTCGTGCTGCTGGCCCTGTCGGCGTGCGGCGTCTACGGCATCACGCTTGCAGGATGGGCATCGAACAGCAAGTACTCGCTGCTCGGCGGCATCCGCTCCTCCGCGCAGATGATCAGCTACGAGCTGTCGATGGGCCTGTCGCTGATGGGCATGCTGCTGATCATGGGTACGCTCAATCCCAACGCGATCGTCGAGACCCAGGGCGGATACTGGTTCGGGTGGCTCCCGAAATGGAACGTCTTCCTGCAGCCGATCGGGTTCCTCGTGTTTCTCGTCGCGGCGTTCGCGGAGACCAATCGCGCGCCGTTCGACCTGGCCGAGGCGGAGCCCGAGCTCGTCGGCGGATTCCACACCGAGTACACCGGCCTGAAGTTCGGCCTGTTCTTTCTCGCCGAGTACGGCAACGTCATCCTGATGTCGGCGCTGATCTCGACGATCTTCTTCGGCGGCTACAACGTGCCGTGGCTGCAGGACATCGAGTTCTTCCGCGAGCACGACGTGCTCCGGGCGCTGCTGCAGTTCACCGCGCTCGTGCTCAAGACGCTCTTCTGGGTGTTCTTCTTCATCTGGGTCCGCTGGTCGATCCCGCGCTTCCGCTACGACCAGCTCATGAACCTCGGATGGAAGGTGATGTTCCCGCTGGCGCTGGCAAACACGGTCGTCACCGCGATCGTTCTCGCGCTGCTTCGCTAATCGAAACGAATGACCATGGTTGAGAAGAGCATACAGACGAACGATGTCCGACGGATGAGCTTCTGGGAGAAGCTCTACCTGCCGGAGATCGCGAAGGGGCTCGGGCTGACGCTGAAGCAGATGTTCCAGCCACGGTTCACCAGGATGTATCCCGAGGAGCGCTTCGAGCCGGTCGCGAGCTATCGCGGCCGCCCGGTGCTCGTGCAGGAGGAGTCCGGCGAGCGCTGCGTGGCCTGCGGGCTCTGCTCGCGCGTCTGCCCCGCGATCGCCATCGAGGTACAGGCCGCGGAGACGACCCGCGACAAGGAGCGCTATCCGGAGCTCTTCGAGATCAACATGCTCCGCTGCATCTTCTGCGGCTACTGCGAGGAGGTGTGTCCGGAGGAGGCGATCGTGATGTCGCGCGACTACGAGCTGGTCTTCGACCGCCCGGAGGACGCGATCTTCGGCAAGGACAAGCTCCTCGTACCGGTCGCACAGCTCCAGGAGCGCCTCGAGTTCCTGCGCGCATTCAAGGGATGACGCCATCGAAAGGCCCGCCGAGCGGGCCTTTCACAGTTTTCACCCGCGCCGTTCGTGTCACATCGGGCGCTGAGCGATGTCTTCGGAGAAGACCCATCACCCCACGAATGGAGGAACGGATCATGCGACATTCATTCACCGTGCTCCTGGTCGCCTCGCTGGCGATGCTGGGCGCCTGCCGCAACGGCGGCTCCGTCGTCGACACCGGAGGCCGCGGCGGCGACAAGGTGCCCGTCGGCGAGGTCGCCCTGCTCGAGCACGAATACGTCAATCACGCCTGGGGATACCAGCATCGCGGCATCGTCGTCGCCGGCGACGGCACGGTCAGCTCGTACGAGTGGGCGCGCGGCGAGACGCCGTGGCCCGAGACCGATCGACCGGTGAAGACCGGCGAGAGTCTCACCGAGAAGTACTCGCACGCGCGCACGGTGCTCGGCACCATCGGCGCCGACACGCTCGCGCTCGTGCGCGGACTGCTGGCGGCGGCCGAGCTGGGCAAGATCAGCGAGAAGGAGGCCCGGGGCGCCGACATGGGACAGTACACCCGGTTCGCCTATCGGTACACGCCCGAGAGCGGGACGTACACGCAGATCCTGCTGCGCTCCGACGGCGATTTCGTCTGGAGCAACACGTCGCCCGAGGCGGCGCGGCTGGCCGAGATCGTCGACGCGATCGCCGGGCGCTATCAGTAGCGCCACCGCGGCCCGGCAGCGGCGGCCGATGTCGCCGTCGCGCGAGCGGCGCAGATCCTGCTGCTGGATTCGTGACAGTGTGAAGGCCGGGGACATCCCCGGCCTTCGGCATTTCGGGGGACCGTATTTTGCATGACTCGCACGCGGGTCGCAGCACGGGGGCAATCGTAATCGGCCATTCCGCCATGAACATTCTCGTCCTCAACTCGGGGTCGTCGTCGCTGAAGTTCCAGCTCATCGACACCGATCCCGACAAGACCGCCTCGGACACCGACCGCCGCCTAGCGCGCGGGATCATCGAGCGCATCGGATCGCAGGCGCTGCTGAAGTTCGAGAACGCCGCCGGCAGCGTCCTGCGCAGCGCCCAGCCCATCCGCGACCACCGCGGCGCGATCGACGTGGCGATCCGATGGCTCGTCTCGCCGGAGGCCGGCATACCCGAGGTCTCGTCACTGGCGGACATCCACGCGATCGGACACCGCGTCGTTCACGGCGGCGAGCGCTTCACCGCGTCGTCGCTGCTGACGCGCGAGGTGATCGACGGCATCGAGGAGTGCATCGACCTGGCGCCGCTGCACAATCCCGAGAACCTCAAGGGGATCCGCGCGGCGACCGAGATCTTCGGTCCCGGCATCCCCCAGGCCGCGGTCTTCGACACCGCGTTCCATCACTCGATGCCCGAGCACTCGTACCTCTACGCGATCCCGTACCAGTTCTACCGCCGCCACCGGCTGCGCCGCTACGGTTTCCATGGCACGTCGCATCGCTACATGGCGTACCGCTATCGCAAGATGCTCGAGCTCGAGAAGCGTGACGTCAACATCATCACAATCCACCTCGGCAACGGCTGCTCCGCGACCGCGATCCGCGAGGGCTTTTCGATCGACACGTCGATGGGCCTGACGCCGCTCGAGGGACTGGTGATGGGAACGCGCTCCGGCGACATCGACCCCGCGGTCATCGAATACCTGATGGCCAAGGAGGGATTCTCGATCGACCAGATCGACACGATGCTCAACAAGCAGTCGGGACTCCTCGGCATCAGCGGCCTGACCAACGACATGCGCGAGCTGCTCGCGGAAGAGGAGGAGAACGGCGACCGCCGGGCGCGTCTTGCGATCGACATCTTCGTGGCGCGCATTCGCAAATACGTCGGCGCGTACCTTGCGGAGATGAACGGCGCAACCGCGATCGTCTTCGCGGGCGGCATCGGCGAAAACTCCCCGCGCATCCGCGCCCGCATCTGCGCGCACATGGACTGGTTCGGCCTGCGCCTCGACCCCGACCGCAACGAGCGCCTATTGGGCGGCATCGAAGGCGAAATCTCAACCGTCGACTCCCGCCTCCGCGCCTATGTCATCCCGACCGACGAGGAGCTGCTGATAGCACGGGATACGATGCGGTTGGTGCATAAGATTGAGGTGCCGGCGTGGTGATGGTGCGGTTAAGGCCGCAAGGTTCTGGTTGTTGGGTTCTTGTTATTGGTTATTGGTTATTGGTTATTGGAACTCAATCGCGAACTCATCCAACGACAAATAACCAATAACAAAAAACAAAAACCCCATACCCAGACGCGCATCGTAACATCTAACATCTGACATCCAACATCTGACCTCCTTGCCGACGCTGATGCGCTTCGCGTACCGAAAAGAACTCTCAACCGAACCCCTTGCTCGCGCGCTTGCGCAGCGTGGGTGGATGGTGACCGCGGTGGAGCGGCCCGCTGATGCATTGCTCGACGGGTCAGCCGACATCGTGCTGACTCCGGCGCTCGATTATGCGAGGAATGTCGGCGTCGTCGATTATGCGCTGGTGCCCGGCGTCGGGATCGTGACGTCGGGATTTGCCGGCGTGCTGAAACTCGTGTTCAATCGCGGACTCGGCGGCTTCGCGACGGTGGCGGTGAAGGATACCGATGCATCCGACGCGCTGATCGCGCGGATCCTGTTGTCGGAAAAACACGACATCGATCCGAAGCTGCTGCGCGCGGGCGCGCGCGGGCTCGACGAGATGCTCTCGATCGCCGACGCGGCGCTGCTCTACGGCGACGACGCCGTGTTCGACATGAGCGGCAACACGTCGCTGCTCGATCTCAGCGACGAGTGGGAGGACATGACCGAGTCGCCGCTTCCGTACATGCTCGCGTGGGGGCGTGTCGGAGAGGTCGACGACGAACTGCTTGCCGAGATGGCGGCGGCGCGCGACATGGCCGTGCTCATGCTGCCGGATCTCGCCGCGACGCACGAGCACTCCGCGCAGGCGACCGCATTCTACGAGCGCTACCTCAAGGGCTCGATCCGCTACACGCTCGAGCAGGCCGACCTCGTCGGTCTCGACGCGCTCTTTCGCTACGCCTTCTACTACGGCGTGGTCAGCGACGTGCCGGCGATCAAGTACCTTCCCGAAGGCGAGCCGGCCGACATCCCGGAATCGCCGCAGGAATGATCCCCGAATCCATCATCAATCCTTCCGCACCGATGCCCAAGCTCATACTTCTCCGCCACGGCCAGTCGCAGTGGAACCTCGAGAACCGGTTCACCGGCTGGGAGGATGTCGACCTCTCGCCGCTCGGCGAACAGGAGGCGACGTCGGCCGGCATCAAGCTGCGCGGCGTGCAGATCGACTCGGTGTACACATCGGCGCTCAAGCGCGCGGTGCGCACCGCGACGATCGCGCTCGAGCATGCCGGGCACAAGGAGATGGCGATGACGATGCACGAGGCGCTCAACGAGCGCCACTACGGCGACCTGCAGGGATTGAACAAGGCGGAGATGGCGGAGAAGTACGGACCGGAGCAGGTGCACGTCTGGCGCCGCAGCTTCGACGTGCGGCCGCCGGGAGAGAAGGGAGAGAGCCTGGCGATGACGATCCAGCGCGTGCTGCCGTACTTCGAGGAGCACATCGTGAACGACCTGCGCGCCGGCAAGAACGTGCTGATCGTCGCGCACGGGAATTCGCTGCGCGCGCTGCTGTATCATCTCGACAAGCACACGCAGGAGTCGATCATGGAGGTCAACATCCCGACGGGTGTTCCGATCGTCTACGAGATGGAGGTCCGCGACGGCGACCTTCACGTGACGACGCGCACCGAGATGACCGACGTGCCGTCGACCGAGACGATTCCGCAGGTCAAGTAGAGAGAACTACCGCAGCGTCGTTCCAGCCGCGTCGAACCAGTGCGCGCGATCGGCGACGACGCGCAGCGTGATGCGCTCGCCATAGCGCAACTGGTGATCGGGGTGGAGCGAGGCGATCGCCATTCCCTGCGGCGTGCTGAAGTGCACGAGCGTCTGGTTGCCGAGCGTCTCGACGACCTCGACGATCGCGGGAAATCCGTTGCGGTCGGACCCGTCGGCGAGCACGAAATGCTCCGCGCGAATCCCGAGCGTCGCGGCCGCGTCGGCGTGCGACGGCGCGCTCTCGAGCGGGATCACCATCTCCGGCGACGAGCTCGTCCGAAACTCGATCCGCTCTTCTGAACGACGCAGTGACCCGGTGAAGAAATTCATCGAGGGCGTTCCCATGAATCCCGCCACGAAGCGGTTCGCCGGCTCGTTGTAGATCTCGAGCGGCGTGGCGATCTGCTGCACCTCACCACCGTTCATCACGACGATCCTGTCGGCCATCGTCATCGCCTCGACCTGATCGTGCGTCACGTAGATCGACGTGGCGTGCAACTGATGATGCAGCTTCTGCAGCTCGGCGCGCGTCTGCGTGCGGAGCTTCGCGTCGAGATTCGACAGCGGCTCGTCGAAGAGGAAGACCTTGGGATTGCGCACGATCGCGCGGCCGAGCGCGACTCGCTGGCGCTGACCGCCGGAGAGCGCCTTCGGCTTGCGCTCGAGCAGCGGCTCGAGCTCGAGCATCCGCGCGGCTTCAGCCACGCGCTGCACCCGCTCCTGCTTCGGCACCTTCCGCATCTTCAACGCGAACTCCAGATTCTCGCGCACCGTCATGTGCGGATACAGCGCGTAGTTCTGGAACACCATCGCGATGTCGCGATCCTTCGGATGCACGTCGTTGACGAGCCGGTCGCCGATGCGAATCTCGCCCTCGCTGATGCTCTCGAGTCCGGCGATCATGCGCAGCGTCGTCGTCTTGCCGCAGCCCGAAGGCCCGACGATCACCAGGAACTGACCGTCCTCGAGCTCGAAGGACACGCCCTTGACGGCAACCGTGCCGTCGTCGAAGCGCTTGACGACGTTGGAGAGAGAGACGTGGGACATGCAGGGGTTGTCAGATGTCAGATGTCAGAGGTCAGATGTCACAAGGCGGTTGGGGTGGCCTCGGCCTTTGTGCATTCAGCTAAAGTAGGGCGGGGAGGGGGTGTTCGCCAATTCGGTGTTGGGCGACGTGCAGGTGGGGCGGTGGGTTGGTAGTGTCGGTCGGTGGGTGCGGAAGCGATTGGGCCGAAGATGCGTCGTCCCCGCCGACAGGGGTGCCATCGGCGGGGACGAACGCAAGGCTACTCACATCACCGCGAACGAAATACTTACGCTCGCGGATGCAAAGCTAGAGGGGCCACGTGAAGGAAAGATGAAAACCTAATCAAATTTTGCAAGGAGCCGCCGACCTGTGATTCTGGCCGGGAATCGCGGCGTCACGACGAAATTCGTGGTGCGCGAGCTGCCGATGCCCGGGCTCGGCTCATGGTGACGTCGGATCCCGAGGGGCCGGAACGGCGTTGCGGGTGCTCATCCGATCAGCCGTTTCGTGTGTCGTCGAGCAGTGAGAGCTTCGAGGAATCATGCCGCGCGATCCTCGCGAGGATTCCGCGCAGCATCGACGCACCGGCAAGCCTCGCGTCGTCCATCGCGACGAGCTCGTCGACGCTGTGCCACGACACTGCGGTGACGTCGTCGCCGGCGGCGGCGATCTGCGTCCCGGCGTCGGCGGCGAAGACGAAGCGGAAGACGTGATTGCCTTGATCGGAGACTGCGGTGAAGAGTCCGACGATTCCCGTGATCGTCACGCGCAGTCCGGTCTCCTCCAGCGCCTCGCGTCGTGCGGCGTCGACGAGTCCCTCGCCGTGCTCGAGACGTCCGCCCGGCAGGTTGAGCATGCCGCGCACGTCGGGCTTGCTCTCGGTCACCATCAGCAGCCGGCCCTCGCGCTCGACAGCGACACTGACGTGGACGACGAACCGTCGAGCGACGGGAGCCGCAGCTTCGTCGAGCATCAGGACCATGTGGTGCTCGTCGACGAATCGACCGTCGACGCAGAGCGCGCGCGGCTCCCGACCCCACGCACGAAAGCCGAGCTGCTCGTACATTGCCCGGGCCTCGACGGCAGTCTCGCTCACCGCGAGATGAACCTGCGCGACGCCGACCCACCGGCGCGCATGCTCGAGCGCCGCGTCGACGAGCGACGCGGCGATGCCACGACGACGCGAGCCCGCCGAGACATACATCCCCCAGAGTAACCCCTTGTGCCGCTCCTTGAGTCCCGGCTGCCGGCGTATGCCGACGACGCCGACAAGGCTGCCCGCGACGAACGCCCCGAGCACCGCGGCCTCGTCGCTCGCCGCGAGCCGCTCGCGCGCGACCTCGACGAGGTCGTCCGATGTCTCCGGCGCGGAGGAGCCGAACGCGAGCGGGTGCGCGACGAGCGCCTCGAAGCGCAGCGCCGCCCAGGCGGCCGCGTCGTCGACGGTGAGCATGCGGATGAGATGCGGGCTCGATCGGGCCATGGGATTGAGAGCTCGGGTTGAGTGAACGGTCATCGTCGACGTTGCGAAGATCGCATTTCGCTGCGGCAGCGCGAGACGGCTCAGGCATGATCCGCTTCAGCGACAAACGGCCCTAGGACTACTTCAGACAGCGCGGATACGACTGGTTCGCTGGACTCTGAAATGACGTCGCATCGGCGCATCGCGCGCGGATGATCCGCACGACGGCCTTCAACACTTCCCGCTTGAATTCGACCCTCCCGTCGTCGTACGTTTGCACCGTTCAATTGAATGATTGAATACTCGACTAGCAGGGCTCACGCCGCCCGATCTCGCAGCAAACGTGAAGAGCCATGGAGAAGAGAGTCTACAAGGATGCGATCTATAACCAACTGGCGCGCGTGACCAAGGCGCTCTCGAGCCCGAAGCGACTCGAGATGCTCGATCTGCTCTGTCAGAGGCCGTGGTCGGTGGAGGAGCTGGCGGAAGAGGCTCATCTCTCGGTCGCCAACGCATCGCGCCACCTGCAGGTGCTTCGCGCAGCGCAGCTCGTCGAGGCGACGAAGCGGGGTCTGTACGTCGAGTACACGCTCTCGAGCGACGAGGTCTGCACTGTCTGTCGCGACATCCGTGCGCTCGCCGAGCGGCAGCTCGCCGAGGTCGAGAGAATCACGGCGAAGCTCGTCGCCGGTCGCGAGGAGTTCGACACGATCGACCGCGACACACTGCGCCGTGGCGTGCGTGACGGATCGATCCTGCTGTTGGATGTGCGGCCGGCGAACGAGTACGAGCGCGGGCATCTCGCCGGCGCGGTCTCGATGCCGGTCGACGATCTGCCGGAACGGCTCCGCGAGCTACCGCGCGATCAACGCATCGCCGCGTACTGCCGCGGACCGTACTGTCTGTTCGCTTCGGACGCCGTCCGCGTTCTGCGCGGAAAGGGATTCGACGCGATCCGATACGACGAAGGGATCGCCGACTGGAAGGCCGCGGGACTGCCCATCGCGACGGGCGCAAACGGCTCGAAGGCGCCGCGGGCGAAGCGGGGGAGCAATCGACGATGATCGAGACAAAGACGACCTCGGGACGGCCGGCTCGCGCCGGCGTGATGCCTTCGATCAACGCGGCGACCGTCCCGCCGGGCGACGACGCGTGGCCCGGTGTTGATCACGACCTCGCGCCGGCCCTGACCGCCGCCGGCTTCGTCGAGATCCTGGCCGGCGGCATTGCGTTTCTGACCTGACGATTCACCCCGGACGATACCCACAATCATTCACGAGGGTGAGCCATGGAGACCATCGAACCAACGAAGACCGTCGACGCCGCGCAGCTCGAAGCGAAAGTGCAGGAGATGTACCGGCAGGTGGCGGAGGATCCGCACGGCGAGTTCCACTTCGAGATGGGCCGCGCGATGGCGGAGCGCCTTGGCTACGAGGGCGCCGATCTCGACCGCGTGCCGAGCGAGGCAATCGACTCCTTCGCCGGCGTCGGCTATTACTTCGACCTCGCGGCCGTGCAGCCCGGCGAGCGCGTGCTCGACCTGGGAAGCGGATCGGGCATGGATTCGTTCGTCGCCGGACTCAAGGCGGGTCCGGAAGGCGCCGTGATCGGCATCGACATGACCGACGCCCAGCGCCTGAAGGCGGAGCGGTTGCGCGACGCCGCGGGCGACGATCACTCGAACGTGGAGTTCCTGCGCGGCTACATCGAAAAGATCCCGCTGCCGGACGCCAGCGTCGACGTCGTCATCAGCAACGGCGTCATCAATCTCGCGGCCGACAAGCGGAGCGTGTTCGAGGAGGCCGCGCGGGTGCTCCGTATCGGCGGTCGCCTGGCGATCGCCGACATCGTGACCGATGTGCAGTTGCCGCCCGACGTCACCTGCAACGCGACGCTCTGGGCGGCGTGCATCGGCGGCGCCGCGCAGCAGGACAGCTACCGCGCGACCATCGAGTCCGCCGGCTTCCGCGTGCTCGCGCTTCGGGACAATCCCGGCTACCGCTTCCTGTCGAAGAGCGCGCGCGGCGCGACCGAGAAGTGGGGCGTCAAGAGCGTCTCGCTGCTCGCGGTCAGGGCGACGTGAGGCGGGTGGCTCATCGCGGAGACACCGGAGCGCGCAGTCCCGTGTCTCCGCGCGGCAGCGGTGCGCGACGATCGTCGGCTCACCCGATCAGTCGTGCCCAGAGCGGGAGCGTGGCGAGCGAGATCGGGATTCCAATGCCGAGGAACAGCGCGGCCAGAGGCGGGTCGAGATCGTGCTCGAGCGCGATGATGCCGGCGGTGACCATCGGCGGCATCGCCATCTCGAAGACCGTGACCTGCAGCACGAGCGGGTCGGCGACGCCGGCCGCGACGCCGATCGCGAGGATCATCGCCGGACCGACGAGCATCTTCCAGCCCAGGCCCAGCGCGAGCGGCCGCGTGCGCCCGCGCAGATGGCCGACGCGAAGCTGCATGCCGACCGAGACCATCGCCAGCGGCGTGAGCGTGTCGGCGAAGCGGGTCAGCAGCGTCACGACGATCGGCGGATAGTCGACGGGCGTCAGCAGCAGTCCCGCCACCATCGCCCAGAACGGAACGAACCGACCGATGCGTCCGAGGATCTCGCGCGGCGTCGCCGAGCCGCCTCCGTAGCGCGCGGCGACGGCGAGACCGAGCGTCGCGAGCACGAGGAAGCTGCCCGGCTGATCGGCGATGATCCCGATGCCGAGCGCCTCGCGGCCGTACATCGCCTCGATCATCGGCAGTCCGACGAACGACGTGTTGCCGAGTCCGCCGAGCAGCACCATGCACCCGATCGTCCTGCGAGGCAGCTCGAGTGCGCGGCCGATGCGATCGAGCAGCAGCGCGCCGACGATGAACAGGATCCAGGGAGCGACGACCGCGAACAGGAGGGAGGACTGGAACCGAAGAGAGTGGACGTGGAGCAGCGCCGCGGCGGGCAGCGAGATGTTGAGCACGAAGGCGTTGAGCGCCGACGGCGCGCCCTCGCCGAAGCGTCCCGTGCGCCGCAGCAGGACGCCGAGCGCAAAGGCGACGATGATGATCAGGAGGTTGGCCACGCGCCGCGAAGATAGCGCCCGCGCCGCCACCGAACCGTGCGAGGTTGTGCCTGCGCGAGGGTGCGGATCGATCGTCTATCTTTGCGCGTTCATCCGAGGCTGATGATGGATCTGCGCATCGTCGTCAAGTTCCTGCTCACCGCGGCGATCGTCGTCGCGATCTCCGAGATCGGCAAGCGCTCGAGCGCGGTCGGCGCACTCGTCGCCGCGCTGCCATTGACATCACTGCTCGCGCTGACCTGGCTGTGGATCGACACGGAGGATCGCACGAAGGTCCGCGAGCTGAGCATGGGGATTTTCTGGGCGGTGATTCCGTCGCTGCTGTTCTTCGTCGTGCTCGCCTGGCTGATGCGTACGACGCTGCCGTTTGCCGTCTCGATGCTCATCGCGATCGCCGTTACCGTGGCCGCCTATTTCGTGTACGCCCTCGTGCTGAAGCGCTTTGGGATCACGTTGTGATCGCGGCGCAGCCCGAACAATCCCATCGTATCGCATGGATCTCGTGACCCAGGGCGTCATCGGCGCGGCCGCGGCGCAGGCAGTGCTCGGTCCCCGGCTTCGCGCGCGTGCGTGGATGCTCGGCGCGATCGGCGGCCTGCTCCCCGACGCCGACGTGTTCATCCGCAGCGCGGCCGATCCGCTTCTGGCGATCGAGTATCATCGCCAGTTCACGCACTCGTTCGTGTTCGTGCCCGCGGCCGGCCTGATCGCCGCGCTCCCGTGGCTGGCGAGCCAGCGTGGTCGCGAACAGTGGCGCGGCGTCGTCACCGCCGCCACCGTCGGCGCCGCGACGCACGGACTGCTCGACGCGTGCACGACGTACGGCACGCAGCTCTTCTGGCCGTTCGCGACGACGCGGGTCGCATGGGACTGGATCTCGATCGTCGACCCGATCTTCACGCTGACGCTGCTGATCGGAACGATCATCGCGATCCGCCGGCGGACGCGGCGACCGGCGGCGATCGCGTTCGCGATCGCCCTCGCCTACATCGGCCTTGGCGCCGTGCAGCACGCGCGCGCTCTCGACGTTCAGGAAGCGATCGCAGGCGCGCGCGGACATACGATCGCGCGCGGCGAGGCCTTCCCCACGATCGCGAACAACATCGTCTGGCGCTCGCTGTACCGGGCCGGCGACACACTGCACGCCGACCGCATCCGGGTGCCGTGGTTCGGCGGCGCGACATGGACTCCGGGCGCACGCGTGCGCCGGATGCTTCAAAGCGATCTCTCCGCCGCCGAGCGCGCATCACCGCGCATCGTCGAGGACTTCGGTCGCTTCGCGTGGTTCTCCTCCGACTGGATCGCGCGCGCGCCCGGCGACACGACGGTCATCGGCGACGTGCGATACTCGCTGCGCACGGGCGCGTTCGATCCGATCTGGGGCGTGCGGTTCCATCCCGGACGCGCGCTCCCGACCGAGTGGGTCGACCGCACACGCAACCGCCGGCTCGGCATCGGCGAGCTGTGGGACGAAATCCTCGGCGACGGTGCGGCCCCGTAAACGATACTCTCAACGATAGCGGTCACGGTCATGTCGTTCTTCGTCAGCATCGCCCTCTTCGGCCTGCTCGTCGGCTACTTCCTTCTCGTCGCGATCTTCTCGGCCGCCGACGACCCCGAGAAGCGCGTGGCGTCGCGGCCGTTGCCGCGTACTGATGCGAGCGAGCCTGAGAACGAGGGCGTTCCGGGACCGGAGTGAATCGCGCCAACGCATCGTGCCGCCGGGACATCAATCGCCGACGTCACGCTGGTGGAATCCTGAGAACATGACAACCGTCATGCATCGGCTGCGAAGATCGCCGCAGCTTCGGTGGCCTTATCGCACCCCACCCGTCACCAGGCGACGGGTAACCAGAGTGAGGTAGCTCCGCCATGAGGATTTCGCCCCGCATCTGACTTGGAGTGTCTCCAAGTTGTTCGTCCCTGGCAGCACCGACGTCGACCGACGAAAGGCCACCTCCACGCACGCCTCCGAACAACCGACGTGTAATCCCGAGCCGAAGCACGTGCGGGTGGCTCCGCCTCTCAGACTACATTCTCATCAAGGTGTGTCCACGGAAGCCGACTGAACGCCGCGCACGGCCTCACGTAAGTCATTCAATTTCCGGGGTTGAAAATGCGAGTTGCACTTGGCAGGTGCGTCCGGGAAAGGGGTCTCGGAGCACTGCTGACTCTCGTGGTGTCGATGGCTCCGATCGCCAACGCTTTTGCCCAGAATCCAGGCGGTGTTCGCCCGATGGACAGCGCTCAAATCGCCGCACTCAAAGCATCCAATCGTTGGCTCACGTCGTCTACCACGTTCTATCAGAACATTTACCCGGTCCTGCGGACGATTCCGCCATTGGAGGCGGTGATGCCGGACACCGTTCAGACGGCCTACATCTACGTTGATAGTCTACTTCGCTTCGATACGGCCATGGTCGCCTTCGATCGCATTCAAACCTGGTCGTCCGTTAAGGATACGCTTAAAGGCATGCTTCGATGGCTATACCAAATGGTCGACTACGATCCGGCTCGGTGGCACCAATATCGACTTGAGACGGCTATTCTTGATAGATACATGTATGCCCTGGACAATCTTGCCTATCCACTCTATGGACGGTTCCACGCCATCATGCGGCCTCCCCTGAGGGACGCGTTTCTCGCGGCCGCGCAATCCGATTTCGTCCTAAGGGTGACTGTAAGCCAAGTCGACTCCACTCTCAACCCGCGCGACAATCAACTTGTCTATCGTGTTTATGCGACAGTAACCGACACACTAAAAGGTCGCGTTTTCCCAAAGTGCGAAACTCCCTCACTACCGTCGAAGGTGACGGCTGACTCGACAGCCACAATATGTTTTTCATACTGGCGAAACGTCTATAGCAATTTCGTTGAATCGAATGGGGGTCCCGTTTTTCAGTGGGAGCCTCGGTTCACGCGACCTGATTCGATGGGATTTCGAATGGTGGCGGGACAGGATGCAGTTGTCTTTCTCCGTTTCGCCGAAACGTGGCTAGATACAACGCGAGACGCATTCCACTTGGTCGTCACGCAATCCTCGTCCAATGGCGCGCTGCCAATTGTATCCGATACTGTGTACGACGTCAACAACGTATGGTCGTTAGGGAGCAGCGCCGGGTATTCCACATGGCGCAGCAAATTTCTCGATGTCGCCGACAGGCTGAAGGTCGGTCGATATT
>DATLHO010000109.1:0-9633 GCA_035539855.1 Kapaibacterium sp. (SeqCode) | reverse complement strand
CCGCATCGGCCGCCGCCGCCGCGCTCAGCGGCATCCAGTCGCTCGGCGAGGTCGAGCTCGAGGTGCGGTCGTTGCAGGAGTGGAATGCGAGGGGGTAGTTAGATGTTAGAGGTCAGATGTTGGATGTCACGAGGCGGGGAGGGTTTTCTGTTTTTGGTTATTGGGGTGGAACACTCTTGCGATTATCATGTCCGACAGCGTCAGCTACAGGCTTGCTAATGTTGAGGGTCTTGGGCTCGAGGGCGTCGATGCTGCGCTCGTACAGGGCGCTCGATTCGTGGTGTTCGAGTATGCGCTTTCGTTTGGCGTTATGACGTGGAGCAGCCCGTCGAGCGCATGGCTCGTTCGCGATGAGGCGGATGCTCGACGAGTCGCTCGACGCTTCACGATTCCCACTGCAGTACTGGGCTGGTGGTGCCTGCCGCACGGTCCCGAGAAGACGCTGCGCGCTCTGCGCATCAATCGTGATGGCGGCGTCGACGTACAGCTTGCTCGATGGGTCGTCAAGCAGTGCGATGAGATCTACCGGGGCGGTCGGTGAGGCCGGCTCAACAAGGAGGACTCATGGCTACCAATCTCGAGAACGAGGCGTTGATCCGGCGGTATTGGAGCGAGATCTGGAACGACGGCAGTACCGATGCCGTGGCCGAGCTCTATCACCCGGAGTGCCGGCACTACGGCGCGTTTACCATCGCGGGCTTTCAGCGCAACGTCAGCCGGTCGTTCGAGGGGATGCCCGATCTGCGAGCCGAGGTCCTCGAGATTCTCTCGGTCGACGACACGGTCGTGACGCGGGTGATCTATCGCGCTACGCACACCGGCAACTACTTCGGCATCGAGGCGACCGGCCGCACGATCGAGATCACCGGCATGGATCTCTTCCGCATCCGCGACGGCAGGATCGTCGAGCACTGGCACGAAGCCGACCACGCCGCGATGTTCGAGCAGCTCGGGATGGAGTGGAAGCCGATCGCCGATGGCGGCGCCCAGGCCTGACCGACGTCATTATCGCCTCCGCAATCGTCTCACCTCCGCGTCGATGTAACGTCTGCGTCGATGTAGCCTCCGCGTCGATGTAGCCTCAGCATCGATGTAACCTCCGCGCACCCCTGCGTCACCAACTCCTCGTACCCGGCCGTCAAGCAATCCCCAAGCGCCATGCGTCGAGAGATATCCGCAGATGAGAAAGAGCGATTCGTCGCGTTGCTGGCGCCGGCCCGGCATCGGCTGATGCATTTCGCGCGCATGATGACGCAGGATTACGAGGAGGCACGCGATCTCGTCGGCGAGACGATCCTTCAGGCGCTCGAGGGGTTTGATCGACTTCGCGACGACGGCGCGTTCGTCGGCTATCTGTTTACCATCGCCACTCGACTGCACAGACGGCGGCGCTGGCGCGCGAAGCTCTTCGGCGCCTTCGACGAGAGCACGGCCGCATCGATCGCCGATAGTGCTCCTCCGCCCGATGTCGCCGCGGATGCCGAGGCGCTGTATCGCGCTCTCGGTATGCTGCCCGAGCGCCAGCGTGAGACGCTCGTGCTCTTCGAGCTCACCGGTCTTTCTCTCAAGGAGATTCAGGCGATTCAGGGTGGCTCGCTCTCCGGTGTCAAGCTCCGGCTCCATCGCGGACGCAAGCGGCTCGCGGTGCTGCTGGGTGTCCCGGATTCATCCGAGCGATTCGACGAACCGGGGTTTCCGCCCACCGCCGATCAGGGCACTGACCACACGATGTTTCTACTCGCCCGGAGACCGACTAATGCGTGACACTCCCCGAACGCTCCGTGACTACTGGTCCGTGGTGGATCGACCCGCGATCTCGCTCGAGGAAGTACGACAGATCGTCGATGCTCGAGAGTCGACCCCGCCGCCGACGAGTCGGCGCCCGCACCGATTGGCGACCATTGCGATACTCGGCGCGTTATCGCTTGCAGTGGCCACCGTCGTAGGAATCGCGATCGTTGATGGATCAACGGACGCTGACGTGAGCACTTCGCGGTCGAGCCTCTCCCCGACGCCTTCCTCGAGCGCCGGTCGCGAGCCCGGCCCGGGAGCACACTCGTTGAATCGTGAACTCTCGAATTCTCCGGTTTCTCAACCGAGTGGAAGCCATACTTCCGGAGGCAGTACTGCTGCGACGGGCGAAGCCGCGATCCGGACTCTCGAGCACCCCGATAGGTCGATCGATGCGAACCGAGAAGCCAGGACGAGCCCGCATGGCGCGGCACGCAAACGCTCGATGTCGGGCGTTCAATCGATGTCGTCGAGGGACTCGTCTGAGCGAACGTCGAAAGTCGCGTCTTACGGCGTCAATGAGAGGGGCGACGAAGGCCGTGCGATCGAGCTGAGTGTCGAGGAGCTCGCGCGGATCGGCGTGCAGGTGGCCGATAGCGGCATTGTTCAGTTCTTCTGGCAGTACCTGACCAAGCCTCCTCGCGCAACCGAAGCCCCGGTCGATGCGACCTCACCGATCGACCAGGTCTGGTCGGCCGACGCGCGTGTGGGCAAGGTGTTGCGCGGGGACATCGGCCGCGACACTGTACAGACATTCATCAAAGTGGATGTCGATCCGCACGCGAAAATTCAATATCCGACGTTCAGCCCGCAACTCGTCACGTCGGCCACGGGACGCTTTCTTCCCATGTACTATCGCTTCGATCTCATGATGAGCGGGAAGGGGAGCATGTCGGACAGCGACATGGCGGCATTCAGCCACGAGAGGAATTTGAGCAGTCTCAGGCAGCTCGAGGACTCGGCGAGACTCGGACGACTGATCCCAGTTCGTGCGAGTGGAGGCGGCCGAGACGTCGTGATCTGGTACTCGGCACAACCTCGATTTCTTGCCCTGCTGCCGCGGCGAGTTCAACTTGGTCTGCGCGCGGAAATCGCGGCCCGTCCTGTACCTCGCGGCGTCGACCAGCAGTCGGAGTGGACGAGGCGGTGGATGGCCGGCACGCTCGGCGACCTGGATTCGCTGCTGAACATGAGCCGAGACGACGCCGGCGGTTCGTCGCGAGAGACCGGCTCGTGTTACTTCGCCGCGTGCGCAACCGTCTCCGGCGCGCTCGAAATGGTCGGACCGGTGCCGAGCGTCGTGCAGGCCAACGGTCACGTGCTCGTGCGCTCCGAGGCTGCACGGCGACTGACGTTTGCGCTCCACTCGTTCGATGGCAGGGAGCTGCGGATCCTGGCGTCGGGCGTGGAGGCAGGCGCGGGCGAGACGCGGCAGCTCGTGCGCTTCGATGGCGTCGAGGCGGGGATGTACCTGATCGTCGTCACGAGCGACGCCGGCGAGAGGGTGTCCGCACGAGTGGTCGTCCGCTGATCAGGCGCGCACACAGGCGGCCTTCGAACGCTCCCGCTCTCGTGTGAACAGGAGCGGCAACCCGGAACGACAACGAGGGACGGAGCCATCGGCTCCGTCCCTCGCGTGCTTCATCGCGATTCAGTCTCGCGCTTCGTCCGTTTCGATCACCTCGCGATCGTCACCGGCACCACCTTCGACGCGGCGCCGTTGGCGATGCGTACGAAGTAGATGCCGCTTCCGAGCAGGGTGCCGTCGGTGCGGCGGCCATCCCAGCGCAGCTCGTGCGAGCCGCCGTCGAGCGTGCCGTCGTGCAGCTTCGCGACGGTCTCGCCACGGGCGTCGACCACGGTGATATCGAGATCCATCGCCTTCTCGAGCGAGAAGCGCACGGCCGTGGAAGTCGCGAACGGATTCGGGTAGCTGCCCGCGATCGCGATGCCGGAGGCGCGCTCCTCGACGTCGCCGACGGCGCTGGTGCCGGCGGTGAGCTCGAAGTTGATCTCGGTGCGTCCCTGGCGAACCTGCTTCGGCGCGGCCTCTTCGAACGAGCGCGCATCGCCGTTGTACTCACTGGCGTAGCCGACGCTCGAAGCCATCACGCGATACTCTCCTCCGAGCGGCAGGCCCGACACTTCGTACGTGCCGTCGGCCTTCGTGCGAACCGAGGCGACCGCCTTGCGATTGGCGTCGACGACGTAGACGTTGGCATCGACGATCGCGCGGCCGCTGTTGTCGGTGACCTCACCGTAGACGACGCCGCCCTTCGGTGCGCCGGGCGCGCCCTGGCCGTCGTCCTCGACGCAGCCCCAGCCATCGAGGCCGAAGTCGATGCCCGTCGTCGCAAGGCCGTTGCGAACGCTGACGACCGTCGCCTCGGAGACATCCCATGCATCCTCGTAGTACTCGCCGATGTGCTCGGGAGAGAAGGCGAAGACGAAGTAGTCGCCGTCGGCCAGGCCGGTGATCGCATAGCTGCCGGTGGATTCGCCGACCGTCGGGAAGGCGATCTCCTCATTCGCGTTCGTCGGGAAGGCGACCACGAGACCGACCTCCATCGGACGACCGTCGTTGCTGAAGACGCGCCCGCTGATCGAGCCGTCGCCGTTGTCGACCGCCGTCAGTCCGAAGTCGGCCACGGCCGTGTCGCCACCGACGAGCACGAGCGTCGTCGCGCTGTCGGGATGCGTCGCGCCATCGAAGTACTCGTAGGTGCCGTTGCCGATCACGGCGACGAAGTACTCGCCGGCCGGAGCGCCCTCGATCACGTAGCGTCCGTCGTCATCGGTCAGCGCGTACGCAGGCAGCTTGCCGAAGCCGGCATCGATCGCGACCTCGCCGGTCGGAGCGATCTCGACATAGGCCCGCGCGATCGGCGCGCCGGTTCGGTCGTCGGTCACGCGGCCGGTGATCGTTCCGCGCCACGAGCGCAGGTCGAGCGAGAAGTCGACGCCCGTGCGGACCTCGTCGTCGGCGAGCACGACCGGCGTTGCCGTCGACGGATCGCTCGCGTTGAGGTACCACTCGGTACCCATCAGCTCGCCCTCCCAGTACGACGCATACACGAGGTAGCTGCCATCGGGAAGGAACGGAAGGGTGTACTCACCGTTCTCGTCGCTCATCGCGCTGGCGCCGAAGAGGACCGTCGAGTCGCTCGGGTCGGTGACGATGACGCCGATCATCGCGCCGGAGACCGGCGAGCCGTCGGCGAGCGTCACGGTGCCGGAGATCGACGCGGTGCCGCGGTCGAGCGGCAGCGCGAAGTCGACGCTCGCGACGTCGCTCACGCCGTTGATGATCGTCACCAGATCGGCCTCGTCCGGCGTCTCCGCGTCACGCCACCAGCGATTGACCATCTGCCAGCCGGACTGCGCCATCGCCGAGACCTCGTAGGCGCCATCGGGAAGTCCCTCGATGACGTACGAGCCGTCGGCGCCGGTCGACACTCCCATGCGCACGGGGAAGACGTCGAGCGTCGAGACGAGCATCACGAACGCCCCCTCGATCGGCCGTCCGGCCGTGTCGAGGACGACACCGCGCAGCACGCCGTCGAACGACGGAATCTCCAGATCGAAGTCGATGCCGCTCGTCGTCTGTCCGAGGACCGCGCGCACCGGCGTCGCCTGCTCGGGATCCGTGACGTCGTCGTAGTACTCCTGGACGCCGAGCCAGGTGCCCCAGAACGCGGCCGACACGATGTAGGCGCCGCTATCGAGTCCGCTGATGACGTAGTCGCCGTTCTCGTCACTGACCGCGAAGCCGGTGCCGGGGCTCGGGAATGCCGAGTCGCCGTCGCGGCCACCGTTCTGCATGGCGCTGATCGAGGCCCCGGCAAGCGGGTTGCCGTCGCCGTCGACGATGCGCCCGCTGATCGTCGCGCCCGCGCTCAGTGAGAAGATCACGCCGCTGGTCGTGCCCGGCTCGCTGACGCTCACGGTCGTCGCGGACTCGAAGGTCCGTGCGTCGTCGTAGAACTCCGAAAGGAAGCCCGGAGCCGAGGCCTGCAGTACGTAGTCGCCGCTGAACAGGCCGGAGATCACGAAGTCGCCGCTGGCGTCGACCTCGGCCCAGCCGCCGTGGTTCGGATTGGTCATCGACATCGCCCAGACAGAGGCGCCGTAGATGGCGTCGCCGCCGACCTCGGTGAGCACCTTGCCCGTGATCGAGCCCTCGCCGACCGGCGTGGTCTCGAGCGAGAAGTCGATGCCGGTCGTCGCCTGGCCCTCGCGGACGCTCACGAGCGTCGCCGAGTCGATCGAGCCGACGTTGTCGTAGAACTCCGGCTGGCAGAGGCTCGACTGCGCGAGCACGATGTACGAGCCGGCGGGAACGCCGTCGATCGAGTACGAGCCGTCGATCTGCGCATCGATGACGTAGAGATCCTCCTTGACCGAGTCGGCCGGCACGGCAATGACCGTTGCGAAGTCGCGAGTGCCCGGCGGCATCGAGACGGTGCCGGAGATGCTACCGCCGGCGCCAAGCAGGCGTGCCCCGTCCTTTGCCGGGGACGCCGGGCCGGCGGTCCTCGCCATCGTATAGTCGACGCCGCGCATCATTCGCAGCGCCTGAATGGTTCTTGCAACCGACGCACGCTGCAGGGTGCGGTCCGGGGTGGCGCCGCTGGTCTGCGCGAGCATCGGTGCCGCGATCATCAGCAGCGCCAGTGCGAACAGCGCTCTGATGGTAAACAGCCTCATTGTCATGATACTCCTCATGTGATTGCCTGTCCGTGGGATCAAGTTGGTCGTCTTCATCGTATTCATCGTGCTCTATTCTTGAAGCGAACCCGGGTATCGACCGAGTCGCTCTCGATGATGGGTAGGTCGTCGACGGCGCCGGAGCGATGGTCGATCTCCGTCAGGTCGTCGTGCGGGTCGACGAGCGCCTTCGTCTCGGGCCTGGCGACCGCGCCGGCGCGACTGGCTTCGGCGGCAGATGTCGTCCCCTGACGCGTCGTCGCCGTGCCGGGCGCCAGAGGCCGCTCCGGCGTCATGTTCTGCGAGCGTCGCGCCTGCGGTGCGCCGATCGCCGGAGCGTCATGTGTCTGGCTGCCGAGCCCCGTGCCGGCGCTCGTGCCGCCGGTGGCCGACGGAGCGGTGCCCGCTGCGGGTCGCTCGATCGCCGATGGGGAAGACGTTGTCGCCGATGGCGTCGCTCGCTGATCGGCGTCGTCGTCGAGACCGAGGGCATACCATCCGGCGCCGGCCAGGCCGAGCGTCACGACGACGGCTCCCGCGAGCTTCGCGACGCCCGCGGGAATCCATCCTCCCGCGCCTCGCGGCGACGATCCCGCCGCCGATGACGCACCATCACCTCCCGTGGCCGGCCCCGTCGCGGCAAGGGCCGCGAGGAACCGGGCGTACGAGCGCTCCGTCTCCACGGGAATCGCCTCGGCGTCCTCCTCGAGCGTGGCCCGCACCGCGAGCTCGGCTTCGAAGAGGCTTCGGAGATCGGCATCGATCTCGAGCAGGTTGCGGAACTCCCGCTCCTCGACCGGGCTCAACGCGCCGTCGAGGTACTGATCTATGATTCGGTCGTAGTTGCTTGTATTCATGATTCCTCTCCGGTCCCGATCTTTGTCCCGCCGTCGGCGAGGACCATTCTCCTGAGCTGCGCCCGCGCCCGCGATGCCCGCGCCCAGACGGCCTCGGGCGACTTGTCGAGCATCGTCGCGATCTCATCGAAGCGGTAGCCGCAATACGCGTTGAGCACGAGGATCTCGCGTGTCTCGAACGGCAGCGTGTCGAGCGCCACGATCAACCGGTCCTCCATCTCGCTGCGCGCCTCCGACGCGGTCGTCGGATGCTCCGCCTCGTCGACCGCGGCGAGCGGCAGGTGGTCGCGTCGCGCGCGGATGTGGTTCAGACAGAGATTGCGCGCGACCTTCAGCAGGAACCCGATCGGGCTGTGAACCTCGGGCGGCTCCCTGCGGAGCTTCACGATCCGCTCCCACACCTCGCCGACGACATCTTCGGCCTGCTCGTGACTGCCGAGCACCTTCGCACAGTAGACGAAGAGCCGGCGATGGTAGGCGCGAAACACCTTGATCGCCGCGACGTCGTCACCGGCGAGGAAATCGCGAAAGAGCGCGGCCTCCTCGCTCATGTCGACCGCGTGCGGCACCCCGGCGTGCTCGCCGGCTCTCGTTGGTATCGATGCTATCATGCTCTGCGCGGTCATCTCGTCGGGCTCGTTCGTATGCGGTGTCGAAGGGAACGACACGTCCCCGGACGGCCACCTGACATCGGGTTCGGATTTTTTTTTCATGGCGCCCTGCGTCAGGTCCGACGCAGACGGGTTGTCCTACTTGATGATAACGGGAGAGGGCCGGCCGCGCGTGACCGGCGGGAGTGGGCAACGATCATCCATCAGCACACGACAGACGATGAAGCGGCGAGACATAACGACGAACATGGGGGCGATGTTGCTCCTCGGAGCACTTCTGGTGAGCGGTGTCACCGGTTGTGACGACCAGCTTCTGCCGCCACCGGCTCAGGAGTCCCAGCCGGAGCGCGAGGTCCTGGTCTACATCAACGATTACGGCATCGTGGGGACCGCCGACGAACTCGATCTGTCGCGATCGACGATCGTCGCGAAGCGTCCCGACGGAACCGGAGCGCGTCCGATCACGGTGGGGCTCATCTCCTCGTCACCGCAGAGGGGCCGGATGGCGTTCTACTACGCGGACTCGATGGGCGTACTCCCGACGGGAATCTACATCGCCGGCGACGATGGTTCGAGTCCAACGCTGTTCGAGCCCGACGGCGTCACGGGCAAGATCTCGATGAACCCCTGGTCAGTGCAGCTCAGCCCGGATGGCAGAAGCGTCGCCTGGGTCGCCGCCGACGAGTTCGGGTACGCGCAGCTCGTCATTCGCACGCCGGATCATCGCTGGGAAATCCCGCTGGACGTTTCGGTCGACAATCCCCTCGATCTCTCGGTGCCGCGCTTCTCGCCCGACGGCTACTATGTCGCCTATGCGAAGGCGAGCTACGACATGTTCGACGCGGCCGGCTCGATCAAGCTCGTGCAGACCGCGACCGGCATCGTGCGCGACATCGACGCGCGGATCATGCCGTCGCTCTCCGGCGCGGTTGCCCCGCCGTTCGACTGGGCGCCGGACTCGCGCAGGATCCTTTATGCCGGCATCATGCTCGACGACCAGTACGTGTTCTCCTCCGAGCCGATGGTCACCAACATCGCAACCGGGCTTACCGACACGTTGATGCGCGATGGGATGGTCAAGGAGAGCCCGCGCTGGCTTCCCGGCGGCAACCAGATTCTCTACGTGGGCGTGAGCGAGAACAGCGGCGCGGACCTGTTCCTGCGCGACAACTCCGGGCAGGTCCGGCGCCTGACCCACGACGAGTCGACGTACAAGATCGGCGTCTCGATCTCGCCCGACGGACGCACCGCCCTGTACACCGAGTTTGCGAACTTCGACCAGGAGCTCGGAATCGTCCGCAGCTTCGACCTGGTCAGGCGCGCGGCCGGGCCGGTCCTGGCTACCGACACCGACATGGGACACTGGCGCCAATGAGACGCTCGCTTGCGATGCTCGTTCCGATCCTGCTCCTGGGCCAGCTCGAGATGCCGGCCCAGGAGCGGCTGTATGCGGGACCGGTCATCGGCTACGAGTTCAGTGTCCCGCTGCTGCTGCGTCGATCGGCCGGTGCGATCAACTTCGATCCGAGCTTCTCGGGCACCGGTAGCTCGTACAGTCACACCGCGATTCTCGGCGGCCAGCTCGTCGCCCCATCGGCCCGTGGGATCCTCGGATACTCCGCCCGCCTTTCGCTGTTCGCCTCCAGTGGCAGCTTCCAGTCCGATCC
>DATLHO010000108.1:0-41436 GCA_035539855.1 Kapaibacterium sp. (SeqCode) | reverse complement strand
CGAGCTGCCGCTCGATCGCCCGATGCACCTGCGGGCGGACGTCCCGTTCGAGGCCGCGGTCTTCGAGCGCTCCGGTGGCTACGACGCCGACCGCATCGCGCTGCTCGCCGACCCCTCGATGATGCTCGTCGTCCCGACGCGGGCACTGGACACCGTCGCGCACTTCGAGAGCTTCGATCACGACTACTTCTTCGAGCACTACGCGACGATCGTTTCGACGGCCGCGGTGCCCGGACTCGAGCTCGACGGCGGCGCGGTCGCTCCGAGGTTCGTGCGCGTGGGCGAGACCGAGCTCTACGTCGCGCACATGCCGCTCGCAGCGGGCTCGCATGTGATCAGCGGCGCGACGCCCTTCGCAGTCTATGCCTACGGGTTCGGCGAGGCGATCTCCTACGCGTACCCTGCCGGCTTCTCCGATCGCAGCAGCACGAGCCGCGCCGGCGCCGATGCGGAGCCTGCCCGGCGGACGCGGCTGACCGTCGCGCCCATGCCGGCGAGCGACCGGGTCAGCGTCGGGATCGCCGGGCTCGGAAGCGGCACGCTGAGTATTGATGTTGTCGATGGTCTGGGAAGGCAGTGGGGAGGTGAGGTCGTCACGTCAGATCGCGACGACATACGCATCGAGCTTGACGGCGCGCCGGCCGGTGTTTACGTCGTGCGGGCAATGGATACCGATGGAGTCGTTGTGACGGCGCCGCTCGTCATCGTACGGTGACGCCCTTCACCGTTGTGCGCTGAAGGCCCTCACCGTTGTGCGCTGACGCCCTTCACCGTTGTGCGCTGAGGACATTCATCACCATGCTCTGACGACAAGCACTGTCAGACCACGCTGGTCGTCGCCCCCATTCGCTCCACCAGCTCGCGATACCACGCGGTCGCACCGGCGAGCAGCTCCGGCGCCGAGCGCACGCCCCAGATCACGCTGAGCGTCGAGGTCGTCGCGGCGCTCGTCTTCGTGCGCTGCGAGTCCTTGACCGCGTTGGCGCACGGACCCTCGGCGTCGTGGACGCAGAGCAGCCCACCGAGATCGATCGTCTGCCCGGAGGCATTGAAGACGTACGACGCATCCTCGGCCTCGATCGCGACGCGCAGCGGCGCGACGGCGCGGTCGAGGTCGATCAGGCTGATCGGCAGCGCGCTGTGCAGCGAGACGACGTTGCACGCGTCGACCGCCGCGTTGATCGAGCCGAGCGTGCCCTCGGTCGCCGCGCGCACGAGATACTCCGACGCGGGCTTTCCGCGGCCGGTCGGCTTGTAGCCTCCCCAGCGCAGAAGGTCGCGCACCGCCGCGCGCGTTTCCTCGGTGCGCTCGACCGGCGCCGCGGCGCCGATCGCCTGAAGCTCGCGCAGCCACGGCGGAGATTCCAGTTCGCCGAGCGGATGCTCGAAGACCGACGTGAACGCGGAGACGAGAAGGAGAGGATGGTCGTCGACGATCAACTGCATGGTAGCTCGGCTCTGAGAGTGTGGGGGGAATCAACGAAGAATCACGTGCGTGGCCAAGTGCTCTGACGCTTTGCAGTGCAGGGTCCCGGAGCTCCCAGGCCTCGGAGATGCGCCGTCACGGAGGATCCGGTCCCGGACGGTGCACCGATTCTTCCCCACGGCCCGGGCACGCCACGGGTTATCTTGTCGGTTTGCATCTCCCAGAAAATCCCCGCTCATCGTGATACTTCGCACCGGCGCGCTCGGCGCCATTCTCATGCTCGCCGCCATCTCCTCGCACGCGCAGGAGCTGGCGCCGCTGATGGTTGAGGCGAGCCAGGCGCTCGCGCGCAAGGACTACGCCGTCGCGGCCGATCTCTACACCCAGGCGCTCGCGCTCGACGCGCGCAACGTCGAGGCCACGTACAACCGCGCGGTCTGCTGGCTGACGCTCGGCGATCAGGACAGGGCGCTCGACGGCCTCACGGCCTCGATCGCGCTGGCGCCGGAGTACCCGGCCGCCTACCTCAATCGCGGATCGATTCGCGCGAACAAGAAGGATCTTCCCGCGGCGCTCGAGGACTTCACCCGGGCGATCACGCTCGACAGCCTGAGCATGCCCGCATACTACATGCGCGGCCAGGTGATGCTGCAGATGGGCCGGCTCCCCGAGTCCGTCGTCGACCTGCGCCGCGCCTACGCGCTCGGCGGCGCCTCCGAGCGCGGCGAGAACATCGCGCGGCTGCTCGCGGCGATCGGGTTCGCACCGGCCAGCGGCGAGAGCGCGACGTTCACCGACGATCGCAACGCCATCTCGCTCTCGCTTCCGAAGGAGTGGTTCCGCCGCTCGAGCGACGACGACAAGACGCTCAACATGTTCGTCTCCGAGCAGAAGGTCTCCACCGAGACCGACATGTTCCTCGTCGGCGCGACGATCCATCGCATCCGCCGGATGTCGCTGAGCTTCGAGAACATCCAGAAGGATGGAGCGTGGCTGGCGGGATTCTGGAGCGGGGCGCTGGAGGAGGAGGGCGGCAAGCTGCACGCGTACAGGGTCGTCTCGAGCGAGAAGATCAGCGTCGGCTCGTATGTCGGCATCGTCCGTCTCGTCGAGCTGCGCCAGTCGCCTGAGGCGCACGCGGTGCGCATGTATGAGGTAATCGTCGGCGGCGACGACGAGATCGTCACGGTGAATCTCGAGGCGCCCGCGATCCTCTTCGACGAGTACGATCGGATCTTCAAGCGCGCCCTCGGCTCGCTCGTCATCGAAGCCGACAAGTAACGACCTCAGTGACCATCGAACGCTTCGCGCCCGGCACGTCAACCACGGCATGCCGGGCGCTCTGCGTTCGGCCCCGCGCGCAGGTGCCGCGCGCGGAGCCTCCGTCAGGACCCCCCTGCGATCATTCCGCCGGCGCCGGCGCGAAGCCCGCGAAGACCGGCGCGCCTCCCTTGCGCACGATCGTCACGTTGATGCGTCGCTGCACCTCGTACTTGTCGCCGTCATCGAGCACGCCCCCGGCGACGTAGCGATAGCGGATGCGACCCTGGCGCCGCAGCAGCTCGTAGGCGCTCGCGCCCGTGTCGCCGCCGCCGAGCAGCAGCTCGTCGAGGTGCCGCGCAGAATGCCATGCGCGCAGTCCGGAGAGCTCGAGGTTGCCGATCGGCATGCCGAAGCGCAGCGCGTGGGACGCGCCATCGAGATCCTCGAAGGTGAAGTGATCGGTCTCGAGGTAGCGTCCGCTGAACTCCTGCGGATCGGCGTAGCCGGTCACGGTGATCTCGATGACGTCGCTCGTGCCGTCGGCGGCGAGCGTCGCGAAGTGGCTCCGCGTCTCGGGTCCGGCCACGCGCGCGAAGATCTCCTCGACGCGACGGGCATATCCCGCATACTTCTTGTGACGCGACGAGCCGCGGCCGAAGCGCTCGATGTAGTCCGCGCCGCCGAGGTTGTCGGCCAGTCGCCGGTGCAGGTCGTCGAGGTTCGCGGTCGTGTTCGGACGGTAGTAGCCGGTGACGAAGAAGGGCACGTCGTAGGCGCCCATGTCGTGCGAGACGAGCACGACGCCGCCGCAGAGCAGGTCGACGCGCTCGTCGACGTTCGGCGCCGGCGCGGCCACGAGCGCCGAGCTCATCATGAATCCCTTCGCACGCGCGGACACCTGATAGCGCCGGCCGGCGGGCAGGTAGATCGTGTGCTGGCCGTCGTCGTCATAGGTCGAAGCGATCGTCGAGAAGCTTCCGTCGGCCTCCTCGACGACGATCGCGATCTCGGAGGCGAGCCGCCGCGCGCTCGTCGAGTCGGTGACGGTGATCTGCATGCGGAACATCCCTCCACCAAAGACATTGGGTGAGCCGGCGTAGATGTCGAGGCCGCCCGCGCCGCCATCGCGCGTCGAGGCCAGGTAGAAGCGCTCGCTCGCCGCGGGCGCGCTGAAGAACAGGTCGTCGGCCGCCGAGTTGACCGTGGGTCCGAGTGACAGGGGCTCGCTGAAGCCTCCCTCGCGCATCGCCGCGCTCATGAACACGTCCTGTCCGCCGGCGCCCGCGCGGCCGTTGGAGCTGAAGAACAGCGTGCCGCCGTCGCGCGTGACGAACGGCGAGAGCTCGTCGGACGGCGTGTTGACGACCGGACCGAGGTTGATCGGGATCGACCACTCGCCGGCGTCGTCGCGGCGGGTCATCCACAGATCGCTCTGGCCGCGGCCGCCCGCGCGGTTCGACGCGAAGTAGACCGTCGTCGCGTCGCCGGAGATCGCCGGCTGCGACTCCCACGCCGACGTGTTGACGCGCGGTCCCATCGAGCGGACGTTGACGATGGCGCCGGCGACGAGCTCGCCGGTGAACAGGTCGGCGTCGCCGGCGCCGTCGTAGGCGTCGGAGGCGAAGACGACCGTGCGGCCGTCGGCGGCGATCGAGAGGGCTCCGTCGTTCTTCTCGGTGTTCACTGCGCCTGCGTTCATTGCGGGGATCCATCCGGTTGCGAGCCGCGTCGTCGCGAAGATGTCGGCACGACCGGAGGAGCGGCCGCCGCGGCTCGATGTGAAGTACAGCGTGTCGTGCGAGGCCGTCACGAACGGCGCGTAGTCGTTGCCGCTCGAGTTGACGCCGGAGCCGAGCGGCTCGAGCGCGACGGGGAAGACCTGGCCCTGCGCCGCGGCGATCGCCGGCAGCGCGCAGAGCACGAGAAGCGTCAGCAGTGTGCGTGTCATGATCGTGGTTGATATCGAGCGCATTGGTTGATGTCGATGAAGCGTGGTCACAGGTCGAAGAGCACGGCGACGGACGCATGCACGCCGGCGACCGACCACTCGTCGGTCGTCGAGGCGGCGCCGAGCGGATGCGAGTAGATCACCTCGGGCGCGATCCAGACGCCCTCGGCGATCGGCAGCGTCGCGCCGATGCCGGCGCGGGCGCTGAGCAGCGTGCTGCGGACGAGGTCCATGTCGCCGTCGAAGAGAACCTTCTCGGTGGAGCCATCGAGGTAGGTGACGCCGGTCGGACCGACGATGCGCTCGCTCTTGCGGTAGCGCTCCGACAGCACGACGCTCGCGGCAGGTCCGGCGGTGACGTAGAGTCCCGACGCGCCGAGCCGGTAGCCCGCCATCGCCTCGACCGCGACAGTCGCGAGCGAGACGTCGAGGGTGCTCTGGAAGGTCATCGACTCGACATCGTTGTTGCGGCCGAAGATGGGCAGCACCTCCGGCGTGCTCTCGAAGCTCCCGCCGCGCGCCTCGAAGCCGACGGCCGGGCGCAGGAAGAAGGCCTCGGAGAGCGGCAGGCTCATCGTCACGCCGGCGGCGGGACCGAAGCCCCGTCCCTCGTTGAACTCGCAGCAGACGACGTTGCGCTCGGTCGTGACGAAGCGGCCGCTGTGCAGGCTGTAGGTGACGCCGGCGTAGGGTCCGATGCGCGCGGGCGTGCCGCCGGGCGTCAGGACGCGGTCGAAGCCGCCGTCGATGGTCTGCGCCTGGAGCGCGCCGCACGACGCGGCGATGGTCGGAAGCACCCAGGCGACGATGCGGACGATCAGAGAGATGCGGTTCATGGTCGTGGTCGATTGAGTTCGGTTGCTGGTTCCTGTTCGTCGTGCGGTCACTTCGTCACCGTGATCATGCGCAGGTCGCTGGCGGCGCCGCTTTCGATGCGGAGGTAGTAGGCACCGTTGGCGAGCGCGCTCATGTCGATCGCCGCGGTGTGCTCGCCGGGCTCGATCCACTCGTCGACGATTCGCATGAGCTCGCGGCCGAGCGCGTCGTGCAGTGTCATGCGCGTCGCCGCGGCCGTCGCGATGCTGTACCGGGCGAGGCCGGCCGATCCGTCGCGTCGCGCGAGGACGCTCTTGAAGATTCCGCCGTAGCGCGCGCTGGCGTCGACGAGGCGGTCGGCCTGGTAGCAGAGACTGTCGGCGACGACGAGGGCCGAGTCGATCCAACCGGCGCGCGGGTTGCCGTCGGCGAGCATCGCGCCGGTGATGCGGACCTCGCTCGAGATCGCCGCGCCGTGCAGCACCTGGAAGGCGAGCCGCGCGACCGTCGAGCCGGCCGGTCCGCTCAGCACCCCGCCGTCGAGCGCGATCCGCGTCGAGGCCTCGATCGCGCCGTAGGCGCTCGTGTGCGTCGCGTCCGCCATCGTCCCTGAGAGCGTTCCGGCGCGGACGATGAAGTCGTCCGCGGGATGGAGCACCGTCTTGTCGTAGGCGACGGTCAGCGTCAGCGAGCGGACGTCGTAGCCGGCCGGCAGCGGCTCCAGCAGGACCACGGGGATCTCGATGATGCTGCCGGGGCGCGCCGTGAAGCTGCCGCGGATCGCGAGCGTGAGGCTGTCATACCCGACGCCGGCCAGCGACAGGCGCACGGGATCCTGCGCGCACGCGTCGTGGCGCAGCGCCGCATCCGCGGTGAGCACGCGAAGTCGCTCCGGTCGGAAGCAGACCTCGGTCGCGAACGATCCGCCCGGAGCGATCGGCGCGCCCGGGAGCGCGGCGAGCTCGAAGTCGGCGGAGAGGCCGTCGATGCCGGTGACCGTCAGCGGTGCATCGCCGGTGTTGCGGATGACGAGCGGCAGGCACCGGCGCTCGCCGACGCGGGTCGAGTCGAAGACGAGCGCGGCCGGCTCGATGACCATGCGGGGGCTCACCGAGCGTCCGCGCAGGTCGAAGCTGCCGTCGATGTTCTGGCTCAGGAGCGTGGCGATCGTGCGGTAGACTCCGACGAGGTCGGACATGCTGGTCGCGGTGAAGTACTGACCGCGCGTCGCGGTCGCGATCTGGGTGAGGACGGCGGCCTGGGCGGTGCCGATGCCGATGGTGAACACGCGCACGCCCGCGGCCTGGGCGGCGGCGATCGCGGTCTGTGCGGTCGAGCCCGGCTGATTGCACGCGTCGGCGCCGTCGGTCAGGACGATGAGCACCTTGCGATTGGCTCGCGGCGCGACGTGTCCGATGGTCTGCGCGATCGCGCTGTACAGGCACGTGTAGCCACCGGGGGCAGTGTTCGGCACGGCGGCGCGCAGCAGGTCGCGGTCGCTGGTCCAGCTCTGGCGCACCGCGAAATCGCCGGTCGCCGCGAACTGGAAGACCGCCGCCTCGTCGCGAATGTCGGCGGTCGTCAGGATGTTGTCGATAAACGAGCGGCCGGCGCTGTGCGCCGCCGCGATGCGCGTCGTCGCGTCTCCCGATCCGATCGGACTGAACATCGAGCCGCTGACGTCGAAGAGCATGCCGATCGACAGCGAGACGCGCGTGTCGGCGCGATAGGCGATGCGCTGCACGTCACCGGCGCCGCCGGAGGAAGCCGTGTAGCACACCGGGAACGTCCTCGACGCTCCGGGCGCGAGCTCGAACGGCGTTGCGAACTGGCTCGAGAACGGCGCCGTCGCCGCGTCGATCGAGTAGACGCGGAGCGTCGTGTCGCCGGCGTTCGAGAAGGTCACCGACCGGCATTTCGTCGTGCCGCACCGGGTCGTGTCGAAGTCGAGGGGGCTCGGGGCCACGCGCAGGATCGGTCCCTGCGCCTGGGCGAAGAGTGCCGGGGTCAGCAGCGCGGCGAGCCAGAGAACGAGCGCGATCGCGCCGGTCGCGGCGGCTCGTCGAGCGGTCATGGGGGGCAGGCAGGGAGTCGTCAAGAGTGCGGTCGCCATTGCAGTAGGTCCTGTTCGTGTTGAATCCTGTTCCCGACCGCCGCCGGATCTGCGTGCGACGATCAATCGATGGGTAACAGTCTCGCCGCCGCGCCTAAAGACTTCCTAAAGCGACATTCCCGGCGAATTCAGCCGATGTCGCGCGATCCGGCGGCGATGGGATTCAAGGTATCGGAGGGCTCTGACGACTGGCAGGGCGGGCGCTGACGGTTGGCGGGAGGCGGAAGAATGATGGCGGGAGCGGGGAGGCTGGGGTGGTCAGAACTGGTGCTGCTCGTCGGGATCTGGCTCCCTCCGGCAGTCTTCGGAAGCCCACCCCGGAGCGATCCTCCTAGGGTCGGTCGGCCGTTTGGTTCAGGGACGAGGTCGACGTACGTTCCGGCGAACCGCTACGCGGTCCCGTGGCGGACCATACCGACCGGGCGTAACTCGCGTGAGACTCCTATCCGTTCACACGAACCGTGCACCGCGCCAAGCCAATCGCCCACCGGACCCTGAGGGGCACGGATTCGCGCCAACAGTCAAGCGTATGCAGTGAGAAGCGAAGGCGAGTTCTAAATGAGCGGCAATCTATCGACGGTAACAGATGAGACAGATACCACCATTTCGTCTTGAGCCCGTGCCCCTTAGCGATGAGGCAGCAAGCGCATCTGAATTCAAGTGGGCGGGTGGAGTGATTGGCAGGCGACACAAGATCGGAGGCGAGCCCGAGTTCATTCAGTCGGAGTCCTGGCCCAAGTGTCCTGCTTGCGGCGAGAGGATGACGTTCTATGCGCAGCTCGACTCCATCGGTGACGAGTTCATGATTGCCGATTGCGGATTGCTTTATGTGTTCCTGTGCTACGACGATTATTCCGTCGTTGGCGAAGTGCAGTCAGGCTGAGTCGGACGATGTGCTTAACCGTGGTGGCGGCGAATTCGAAGTCGAGCACGACGGGTCCACGCGAGACATGGATAACGGACAAAGGGCCGATTGCCCTGAGAGTGCGGCAGATTCGTGGAGCCCAAGGGAATGACATGGGCGAGGGCTATTGGGAAGGTCGAGGCGCGGAGCGCGCCTCGCGCTCCGCGCCTCGACCCTTATAGCACGCGCACCTGTCACCCCCGAAGGGGGTCTCTCTTTCGGCACGATCGCCGCATGTGGGTCGGTTGGGTAGTGCGGAGGTGGGTGCCTTCGGCGCCCGCCTTCGGTGGCAGCTCGAGAGTATCCGTAGCGCTCCCATTACGTCATGCGGTGATGCGAACTCAAGGAAGGATCCCCGGTGGGGATGACAGGGGCGGTGAACCAAAGGGAGGTCGAGGCGCAGAGCGCGCCTCGCGCGCTCTGCGCCTCGACCCTCACAAGCGGCGAAGTTCAGTCCGACGAATTCCGGCACCGATAGACGACGACGTACCTCTCCCGGGCGGCTGATCTGGCGATCGCCGTCGGCTGGTCGTGATCGGTGTGGAAGGGGAGAAGAAGTGGCTTCCGCCGGGTGGCGGAATCGAGGTGCGCTGCGATGCCGGACTGCGATGCAGTCCGGGCTCGGTCACACCGCCTCAGCTTCCCCGCTGCCTCGAGATCAGCTCCTCGAGCGTCAGCGACTCGAGCGAGCGCGTCTCGGTCGAGACCGGCAGCTTCAGCACCGACGTCAGCGACACGAAGTCCTCGTACGGAAGCTGCTGCAGAAGCATGCGCTTGTCCTGACGCGGAAGACGCTTGAAGTCGGCGTAGGTCAGACGCATCGAATCGGAAATGTTCATCGCTTGCCAGATCGTGTTCATCACGATTTCACCCTGAGAAAAAACTGGTTGATTGGTTCGACTGGTGGTGCCCCGGTGGGAAGCCCCTCTCCTGAATCCCGCATCCCTGCTGCTTGGCGGCACGATCGCACTTCGTTCAAAGTACGGGCCAAGTTTCGTCCGCGCTGGACTCTTGCGTGCCGATGTGTGTCACCGTCCGAGGATGGAGTAGCCCTGTAACGCGGAAGCCGCCGTTGTGATAGCGCCGCGCGGGCCGCCCGCTCAGCCCGCCTCCGCCTCGATCCTGCGACGCACGCGCTCGGCCTCGGTGCGCCGGCCCTGGCTCTCGAGCGACTCGCAGTAGAGCTCGGCGATCTCCTCGTCGTCGGGCGTGGAGCCGAACGCGCGCTCGAGGATCGCCTCGGCGCCGCCGGCGTCGCGCTCGGCAAGCAGCCGCCGCGCGACCGCGAGCGTGGCCGCGCGCAGCCTCGTCTCGACGTCCTCGCGCATGGCCTCGAAGAAGGTCTCGTACAGCGCCGGGAATGGAACATCGCCGCGCATGATCTCCAGCGCCTCGAGCATCGACCTCGAGGCGAGCGCGAGCGACCCGCGGCGCAGCGCGTCTTCGGCGCCCCGCACGCGGCGGACGGCATCCACCAGATCCACGTCGATCAGATCCATGTTGAGCCGGGGCGTGTCCTCGTCGGTCAGCACCGAGTCGTGACCGATGACGTCGCGCAGACGGTAGATCGCCGAGTTGACCGCGTCGCGCGCGAGCTTGGGATCGTCGCTGCGCTCGATGCCCGCGGCCTCGAGGAACTCGTCGCGCTCCAGCGGACGCGCGAGCACCTCGCGGGCGACCATCGCACCGAGAAACGACTTCTGCCGCGCGCCGCGTGGCTGGACCGGCTCGGTCTCGCCGGGCCGTCGGATATCGATCCGCCCGAGCATCGAGATCCGCAGGCGCGCCGACTCCGCGGCCGGCGCACGTTCGGCCTCGCGCGCCGAGGCGATCGACGCGGCGCGCTTCCTCCACGATGCGAGATCCTTCGCCGCCAATCGATCCCCGAACGCGTCGAGCAGCGAGCGCAGAATCACGTCGAGCCGCCTCGCCTCGAGCCATTCGAGCGCCCGAGTCAACGCGGTGCGCGCGCGGTTCACCTGCTGGTTCGTCAGTTGACTCGTCAGCGAGGCCTCGCGCAGTGCCTCGAGTCGGGCGCGCAGCGCGACCAGCCCGTCGATCTCGATCAACGGCTCGGCCAGACCCGCGAATGCCTCGTCGAGGCTGAATCGCTCCGCCAGTCCCAGAAGCTGCGCGGCGCCCGTCGGCAGCGTCGCGGCGTCGATCGCATGCTCGGACACGATTGCGCCAGCGAGCTCGACGTCGCCACGGATGAGCGCCGCGGAGACGAGACGTGCGATGTCGCTCGCGCCCCCATGCGCGGCGCCGGGTCCGCGCAGCTCACCGGCGAGCGTGCGGAGGCGCCCGAGGATCTCGTCCGCGTCGGCGCCGAGCAGCACGTCGGCCCAGAGCCGATAGAGTCGGAAGTAGAAGTGCACGACGAGCATTCCCTGCGCGCGCAGAAGCTCGAGCCGTCCGTCGACGAGCGCGACGAGCTCATCGATGCGTCCGGTGCGCGCGAGGTAGGCCGGCTCGCTCGGCAGCATGGCGTGCACGAGCAGCCGCGCCATCGGCGAGGGATCGCGCTCGAGCTCCTTGAGCTCCGCGTACATCCGCTCGCGCTCGTCGAGCTCTTCGGCGCTCTCGAAGAGCGTCAGCAGGTAGGGCGGCACCTGCGTGCGCGCGAGCGTCCGGTGGCTCGCGTCGATGCGACGATCGTCCATGAGCTCGCGGTACTCGCGCTCGATCTCGCGGCGCATCGACGTGTCGTCGTTCTCCGCCGCGAACTGCGCGAAGCTCTGCAGCACGAGCACGTACTGCTGATGCACGCGCAGCTCGGGACGCTCGGCGACGATCGCGCGCACGTCGTCGTAGACGGCCCGCCCCGCGGCGTAGCCCGCGAGCAGGTAGCGGCGGCGCGCCAGGGCGATGCGCGCGGTCAGGCGGTGCCACGCGAGCTCCGGCGGCAGGTCCTCGAGCAGCGCTTCGTAGCGATCGAGCGCTTCGCCGTACTCGTCGGAGGTCATCTGGCGGCGCATGAGCGCGAGCGTCCGCGCCGCGATCGCCAGCGCGCGCTCGCGCCGCTGGTCGGCAGTCCACGACTGCTCGGACAGCTCGAACTGCCGTGCGGCCGCGCGATGGGCCGTCATCGCGAGCGCCCAGTCGGAGGTCTTGTCGAGCTCCAGCGCGACCGCCAGCGCGACGTCGATCGCGGCGCGCGTCACGTCGAGGTCGACAGCAGGCCGCTCCGCGGCCGCCGCGATGTGCGCGAACGGCTCGATCGAATGCAGCGGCGCGGCCTCGGCGACGAGCTCGACGAGCCGCGCGACCTCGGGCTCGGCATCGTCGGCGACAGCGCGGTGAACGAGACTGTGCGCGTACGCATACGGCAGCGACGCGCTGCGCCGCAGCCCGGGCAGCGGCGACTTCAACGTGGAGAGCTCGTGCAGGAGGCCACCGGCGACGAGCCGCTCGATCGTCGCGGCGTCGAGCATGTGGTCGGCGGCCTCGCGCGAGAACACCTCGCCGAGCGCCGCGAGCGATGCGGCGGCGGCCCGGTCGGCGTCGGTGAACGCGACGAGCATCCCCTCGACGAGCGACGTCGCGCCCCGCTCTGCGACGACGGCGAACGACGGCTCCGCGCGCCACTCTCCACGATCATCCCGACGCAGTGCCTCCTTGCGCAGCACACCGCGCAGCGCCGAGCGCAGCGCGAGCGGGTTGCCGAGCGTCGCGTCGGCGAGCTGCGCGACAGCGTCACTGCCGCTGCCCGCGCCGAAGAGCCTGCCCCAGAGCGCGGCGATCTCCGCGGGCTCGAGCACTCCGAGCGTGAGCGTCTCGAGCGGCCAGCGCTCGAGCACGCGCCGCGCCGAGTGATCCTGCGTGCGCGCGGTGAGCATGACCGCGACGGGCTCGTCCTCGATCGCTTCGAGCAGCTGCACGAGCTCGCGCACGGGAGCGCCGGCGAGCAGGTGGATGTCTTCGATGATGAGAATGGTCGGGCGCAGCCGCGCCAGGCGTCGCAGTACCGCGGCGGCGGCGGCGAGTCCCTCGTCCGCGCGCGCGATCTGTCGTCCGAGGTCGGTGCGCTCGAGCGCCTCGAACAGCAGCGGCGCGATCGCGGTCGTGAGCTCGGCGTAGAGCTTCGCGTGCACGACCGTTCCCCGCTCGGCGGCGATGCGATCTGCGGCTTCGGCGACGAGCCGGCTCTTGCCGACGCCGGCCTCGCCCTCGACGACGAGCACGCGCATCTCGTCGCCGTGCAGCGCGCCGCGCCAGAACCCGACGATCCGCTCGAGCTCGCCCTCGCGGCCGACGAACGGAAGCGATCCCCTGTCGAGAAACTCGTCGAGTGCTGTCATGGCGCGAAGTTACGACCGAGGCGCGCCTCCATGTGGACGGGGAATTGTCCTCTCTCATAAGGCGCCCCACGTCATCTTCGGCGCAGCCGGAGATCGTTCTTCCGCGGCAGCGGTCCGACCGGCACGGCAACCGCCGAAGAAGGATCCCCGACTCGCTGCGCTCGTCAAGGATGACGGTCGCGGCGCTCCCGGAAAACGAGGCGCCGAGAAACCTGGTACATGGCCAGCCAGAATTGCGTCGCGTTGCCGGTGCAGTATCTTTCCATCCCTCCCCCAACACTCTCCTCTACGCCCATGAACACAATCCGACCCTCCGTACTGACCCTGCTCCTGCTCATCCTCGCCACGAGCACGTCCGCGCTCGCCAACGACTCGGAGGCGTCGCTCGTCGGCGGATCGATCGTTCTGAAGAAATCGACGTCGATCTCGATGGAGGAGGAGGAGCTCACGATCACGCCCGACGAGGTGCGCGTGCGCTACCGCTTCAGGAACCACTCGACGAGCGACGTCGCGACGCAGGTCGCGTTCCCGATCCGTGCGCTCGTGATGCCCGACGAGGTCGGCGACGTGGCCGGCTTCGTGCAGGACATGCGCTTCACGGTCGCGGTCGAGGGCGTCGCCGTCGCGGTCGAGCATACCGTCCGACAGACTGAGGACTCGATCGAGGTGATGTTCCACTGGCCGATGACCTTCCCGGCCGGAAGGACGATCACGGTCACGCACCAGTACGAGACGCGCGGAGGCTACATCCTCCCGGACGGTCCCGGCTACGCAGAGTTCTGGAAGCGGTTTTCGCGGGAGACCTGCATCGGCTCTGCGCTGCTGAAGAAGATCAGGCGCAAGCCGCTCTCGGCGCAGACGGTCGACTACGTGCTGTCGACCGGAGCGAACTGGCGCGGGCCGATCCGGAAGTTCCGCCTCGTCGTCGAGACCGACGAGGACGGACAGGCAATCGCGACCTGCATGAAGGGCCTGAAGAAGTCGGGACGGTCGCGCTACGTGCTCGATCGGAAGAACTTCACGCCGTCGCGGGAGCTGTCGGTCACGTTCGTCAACATCGGACGAGGGGATCGCTGATCGGGGAATTCCTGCCGCCAGGCCGATTATTCGCACCCGTCAGCGCCCTCGGGGCGAATCGTCAGAGGGCTCCGATACCTTGATCGAAGATTCTCGATCAAGTACGACCATCAACGACGGAGACCGATCATGCGAGCCCTATCGACCCTGTTCCTGCTGACTCTGTCCCTGCTGACCCTGACCGCGACCGCGACGGCCCAGACCATCGACGTCGATGTCTCGATCGACACCCGCGCCGGACGCCGCGCGATCAGCCCGCTGATCTACGGCGTCAACAACAGCACGAACCCCGACGCGAACCTCGCGTCGCGCCGCCAGGGCGGCGACCGCTACACGACGTACAACTGGGAGAACAACGCCTCGAACTCGGGACACTGGACCGACGACCCGGCGTGGGTCCACCTCAACCATACCAGCGACGCGAACCTCACCGGCGACGTCCCGTCGTCGGTGCCCGCGAAGGTCATGACCGACTTTCACGACGCGTCGGTGGCCGAGGGCATCTACTCGGTGCTGACGCTGCAGGCCGGCGCCGTCGCGCGCGATCTGCACGGTCCGGTGAGCGAGGCGCAGGCGATCCCCAATCACGACCGCTGGCGCGAGGTGGACTTCGCCAAGGGGATGCCCTTCTCGGCGACGCCCGACACCGCCGATGCCTTCGTCTACCTCGACGAGCTGCTGGCCCTGCTGATCGGACGCTACGGCACCGCGGCGACGCCGACAGGTATCCGCGGCTACGGCATCAGCAACGAGCCGGGCGCCTGGAACGGCGTGCACCCGCGATCGCATCCGGTGAAGGAAGGCTACGCCGACATCGTCGCGATCACGACCGCTATGGCCTCGACGATCAAGCGGATGGATCCCGGCGCCGAGGTCTACGGCGGCGTCACTTACGGCTTCGGCGAGATGAAGGACTTCCAGGGCGCGCCCGACCGTGCGGCGTTTCCCGGCTACCGGTGGTACATCGACGCGCTGCTGGGCGAGACCCGCGCCGCGTCGGCCGCCGCGGGCATGCGCCTGATGGACGTGCTCGACGTGCACTGGTACAGCGAGGCCGAGGGCGACACGCCGTACGAGTCGGTCGCGTGGTCGGACAACACGCCCGACATCGTCGCCGCACGCCTGCAGGCGCCGCGCTCGCTGTGGGATCGCACGTTCGTCGAACGGAGCTGGATCACCGGCGAGCCCGGCCGCTACAGCCACACCGAGGAGGTCTTCGGCGGGCGTGCGATCGCGCTGATACCGCGCCTGCGCGAGTCGATCGAAACGTACAACCCGGGCACGAAGCTCGCGTTCGGGGAGTTCGGCTACGGCGGCTACGACCACGTCTCCGGAGGCCTCGCCGTCGCCGACGCGCTCGGCATCTTCGGCCGCGAGGGCGTCTACTACGCCAACCACTGGGACGAGATCGCGGGCTACGTCGAGTCGGCGTACCGGCTCTTCCGCAACTACGACGGCGCGCGCTCGACCTTCGGGGATCTCTCGGTGGCCGCCACGACGAGCGACGACGCGGCGAGCTCGGTCTACGCCTCGACGAACGCGGCCGGCGACGAGCTGCACATCGTCATGCTCAATCGCAGCATGAGCGCGACCACGCGATCGACGGTCGCGATCGCCTCCGACCGCGCCTGGACCAACGGACGCGTCTGGGGTTTCGACGGCTCGTCGACGGCGGTGCGGTCGATGGGGACGATCGGAGTCGAGGGCGGCGGGTTCACGATGGACCTCGCGCCGATGAGCGCGGTGCACATCGTGCTCGATCGCGCCGCGGCGTCGGCAGTCGCCGGCGAGCCCGGCCGCGACCTCTCGGCGACGGTCGCTCCGAATCCCTGCACGACGGGCACGACGCTCCTGCTCGAGCTCGACCGTCCGCAGCGCGTGGCGATCGACCTCTTCGATGCACTCGGCCGGCGCGTCGCCTCGCTCGGCGACGGCACCCTCGACGTCGGACGCAGCTCGATCGCCGTCTCGACCGAGGATCTTGCGCCGGGCCGCTACGTCGCGCGGATCGTCACCGCGACGCGCACACTTTCACTGCCCCTGACGGTTACCCGATGATCCCCGCGCTGCTGGGCGCTCACCATGACGCCGGTCATAGTTGCCGTGTCGCCGAGGTGGCAACTTGCGACTGTTCGCCGGCGGAGTGCGACGTCACTTCCCCGATCAGTCCAAGAGAGCACCAGAGGAACGAGCTATGACGGTCTCCAAGATGTATGCGATCCTCGGCATGGCGATCGTCGGCGGTCTGACGATCGCCGGCGTCAGCGCCGAAAGCCCGGAGCCGATTGCCGCGGTCAGCGGCGGCGGACACGAGGGTCACGATCACGGTGATGGCGGCACGGCCGACGAAGGCGGAGCCGCAGCCGAGGGCCACGCGAAGGACATGGCGACGTACACCTTCAAGGGCGTCGTCACGGCCATCGACGTCGAGAACAAGAAGATCACGCTGAAGCACGAGAAGATCGGCGACTACATGGAGGCGATGACCATGCCGTTCGACGTTGCCGATCCGGCGATGTTCGAGAGCCTCAAGGTCGGCGACGAGAAAGCCTTCATCCTCCACGTCAACCCGAGCATGACCGCGCTGGTCGGCTTCGGACCCGTCGAAAGCGCGGACGCCGCCGCAACCGGCGCCCACGCAGGCTGCGCCGGGCACAAGGACGGTGAGAAGTGCGCCGAGCACAAGGACGGTGAAGAGTGCACCGGGCACAAGGACGGCGAGAAGTGCGCCGGGCACAAGGACGGTGAGAAGTGCGCAGAGCACAAGGATGGCCAGGCGTGCAAGCATGACGGCAAGGCCGGCGGCGACGCCTGCTGCGCCAAGCACGCAAAGGAAGGGACGAAGTAGCACAACGGTCGAGCGATTCGCCCGGGGCGGCGGCCGACCGCCAGCCCTCGACGGTCAACCCCCCCCGACCAGCGAGCCGTTCGTCTTCAACGCGGGAGCTGCGATTGCGAGTCCGCAGCCTCCCGCGTTTTTCTATGCCCTCGACCGCCGATCGTCGCTCAACGGTGCGCCAGCCACGCCGACGGCGTCCCGACGCGGGGCGAGCCCGACGGAGCATCCGACCGCCACGCGCCGACCAGCAACGGAACAAGGACGAAGAGCACGGCGAGCTCGGTCGACGGATCGGCGTCACTGTACAGCGTGAACAGGAGGGCGCCTCCGAACGCCAGGGCGGCGACCCAGGCCGCGGCCCAGCGCCGGCGCCTGAACATCAGCACCATCGCCACGATCATCGCCCCGAACGACAGCGCCCACGGTGTCATGTCGAGGATCTGCGAACGCAGCCGGTCGTCGTCGCCCTCGACGCGAGCGCGAACGCCATGGAGGATCCGCCGGATCGCGACGTGGTCGAAGAGCTCGGTGAAGCCCTGCAGCAGGATCAGCGGAAACTCGGTCACGTAGTGCAGGCGCACGCGACTGATGAGTCGCGTATGTGCCGAGTCGACGGGCTCGAGAGCCCAGAGGAAGCTGCCGGTCGCGGGTCGATCGTCGCTGCCCCAGACGATGAATCGGTTCGGCTCGATCGCGCGAACGTGCACCCAGGCAACGGCCGAGATCTCGACGCGGTCGCCGACGTGAAGACTCTGGAGCTCGGGGATGATCGTATCGGCGCTGCGAAGGCCGCGAGCGCTGCCGATGTTCTCGACGAGATCGTAGCCGTAGTAGCCTGCCTTCTGAAATCCCATCTGCACGAGCCACGGCCAGATCTGATCGGGCGTGCCGCGGATCGTGATCGCGCGCGTGGCGTCGAGCGACGGGTCGGCGACGAGCTCGTCGCCAGGCATCGCGCGTGCGACCTCGGCGTCGGTCGCGCCCCATCGGCATTGTCCGGGGCGGATCACGGAGATGTAGGCGACCAGGAGAATCGCGATCAGCGCGACGACGCCGCCGATGCGTCGCGCGATACCGGTGCTCGGTGCGTTCATGGCTCCCTCGTGGAGTTCGTCACTGCGACGATAGCACCGCGGCGTGCACGCGCGCGTGATGAGGATCAGGAAACGCCCGTGAGTATCTTCGTAGCCGCCGCGGCGCGATCCGACGCCGCGGCTTCACGATCTCATTGCACCTCGCACATGCGGCGCTTCGCACTCCTGGCGGTCATGGCCCTGTTCCTCTCGGCCTGCAACGGCGACACGTCCAACGACACTCAGCCCGACACCGCGGCCGCGGTACCGACGCCGCCTCCGGTGCCGGAGTTCACCTACCGCATCGTCCACCAGTATCCGCACGACACGTCGGCGTTCACGCAGGGACTGATCGTTCACGACGGACGGTTCTTCGAGAGCACCGGACGCAATGGGTACTCCAGTCTGCGCGAGGTCGAGGTCGAGTCGGGCAAGGTCATCCGTCGCTTCGATCTTCCCGCGATGTACTTCGCCGAGGGACTCGCGCTGCACGGCGACCGGCTGTACCAGCTCACCTGGCAGAACAGCGTCGGCTTCGTTTACGACATGGCGACCTTTCGGCAGATCGACACCTTCCCGTATTACGGAGAAGGCTGGGGGATCACCTCCGACGGATCGCGACTCTACATGAGCGACGGCAGCAACCGTCTGCGCGTGCTCGATCCGACCGACGGGTCGACGACCGCGACGTTCACGGTGAGCTTCGCGGGCGGTCCTCCGGCGATCAATCTCAACGAGCTGGAGTGGGTGGAGGGGGAGATCTGGGCGAACGTGTATACGACCGATCGCATCCTGCGGATCGATCCGACGAGCGGCATGGTCAAGGGGATCATCGACCTGCGGGGATTGTTGCCGGCACAGGGCAGAACGGGTCGGGAGGACGTGCTCAACGGCATCGCGTACGACCCCGCGACGAAGCGCATCTTCGTCACCGGCAAGCTCTGGTCGTTCCTGTTCGAGATCGAGGTCGTGGCGAAAGCGGCGTGATCAGATGGGCTTGAATCCCTCGAACGCCTGCGAGCAGTTACGGCAGTAGTGGATCGTGCGGCAGAGCGTCGGACCGAACGGAGACTGCAGCGTCGTGTTGCGGCTGCCGCAGAACGGGCAGGCCATATCGCTGAGCACGTCGAGCTCGAGGACACCCTCGAAGGCTGGCGGCGGCGCCAGGCCGTGCTCGAGCAGTCGCGCTCGTCCTTCGTCGCTGATGAGGTTCGTCGACCACGCCACGTCGAGATTGATCTCGACGCTGAAGCGCTCGATGCCGAGTGAGCGCAACACCGCCTCGACGTCGCGCTTCATGTAGTCCATCGCCGGGCACCCGACGAACGTCGGCGTCATCAGCACGCGCACCATCCCGTCGTCATCGACCTCGACAGCACGCACCACGCCGAGCTCCACAAGCGAGATCGTCGGGATCTCGGGATCCTTGACCGCGTGAAGGGCGTGGAGGATGGTGTCGGGTGTGTGCATGAGGGGGTGTCGTTCTTATCTCCTTCTCTCTTTCCTCTTTTTCCGGGAATGGGCCCCCTCGTCATTCTCGCGAAGCGGGAACCTTTCTTCGGCGGTAGCCGTGCCGGACGGTACCGCTACCGCGGAAGAAAGATCCCCGCTTCGCTACGCTCGCGAGGATGACGTTTTCGCGCCCGTGAGGGGGAGGAACACGTCACTCCACGAATCATCCTCCCCTACCACTCCGCCGTCGGATCGATCCGGAACACTTCGCCCATCTCCTCGAGCAGGGGCGCCAGATGCTCGGTGTGCAGGCCGACGCGGCCGCCGTAGGCGGGCGTGATGGTCGCGCGATCCGGCAGCGTCAACGTCGCGCGCTCGAGTACCGGAGCCATCGCGGCGAGCCAGCGCTCCTCGAGGACGGCCTCGCCTGCGAAGACGCCCGCGGCATCGAGCAGGGCGTCACGCTCGGAGGGCTCGAAGATGCCGAGTGCGAGCGGGAAGACCTCGTCGACCGCGGCCTGCATGCGCGCGCGGCTTTCGTCGTTGCCCTTGGCGCCGAGCTGCTCCATCCACGTGACCGCGTGGAAGGTGTGGTACTTGATCTCGCCCCGCACCTTCAGCGCGAGCTTCGCAAGCGGCTCGTAGCTCGACTTCTCGAGCATCTCGTAGCGCAGCGACTCGGCGAGGTCGAACATGAAATGCCGCACGAGGCTGAAGGCATAGTCGCCGATCGGATACTCGACGAGCTGGCAGCAGCGGAACGCCGACTCGTCGCGCGCGAACGCGGTCGTGTCGGGCTCGGACTCGCCGAGCGATTCGAGCATCTGGTAGAGCGCGTAGGCGTGGCCGAGCTTGTCCTGCGCGATCGACGAGAACGCGATGTCCTCCTCGAGCAGCGGTCCGAGACCCGTCCACTCAGAGTTGCGATGCGCGATGATCAGCTCGTCGTCCGCCATGCGGAAGAGCAGGTCCTTCAATGCTCCGGTATCAGCCATTGGTACCGCCCTCCGCGGCCATCTTCCGCTTGAATGCCGTCAGTCGTGTTCCGACGCGATAGCCCGCCGCCTCGCGATAGGTCTTCTCCGGCGTCGTCGCGAAGATGTCGGCGTCGTCGTCGCCGCCGATCGTGAAGACATCGGCGGTGCGCACGACCCAGATTCCGAAGCTCCTGGCGCGACGGCCGTACTGCTCCTTGGCGTAGACCAGCGCGAGCTCCGCGCTCGGCGCGTGCAGCGACCCGACGTGCACCGGGTGCTCGCCACGCTTCTCGATGTGGAAGACCTCCCAGGTCTCATGCTGGTCGAGCGGCGCGAGCGTGCTCCAGTCGGTCTCCTCGGGGAGCTCCGAGCGGCTGATGCGTGGATCGAGGGACGTGAGTCTCATGGAATCTGCGGAAGAGGGGACTTACGAAAGGGGCGTGACGTACTTCGCGCTCGGACGATTGAGTGCGAGGCGGACCCAGCGTCCGTTCTCCTCGGCCATGCGTCGGACGGCGAGGCGCTCGGCGTTGCACGGGCCGTTGCCCTTGATGACCTCGAAGAACTCGTTCCAGTCGGGCTCGCTGTAGAGCCACGTGCCGGTCTCGGGATCCTTGCGCAGCTCCGGATCGGGAACGGTCAGACCGAGCTCCCAGATCTTCGGCACGTACATGTCGAGGAACGACTGACGCATCTCGTCGTTGGTCGCGAGCTTGATCTTCCAGCGCACGAGCTTCTCGGTGTGCACCGAGACCTTGTCGGGCGGTCCGTGGAAGTGCATGATCGGCGTCCACCAGCGCGTGAGCGCCTCCTGGACCATCGCGCGCTGCGTCGGCGTGCCGGTCGCGAGCGTGACGACGTTGTCGTAGCCGTACTTCAGGTGGAACGACTCCTCGATGCAGATGCGCTCGAGCGCGCGGCAGTAGGGTCCGTACGATCCCTTGGAGTTCGTGACCTGGTTGATGATCGCGCCGGCGTCGATGAGCCACGCGATGACCGCGGTGTCGGCCCAGGTCTTCGCCGGGTAGTTGAAAACGTTGGAGTACTTCGACTTGCCGCTGATCAGGTCGTTGATCATCGACTCGCGCGACTTGCCGAGAGTCTCCGCGGCGCTGTACAGAAGCTGGCCGTGGCCGACCTCGTCCTGCACCTTGGCCATGAGCGCCATCTTGCGGCGGAAGCCGGGAGCGCGCGTGATCCACGTGCCTTCGGGGAGCGCGCCGATGATCTCGGAGTGCGCGTGCTGCTCGATCATGCGGACGAGCTGGCGGCGGTACTCGGCCGGCATCCAATCGTGCGGCTCGATCTTCTCGCCGCGGTCGATACGCGCCTCGAACACCGCGAGCTTCTCCGGGTCGTCGGCGACGGCGTCGGCCTGGGGCTTGGTATCGACAACAGAAACACTACCGTACATCGGGTTCTCCTCGAATGCGAGCGTTCGAACGGGGGCAGAGACGTAAATCTACGCAAGGGAGAGACGAATCTACGTCCGCGGGCGTGTGAGGATTGGTGCGCCGCTCAGCGCCTGCTCAGGGTGCTGACGGTCCCTTGGAGAGGCGCTGATAGACGAGGCTCGCGGCCGCGGCGATCGCCCGGTCGCGGGCGCGCATGCCGAGGCGCGAGTCCTTGATGAGCGCGGCGATCGCCACGCGCTCACCGTTCGGAAGCGTGACGATGCCCACGTCGTTGGCGACCGAGCCAATCGTCCCGGTCTTGTGAGCGACCGGCGTACCCGGCGGCAGCAGACCGGGAAGACGTCCGCGTCCGGTCACCGCGCGCGACATGATCGACAGCACCGTGTCGGTCATCGCCGGCGAGAGGATGCGTCCGCGCGCGAGCGCGACGAGCAGCCGCGCCAATGGCTCCGGCGGCGCGGCGTCGCGCGGGTCGTCGACGAGCCGCGCCTGCGCAGCCTCCCACGCCTCCTTGCCCGCTTCCTGCATCTTCGCGTACATCCGATCCCGCGTCCACGCGCTGTCGCTCGCCATGGGATCGACGCCGGCCCATTGCAGGATCAGTTCGCCCTCGTAGCTCGAGATGTCGACGGCCTCGAGGCCGATGCGCCGCATCATGTCGTCGGCGACACGGGGACCTCCGGCGAGGCGCAGGATGAAGTCGCTCGCGGTGTTGTCGCTCTCGGCGAGCATCGCGACCAGCAATGCGTGCAGCGAGACCGCGCCGCCGGAGTCGCGCATCGTCCGGTGGTAGACGCGACTGGCGCCGGGGCGGTGGTCGTCGCGCGTCAGGCGCACGGTCGTGTCGAGACGGTAGTGTTCGCTGTCGACCATGCGAAGGAACGCGACGGCCATCGGCAGCTTCGCGACGCTCGCGAGCGGGTAGGTCTCGGTGCCGCCGTAGACCGTGCGCCAGCCGCTCTCCAGGTGGATCGCGGCGAAGCCGAGCCGTCCCCCCGAGCGCGCTTCGATGCGCCGCAGCGAGTCGTGCAGCGTCGTGTCGATGCGCATGATCTCGGCGTCGGAGACGGCCGCGAGCGAATCGGCCGGCACGGCCTCGTCCGCGTCGTCGAGCGCGCACGAACCGAGCGCGAGGGAAAGCAGAAGGATGGAGAGTCGGGCGAGCGCGCGCATCGTCGGTGGTCTACTGGCTGATCCGTTCGGATCGTTTCTCGGCCATCGCGTCGATGTCCTCCGCCGGAGAGCCGTCGGGCTGGACGCAGACCTTCGTGCCGAGCAGGATCGCATTGCTCGTTGGCTCGACCCTGCCTCCCCAGCGATTGGCGTAGACCTTCGTGAACTCCGCACCGAGGAAGAAGATGAGACCCGAGTAATAGACCCAGACGAACAGGACGGCGAGGGATCCGGCCGCGCCGTAGGTCGACGCGACGCTGCCCTGGCCAAGATACAGTCCGATCAGAAACTTGCCCAGCGTGAACAGCGCGGCGGTGATGAACGCTCCGATGCCGACGTCGCGCCAGGAGATCTTCGCGTCTGGCAGCACGCGATAGATCGCGCCAATCAGCAGCGTGAAGATCACGAGCGAGACAATCGTCTGCACGATCTGGATGATGATGATGCTCATCTCCGGCATCACGCGGACCATCCACGTCTCGAGCGCGCTGAGCGCCGCGCTCACCACCAGCGACACCATCAGCACGAAGCCGGTGCCGACGACCATTGCGAAGGACATCACACGATCCCTGAGCATCCCCATGATGCCCCGGCCGGGCTTCGGCTGCACGCCCCAGATGGTGTTGAGGGAATCCTGCAGCTCGATGAAGACGGTCGTCGCGCCGATGATGAGCGCGACGAAGCCGAGGACCGTTGCGAGCACGCCGGAGTCATCCTGCGCCGAGCTCTTGAGGATCGTCTGCACTGCCTCGGCGCCGTCGCGGCCGACGAGTCCCTCGATCTCGGTGACGATCTTCCCCTGCGCCGCTTCCTGGCCGAAGACCATCGACGCGACGCCGATGACGATCACCAGCGTCGGCGCGATCGCGAAGATCGTGTAGTACGACAGCGCCGCGGCCAGTCGCGGCGCCTTGTCGTCGATCCACTTCGAGAACGTCTCGGAGACGACTTCCCACCCGGTCCTGAGAATCATCCACACTGCCCCATTGTTCCGCGGGGACCTCCGACCGATGCAGGGCAAGATGCGTACCGCGGGGCGGCGAAACGACGGGAGGGACCGGCCATCACCCCGGTCCCTCCCGTTGATGTGTCGATCGTGACCCGGACGTTACTGCAGGTCCTGTCCGCCGACGAGCCGCATGAGCTCACGCTGAGGAGTCACGCGGTTGCCGAGATCGGGAGTCGAGCCGGGCGACTGTCGCGGCGCGGCCTGCACGGGCGCGGGCTCGGCGCCGGTGCGCACGCGCACGGTGCGCCGCTCGGCGTCGCGGACGATCTGCAGCTCGACGGTGCCGTCGCGGTCGGCCATGATCGCCTCGACGGCCTGCATCGGACCCGCGACGTCGGCGCCGTTGATTCCGACGATCACGTCGCCGGCCTGCATCCCGGCCTTCAGTGCCGGCGAGCCCTCGGCGACCTCGGCAACGAGAGCGCCGGAGCCGGTGCCGGTGTTGAAGTACTTCGCGAGCTGCGGCGACATCCGCTGCAGCGCGAGACCCGTCGTCGCATCGTACCCGCTGGCGAGGCTGCGCTCGAGGCGGACCTCCGAGACGGAGCTGTTGATCTGGCGGCGTGCATTCTCGAGCTCGCGCTCGACGCTGCTGATGTCGAGATCCCTGACCGCGTCGCGGTGACGCTCGATCTGCTCGCGTCGCTCCTGCTCGATCGCGTTGCAGTCGGGTCCGCCGTAGTAACGCGAGCGGGCGCTGATCTCGGCGTTGACGACGAGGGCGGTGCCGTTGCGGAGCAGGTCGAGTCGAACGGTTGCGCCGGGTGTCTGGGCGAGGATCAGGCGGCGCAGGTGCGCCTCGTTCTGGATCGACTCGCCGTTGAAGGCGATGATGACGTCCTTCTCGAGGATGCCCGCGCGCTCGGCGCCGGTCTGCTTGACGACGCCCTCGACGATCGCGCCGCGACGGTCGCTCAGGCCGAGCGTCTCTGCGGTGCGTCGTCCGATGTTCGTCGGGTAGATGCCGAGGAAGCCGCAGCCGCGTGCCGGGGCCTCGACTCGAGCGGGCGGATTCTCCTCAGCGGTCCGCGTCCCCGCCTGCTGGGCAAGACCGGGGACGGTCGCGATGAACACACCAACGATCGCGAAAGCGGTAAAGACTCTCATGGCAGCTTCTGCCTCCACGCGTATGCTGAATGGGAATGCTGACGATTTCGAGGATACAGGGCTTGAGACGGGGGGCCTCGGGGGATGTTCCCGGGGGAATACAGTACCACAAAGCGCGCCATTGTCATCCCCCTGGGGATCTTTCTTACGGCGCGACGGCCGCGAGGAAGAACACGCGACGCCCCCATCGCGACATGCGGTGATGCGAACCCAAAGAAAGATCCCCTATCGTGGAGGACAGGGGCGAGGAATTCCTGGAGAGTCGAGAAACCGAAGCGCGCGGGGCGCGCTTCGGTTTCTCGCTTCACTACGGCGCGCACCTGTCACCCCCGGAGGGGGTCTTTCTTTCGGCGCGACGGCCGCATGTGGGGCGGTGGGGTTGTGCGTGGGCGGCTGGCCAGCGGCTGCCTGTGGCCGCCGCGAGGAAGAACACGCAGCGCCCCCATCGCGACATGCGGTGATGCGAACCCAAAGAAAGATCCCCTATCGGGAGGACAGGGGCGAGGAATTCCTGGAGAGTCGAGAAACCGAAGCGCGCGAGGCGCGCTTCGGCTTCTCGCACCAGTACGTCGCGCGATTGTCATCCCCCTGGGGATCCTTCTTTAGATGCGACGGCCGCATGTGGGTCGGTGGGATAATGCGTGGTCGGTGGCCTACGTCGGCGCCCTGCGGCCGCCGAAAAAGAGACACTGCTACCTCCCGACCCGCACCACAACCGCCCCGCGACTCCGCTCCGTGATCCCCTCAACCAGCACCACACCAACAGGCAGCACGCATATCGCGACTCGCGACACCGTCTCGCCATCAACGCGTGCAACCGAACCCACCGTCCGTCCAAGCACATCCATAAACCGTATCGCCCCGGACCGCGACCCGTCACTCGGCCAACGCACGACGAGCACATCCCCATCGAATCCAAACCTGAGCGCATCGTTGCCCGCACCATCGTCGCCCACCCCCGTCTGCGGCGACTCGACGTAGGCCTTGATGCCTCCGGCGAGGTCACCGACGAGCAGCAGCAGGCCGGATGGCAGTCGCAGTGCGACGGGCACCGGATTGCGCGCGACTGCGAGTGCGGGATAGCGCGAGCTGCGGATCCACGCGCCGCCGTCGCGCTCGAAGATGTGGATCGTGTCGCCGCGCGTCGACGCGCCTCCGGTGCGCGCGCCGATCAGCGCTTCGTCGACGCCGTCGCCGTCGAGATCGAAGAAGCGCGGCGATGCGTCGAAGCCGACGTCGAGCGAGTCGAACGGGGACGGCGGCGTCGCGCGCTCGAAGCGTGCGGCGCTTGTGCTGCCACGATTCTCGAAGTAGGTGATCCGTCCGTTCGCCGCGCCCGCGACGATGTCGAGATCGCCATCTCGATCGAGGTCGACGAGCGCGGGCGAGGCGTTGCGCGCCAGGAGCAGCGTGTCGCCGTAGCGCTCGAGCGCGCTGCCTGCGAAGCGGTGGAAGATGATCGCGCCGTCGGACTCGCCGACGACGACCTCGGCGATGCCGTCCGCGTCGAGATCGCCCGTCGCGGGAATCGTCTGGTAGAGTCCGGGCAGTGCGAACGTCGAGGCGATCCGATAGCCGCCGGCTGGGTCGCCGACGATGCGCTCGAAGTACGTCAGCCGTCCGTCGCTCGCGCCGACGAGAATGCCGTTGCGCAGGGCGTCGGCAATGAGCGCGGGAGCCGCCGACTTGCCGAGGTCGATCTCGCTCACCAGGTCGATCGAGCGACGTCGCATCGCCGGATCGGTGCGCGTGCCGACGTTCTCGTAGAGCACGAGCGGCGCGTCGTCGGAGCTCGGGTACAGCGACGAGATGATCGCGTCGAGATCGCCATCACCGTCGATGTCGCCGAGCACCGGCTGGTTGAATCCCTCGCTCTCGACGTCGTCTCCGCTCGGACGAAACGCCGTGTCGAGACGCTCCATCGAGTAGTCCGCCTCGCGCGCCGTGCCGGCGTTGTCGAAGTGCAGGAGCTTGCGGGTGAAGTAGTCGCCGAAGAAGATGTCGAGGTCGCCGTCGCCGTCGAGGTCGGCGAAGTCGAGAACGCTCGCGCCGTGGCGGCTCGAGCGCAGCAGATCGCCACCGTCGTCGCGATCGCGCGTGCGGATCGGAGCGACGACGAGGATGTCCTCGTACTTCGCGGTCTCGAACGTGAGCGCCGGAGCGCCCGCCGTGCCGGTGTTGCGATAGAAGGTGATCGAGCCGTCGAGGTTGCCCGCGAACAGGTCGAGGTCGCCGTCGGCGTCGATGTCGGCAAAGGCCGGCACGGTCTCGCGCTGCATGACGATCGTGTCGCCGAGGTTGTCGAGCAACGCTCGCGCCGGCACGCGGAACGCCGGCGCCGCATCGGTCCCGTCGTTGTCGAGCACCATGACCTCCGAGCGCGGTCCCGCCGTCAGGATCTCCGCCGCGCCGTCGCCGTTGAGATCGGCGAAGCGGAACCAGTTCGCAACCGGCAGCGAGTCGTAGGCGGAGCCGACGATGCGCGAGAACCGATGGTCGCCTTCGTTGCGGTAGTAGCGCAGCTCGCCATCCGGATTGAGCGCGAAGAGATCGAGATGTCCGTCGCCGTCGACATCGCGCAGCCCGATCCGTGGCTGCCACAGGCCGCCGCCGAACGGATTGCGAAGCACGTCGCCGCTCGGGCGCACGACGGGCACCGGCGCGATCGCGCGCACGAGCTGCTGCGCAACCATCGGCGCTGGCAACGCGGCCAGCACGAACAGCAGCGTGAAGCGTCCCAGCATACGCACAGGAGATCCCACGCGTATCAGGTGCGCCGGCCTGGGCATAGGCGATCCCATGCGAATCGGGCGCACCTCCGTGCGCGATTCGCGCGAGTTCGCTTCCGCCGTGGCGTTATCGATCAATCGTCACCTCGACCAGTGGTAGCTTCGCCGTCGCCGTCATGTTCACGCGGCGGCCGGAGACGACGCTGTCGCCGATGATCGGACGCTCGAGCAGGCGCAGCACCGGCGCGGCGACCGCGATCGATTCGGGCTGCAGCGACACGACCACGCCGTAGGCCGAGTCGGTGAGCACCCGCCGCGGCGCCACGAAGTCCTCGCCGGGGAAGCCGTGCGCGGCCGTGCGGTTCGGTCCCGCCGCCGGGCCGGGTCCAGTCAGGTCGGCGTTTGCAGGATTGCGGAAGCGTCCGAGCGAGACGTACGAGACGGAGCCGGCGCCATCGCGCTGGGTGAGCCACGCCTCGTAGATCCAGTTGTCGTTGTCGTGGTTCAGCGGAAGCGCCGGCATGTCGACTCCCGGGGACATCGGGTCGCCGCCTGGGCTTCGGACCTTCGAGAGAAACCAGATCCCCGAGAGCGAATCGGCCGCGTCCTCGGAGGTCGGCGCCTCGAGGACGAACGAGCCGTTGCGCGCGAGCATCGCCGCGGTGTCGAACGTCCTCACCGTCGCTGCTTCGAGCAGCGCGTGCGCGCGCGACGCGGTGCCGGTGAACCGGCCCCAGAGCATCGGAGCGTCCGGTACGGTGTCGTCGTCGACCAGGGGCTCGACGCTGACGATCGCCTCGAACACGAGCGACGGGTTGTAGCCCGTGGGAATCGCGAAGTCCGCCGGCCCGCCGCCCACCGCGCGGATCGCTCCGTCGCTGACGATGAAGCGTCCGGCGCTGAAGTACAGCGGCTCGTCGTGATCGATCACGGGCTCCTTGCGCACCGCCCGCTCCGGCGGATAGCTCAGCCAGAGCTCATAGACCGCGTCGCCGACGAGTGACGGCATGTCGGCGCCGTTGACGGTGATCGAGCGGGCGGGGTAGAGGGGGTCCTCGGTACACGACGCGGCGAGCATGCCCGAGGCGATCAGAAGCACGAGAGCGAGAAAAGGATGTCGCGACATGAATTTCGGCGAGATTTTTGTGCACGATGGTGCGAGGAAACTAATCAAACCCATCGCGGTTTTCCCACTACCCAGGGCGCCCCGATCGCACGACCGCGGCGCGATTCCCGCCACATCATGGAGACCCAGTCATGACCGACCCTCGACCGATTGCCCGACGAAACACGCTCGGACACCAACACGCGAACGTGCGCCCGCACACGCTCGCACGCAGGCAGATGCTCCGACGCACGCTCGCCGCGCTGTCGCTCTGCGCGCTGACGCTTGCAGTGACGGCGATCGGGACGTCGCGAGCGCACGCGCAGGAGTCGTTCCGCGCGACGCATGCCGCCTCGCTCGATGCCGAGCAGGAGACCGCGGACATTGTCGATCCGAACGCCGGCGGCGTCGCGATCTTTCGACTCGATCGAACCGCAGGCACGCTCGAGTACCGCGTGAGCGTTGCGGGACTTATCGACATCATTGGAGCCCACATCCATCGCGGACCGGCCGGTGAGGATGGACCGGTCATCGTCCCGCTCGCGATCAACGACGCGACGCACACGGCGATGGGCGTCGCCAGCGGGCTCAGCCAGACGTTCATGGACAGTCTCGCCGCCGGCATGGCGTACGTCAACGTGCACACGAGCGCCCACTCGGCGGGCCACATCCGCGGACAGATCCTCGCGATCCCGAACGCCGCGGCGCCGGTGATGAATACGACGCAGGAGATGCACGAGGTCTTCTCCGACAGCGGCACCGGCACGACCTTCCTGTACATCGACGAGGCCACGCGCACCGCGCGCTACACCGTCACGTGGTCGGCCCTGACCGGTCGCGCGACGATGGCGCACTTTCACATGGCCCCGCCCGCGAGCTCGGGTCCCCCCGTGCACACGATCGAGCTGTCGCCGGACTCGACGGTCCAGAGCGCCTCGGGCACGTGGCAGATGACGCCGGAGCATCTCGACGCGCTCAAGAGCGGCATGATCTACGTCAACGTGCACACGCAGGTCAATCAGGCCGGTGAGATCAGGGGCCTGGTGGTACCGTCCGACTTCTACTCGGCGTCGGTCACCGCCGCGAACGCGGGACACGGCAGCGCGAGCAGCGCCAACGGCACGGCGACGGGCTTCGTCTTCCGCTCGCCGTTCGCCGGCATCGTCTACCTGACCTCGGTCGTCGACCAGACGACGACGCCGATCACGATGGCGCACATCCATCGCGGCGCGGTCGGACAGGACGGCGGCGTCGTCGTGGCGCTGGAGCAGGGCGCCACCACGCAGATGTGGGACGTTGCCGGCGGCGCCGTGCTGCTCGACGACATCCCCACGTTCGCGGCCTCCGGCATGTACGTCAACTACCATACGTCGACGTTTCAGGCCGGGGAGGCACGCGGGCAGTTGATTCCGGGCGCGACGAACCTCTCGCTGGCGCTCTCGTCTGCGCCGCTGGAGGCCGAGGGACCGGTTGCGATGACGACATGGCACGACCGCGCCTCGGGCTCGCTGTCGCTGCGGCTTCCGGAGGCATCGCGCCTCGCCGGTGTCGTCGAGCTCTACTCGGCGATCGGTGAGCGGATGGCCAGCGCTACCGCGGACGCACCGACGGTGCGCATCGCGACGGCGGGACTTCCGGCCGGCGCCTACTTCGCGCGACTGATCGAGAACGGACGTGTCACGGCGACCGCGCGCATCGCGATCGACTAGCGACGACGAGACATCCCTGAAACAGACAACCCCTTCCAGTCGCCCGGAAGGGGTTGTCTCGTTCGTGCATCGACGCGCTACCGCGTGATCGTCACCGCATGCGAGCGCATGCCCTTGTCGGTCGTGACGCTGACGTAGTAGACGCCGCTCGGCAGCTCGCCGCCCTTGAGCTGGGTGCGGATGCCCTCGGCATCGAAGCGCCCGGTCAGTCGGCGGATCTCCGCTCCGTCGCCGTTGACGACGCGCAGCGTGTACTCGCGGCCGAGCTCGCCGGCCGCCGGTGCGATCATGATGTCGGCGTCACCGCGGGTCGGGTTCGGCACGATCATGAACGCGGCGGTCTCGGCCGGGTCGGCGCCGGGAACGGCAGCCGAGCCGACGATCTTCGCCGTCACCTTGACGGTGTCGATGCCGCGCGGCGTGTTGCTGACGATGATCACCATCGCCGTCTTCCAGCCGTGCGCAACGGTGTCCTCGGCGAAGAACTTGATCTCGAAGGGAAGTCCCTCGCCCGGCGCGATCTCGTCGAGCCAGGAGGCTCCCGGGAACAGCACCGCGTCGTCGCCGGCGACACCGACGTTGAGCGACAGCGGCTCGGTTCCGTTGTTGTAGAAGAAGTCGTCGTAGGACTTCGTGTACTCACGCTCGGAGAGCACGTCGCCGAAGTCGACGACGAAGTTCGCCACCTTCAGCTCGAGCACCGGTCCGCGCAGCACCTCGGCGGTCAGGCGAAGACTGTCGACCTCGTTGCCCGGCGAGTTGCTCCAGACCTTCAGGTACGCCTCCTTGACGCCCGGCGTCTTCGGCGTGAAGCGGATGACGGCCGGGCGCTTGTTGCCCGAGACGGTCACCGGCGAGAGGATGAACGGCGCACCACCCTCGGTGAGCTGGAACTCGAAACGGTCCGGTCCGACGATCGCCGTCGAATCGACGCGCAGCGGCGCGGTGCCGATGTTGATGAACAGCTCCTTCGGCGCCTTGAAGACCGTGTCGATGACGGCGTCGACCTTCACCTTGCCGAAGTTGATGAGCGCGTTGCCGACCGAGCGGAAGCCGAAGGCCGGCTTGTCGTCCTTCGCGAACGCCTCGACGTCGACACGGAAGTGCGTCTCGGTGCCGTAGTTGACGTTGAGTCCGTCATGGAAGATGAACAGCTCGGCGCGATGCGTCGTGTCCTTCGTCGCCTTGAACAGCAACTGCAGGCCGACCGAGTCGCACGAGCGGACGACGAACGGAGTCTCGGGTCCGATGATCTCGAACTGCTGGTAGATGTCACCGGTCAGCGCCATGCGCGTGATCGTGACGTCGCTGTTGCTGCGGTTGGTGAAGTACGCCGGGAACGTGCTGTCGATCGGATTGCCGACGTCGACGACCGGGTAGTGCAGCAGCTCACGCGCGATCTCGAGCTTGCGGGCGTTGCCCGTGCACGCGCTCCACGTCGTCGTGCGATTGCGCAGGAACGGGATCTGGCGCTCGTGGAAGACCATGCGCATCTGCTTGCAGTAGCTCATGATCGTTCCTTCGGAGAGGGTCGTGCCGCTGAAGCAGTTGCCGCTCTCGGCCGAGGCGCACTGGTCGATGGCCGGGTTCCACGTGCAGCTATGGGTGTGGCGCAGGCCGGTCAGATGACCGAGCTCGTGGCACAGCACCTGGATGCCGCCGATCGGATCCCACTTCTTGATCAACTGGAATGTGATCGACTCGCTCGGATCGCAGATCAGGTCGAAGCCGTTAGCGATGCCGATGATGCCGCTCCAGTTCTTGCCGCTGAGCACCTGGCCGAAGCCGCGGTCGACGTTGCCGTAGATCGAGCCCCAGACGCCCTGCGCCTCGTCGAGCGCGATCGGCATGAACGTGCCCTCGTTGTACGGATCGGACTGCGTCGTCCAGATGTTGAGCGCGCTGACGACGATCTGCACGCGGGCGTCACGCTCGTAGATGCGGCTCATGCCCGCGATCAGGCTGATCATGTAGCTGACGGCGCCCTCCTGGCCGCCGCCCTCGATCACCCAGTCCTGGTAGAACTCGTAGTCGGCGTCCCACGCGCCCTTGAGCGAGTAGAGGATCGACGGGCACTCGCCGTCGGCCTGCAGGCCGGAGGCCTCGAGCGACTCGAGCTCCTCCTTCGAGAACGGCTTGTCCTTGACGCCGCAGGTGAACTTCTGGTCCGGCAGGTCGGTCATCGGGAACGTCACCGCCGCAAGCTGGCCCTCGGTCTTCTCCGCGCTGAAGTCGGTCGCGACCTCGTAGGTCACGTCGCCGGTGCGGATGACGCCGACGATCGAGTTGTCGGCGAACGCGAGGTACACGTCGCTCGTCGGGTCGCCGGCGACCGTGCCGCCGAACGTGCGCACCGAGAGCTTCTCCATCGGGTGCCGTCCGGTCGCGTCGGTGTAGGTCACCCGCGACTCGGCCGTCAGCACCGAGAACTCCTTCAGGTCGAGATCGACGCTGCGGTCGTTCGTCAGCGGAACGCCGGCGAGCAGCAGGTGCGAGCCGGTCACCTCGCCGAAGGCCTTCATGTCGACCGACATCGTCACCGCGCGCGCGGTCGTCAGCAGCCCGTAGCCGGTGCCTTTCGCACTGCGCTCGACGCGCGTGAAGAGCTCGTGGCGGCGCTGCTGCGCCTGCAGTGCGGGTACCGCGACCAGCGCGGCGAGCGCCAGCGGGAGCAGGCGGCGCAGGACTGCGTAGGGGTGTAGTGAAAGACCCATTGGACAGTTAGGGAAGTGAGAGTATGGAGAACAGGATTCAGCGTCGTCTCGGAAAGGAGCGGCCGATCAATGGATCGGACTCCCGGCAGGAGCTCGGTGTCGCGCGCGTGGGGACTCGGGGCCGCGAAATCGGCCGGCGGATGGCGTGTATGGTCTGCGCGAACGAAGCAAAATCAGCACGTCGATCCATTCACGCAAGGGAGAACCTGCCGGGGGATGCTCCCGCATGGCCAGGCTCTCCGCCGGCGCCGTGGGGTCGACACGTGAGGCGCGGGAAAGTTATCCCCCGAAACGGGCCATTGCGCCCGGGAAATGCACCACGAGCAGCACGCCCTCGCTGACCTCGACGCGGACGCGGACTCCGAGCGCACGATTCGAAGCGCCGTCGCGAATGCCGATCGCCAGCGTCTCGTCGGTGAGCTCCCAGGCCAGCCCGCGCGTCGTCACCCGCGCCGACGGCAGCGGAATCAGCGACACGCGCTCGCCCTCCGCGGCGTCGAGCTCGAGGTGACCCGTCCGCCGGTCGCCCGTCGTGTCGGTGTCGTCCTCGGTATCGCGTCCGGCGATGCAGTAGCCGATCGCGTCGGCCGATCGGATCGTGAGCTCGAGGCGCCGGGCGTGCCGCGCGAGGACGGAGAAGTTGTTGAGCGTGTGGTCGATCATCCCGCCGTCGATGCCGACGACGGTCGCCGCGACGAGGCCCGACTCGGCGATCCAGACGAGCGCCTTCTCGAAGTCGTTGGACTCCTGGCTGGCCTCCTCGACCACGGTCGCGCCCGACTCCTCGAGCGCCCCGCGCAGCGAGCCGATCGAGTCGAGGTCGCCGATAACGACGTCGGGACGCATGCCGAGCGCATCGAGCGCGATCGCGGCCCCATCGGCGGCGACGAGGGTGGCGTGCTCGCGGCGCAGATCTTCGAGGACTGCGCGATCCGGCAGCGTTCCCGCGAGCGCGACGAGCGCGCGACGCGCGGCGATCACTCCCATCGCTCGAGCGCTCCGAAGTCGATGTCGACCATCGTCGGCTTCTTGAAGAACGCCTTGACCTCCTTCTCGGTCGTGAAGCCCTTCGCCGGCAGTTCATAGACCGGCAGCGAGTACGCAAGCTGCCGCGACATGAACGGATAGGGACGGAAGAGGTAGCCGCTGCCTTCGCGCCGAACGGTGTAGCCGGCGTAGCGCTCCGGTTTCTCCTCGCCCAGCTTCGGCTCGAGGCAGAACTGCAGCGAGAACCAGTCGGCCATGCGGATGAACGAGTAGGGGTGCTCGATGTCGTTGTGCGTGAGGTTCAGGCCGTCGCGCAGCGCGGCGCGGCGTCGTGCGAAGTCGATGAAGAACTGCTTCCACTTCGAGTCGCGGCGGCTGGTTGCCTCGTGCAGCGTATACGCATGATGCGTAATCAGGAGGGCGACGAAGGGATCGGTCTTGATGAAGCGATCGGCGGCCTCGGTCCAGATCGCGCTGGCTTCCTGCGGATTGATCTTCGTGTAATCGACGGGCAGGTGGGACTTGGCGTCGAGCCGGGGATTGGCGTCGAACTTCTTCCAGCCGAGGTCGTGCTCGCGGGTGGCGACGATGATCCGCTGGCGGTCGGGATGGTTGGGGAAGCTGTGGGCAGCCCAGTTCTCGAGGATGAACGCGGCGAGCGCCGCATGATCCTCCTGCTTGACGGCTAGCTTTCCACTGCGCTGTCGCTGAACGATCATTCGCGGGCAGGTTGACGGTTGAAGTATCGACGCTAGCGGAACTCGACGCTGGAGCCCGTCTGCTCGACGAGCATGCCGACGAGCGAGCGGGCGCGCTCCGCCGAGAGCGACAGAAGGGTCGAATCGTCCGCGGCCAGCTCCGCGACGAAGCGCTCGCCCTGGCGATTGGCCTCGGCGAGCAACTGCTGGTTGCTCGAGCGGAACAGTCCCTTCATCTGGGCGACGATGCGTGTATCGGCGGAGACGAGCTTGACGTCGAGGACGGCCGGAGGCGGCAGGGGGACGACGACGGAGCTGTCGGTGCGGGAGATGCGCGCGGCGATGCCGGCCAGGCGCACGCCATAGGTCGCGACGCCGTGGAGCTCGACGATCATCGTCGGATCCTGGAACAGTAGCGACGAGAGCGAGCTCATGCCGACCTCGTCGTCCTGCTGGGCGAGCCGGCGGACGATGACGTTGCCGGACTCCTCGCGCACGACGACGGCGAAGCGCAGGTGGCTCTTGAGCGTCGCGAGCTCCTCGACGCGCTCGATCGAGCGGCCGAGCTCGATGACTTCGGTATCGAAGCGCGAGCCTGGGGCGACGAAGAACTGATAGACGAGCACCGCGACGAGGCCGAGCGCACCGACGAGGATCAGCAGATTGACGAGCGGCGTCCCCGTGGGACCGTGGAGGCTCGAGTGGATCTTGCGGATGTTCGGTTTCGCCGGGCGTGGCGGCTCGGATTCGACGGACGGTCGCTCAGGCATGGGATCAAAGAAGCGGAAACCGGGCGAATCTGGCAAGGGCACCGCCGGCGTGCCGGCGATGCCCTTGCGATCGCTGCTGGTGTGTGCGTTAGCGGCGCGGCGTGCTCTCGACGGTGCCCGGCGTCGCGGTGCGCAGGTAGACGTCGAAGACGAGCGTCGAGTTCGGCGGGATCGAGCCGGCGCCGGCGTCGCCGTAGGCGAGGTCGGGCGGGATGATCAGGCGGCGGTGGCCGCCGACGCGCATGTTCGTCGTCAGGCCCTCGTTCCATCCGCGGATGACGTTGGCGCGGCCGACGTTGGTGACCTCGAAGGCCTGGAACGGGTAGCCGCCGCGATCGAACCACCGGCGCGCGGTCGCGTCGCCCGAGGCGTCGGGGAAGGGACGGCCGCTCGGATCGTGCTGCCGCGCGACCTCTTCGATCGACGTGTCGAAAAGCGTCCCGTCGAGAAGGTAGCCGGCGTAATCGACCGTCACGGTGTTGCCCGTCTCGACCATCGGACCGGTGCCCGGAACGACGTCGATGTAGCGCAGGCCGCTCATGGTCGTCACCGTATCGTATGTGCGAACGGCGGATTGGCTCGAAGAGCACGAACTGAGCGTCGCCATCGAGGCGAGCGCGGCAAGCATCGCGACGCAGAGCGCTCCGCGTCTGAAGAGTGTCGGCATCATGGTTCGACTGGTGAAAGGTTTGGATGATCGCCCGGCACCGCATCCGTGGGCAGGGCGGGCATCGAGCGCCCAATGTACGACGCGCAGTGGATTCGCAACGCACGACGGAGCCTGATCGAGACACGGGTCGTTCGAGGCCCCCGCGGGCGATCGTCGCTCAGATTACGGCGAAAGCACTAACTTCCACGCCGTATGTCCACCCGCGAGACCATCTCGAAGGAAGAGCGCCAGCTCCGCAGTCGCCAGGAGGATCAGGAGATGATCACCCGCGCGCTCGGTGGGGACGAGGCCGCGTACGCCAGGCTCCGCAACAAGTACTGGCGGCCGCTGCATGCGATGCTCAGTCGCATGATCCACAACAAGCACGACGCCGACGACCTGACGCAGGAGGCCTTCATCAAGGCCTTCGCGTCGCTGCGCAGCTACAACCCCGAGTACGCGTTCTCGACCTGGCTGTACAAGATCGCCTCGAACAACTGCATCGACTACCTGCGCAAGCGCCGCCTGCAGACGGTCTCGATCGACAACCCGATCCGCCTGCGCGACGGCGAGGTCCAGATGGAGCTCCCCGACCGCGACGCCCCGCGACCCGACACGCCGATCACCTCATCGGAGCGCACGGCGATCCTGACCGAAGCCGTCCGCAACCTCCCCGAGAAGTACCGCAAGGTCATCGAGCTGCGCCACACCCACGAGCTCGAATACGCCGACATCGCCGAGCGCCTGAACCTCCCCCTGGGCACCGTCAAAGCGCACCTCTTCCGCGCCCGCGCACTGCTGCTGAAGCGGTTGCAGGGGAAGTTGGAGCATTTTCAGGATGACTGAGATGTTGGATGTTAGAGGTCAGATGTTAGATGTCACAATGCGGCCAAAGCCTTGTGACATTTAACATCTGACATCTGACTTCTAACAAATCCGCCACTTCCCAACCTCCTCATACATCCCCCCCATCCCCGAACGCAACAGAACAACGCTCTGAATCTTCGACACCGGCGACTGACACTCTCTTGTCGTGATGTCGTCGATGAGCTCGCGGAGGCGGTCGCCGGGGCGGCGGATGCGGCCGAGGGTGATGTGCGGACGGAAGCGGCGGTGTTCGGCGGCGACGCCGGATGCGCGCGCCCATTGTTCGGTGTGTGATTGCAGCTCTTCGAGACGGCTGCGGTCTTCGAGGGTCGGCGCGCCGACTCCCGCCCATATCACCTTCGCATTCCTCAACCCCGGAAATGCCCCGAGCCCCTGTGCCGCAAGCTCGAACGTGCCGACGAGTCCCTCCGTCGGAGCCGCCAGTGCGCGCTTGAGCTGAACGTCGGAGAGCTCGCCGAGAAAGCGCAGCGTCAGATGCAGGTTCGCTTCGCGTACCCACGCGACGTCGGCGCCGTGCGCGCTCAGGTGCGCGATCATCGACGAGAGATAGGTGATCGTCGGCTCCTCGAATCGGAGCGCGTAGAAGCAGCGATGTAGCGTCTGGTCCTGTGCCATGCCGCGAATATGGCGACGTTGTTGCAGTTCGATTCGGCTGATCGCTTCACTCGAGTCCCGAGCCCATGCCCGTCCGACCGAATCCATCCGGATCGAACGCCCCGCAGCGCCGCCCCGTGCGCCTGCGCGGTCGCCGGCGCCTGGGCCGCCGACGGCGGCAGTCGGGTGGGCATCGTGTGCGTCGCGTGCCGTGTGCGCTGTGCCGGCATGTCGGTCGTCGCGGGTCGCGCCGTCATGTGCGCGTCGATCGCTTCGCCAGCGCGCAGCGCGAGCTGATCGTCGCCGCGATCGGCGGCTCGCTGGGCGTCGACCCGAACAGGCCGTTCTGCGTCGAGTGCCTCGCGGCGCTCGAGCGGATGATCCTCGCACGTCAGATCGTCTCCGACGACGGCCGAACATTCTTCGTCGATCGCCTGCTGTCACCGCACCCGATCATGCCGCTGGCGATGCGTCTGGAGGCGGGGGAGGAGCCGCGCGGTCGCGGCGTCACCATCTGCTTCATCGACAGCGGATTCGTTGCCCACCCTGACCTGGTCCTTCCGGACGATCGCATCGTCGCGATGTACGACGCAAACACCGGCCGTCGTCTCTCGCCCTCCGCACGCCAGCGCGGCGAGCCGCCGATCTCCGCATGGCATGGCACGATGACGGCGGCGAGCGCGACCGGGAGCGGTCATCTCTCCGGAGGACTCTACCGTGGCCTCGCCAGCGAGGCGCGCCTTGTGCTCGTCGCCACGATGACGCCGTGGGGTGGCATTCGGACGCCGCAGGTCGTGCGCGCTCTCGAGTGGGTGCTGAAGATGCGCGAGCGCTACGAGATCCGCATCGTCAATGTCTCGCTCGGCATCGACGAGACGACAGATTCACTCGAGCATCCGGTCGTCGACCTCGTCGAGAAACTGGTCGACCTCGGCGTCGTGGTCGTCGCGGCCGCGGGCAACGGTCCGGACGAGCCGATCGTGCCGCCCGCCTGGTCTCCATCGGCGATCACGGTCGGCGGCATCGACGACGCGAACTCGCCGGAGCCGTGGCGCTGGGGCATCTGGTGGGGCTCGCACGGCAGGTCGTACGACGGCGCGCACAAGCCGGAGATCGTTGCGCCCGCGATCTGGCTGCCCGCGCCGATCCTCGACCAGACGCCGGTCCGCCGCGAGGCCGATGCGCTTTTCGCGATGGCCACGGCCGACGACCACGCGCTGATGCGCATGATTCCCGGACTCGCTCACAGCACGCTCGTCGGCCCGGCGCTCGTCACGGTCCGCTCGCCGCGCCTGGCGCGCTCGATCATCCATCGCCGCATGCACGACGAGAAGCTCATCACCGCCTGCTACAAGCACGTCGACGGCACGTCGTTCGCCGCGCCGATCGTCAGCGCGATCGTCGCCCGGATGCTCGAGGTCAATCCCGCGCTCACGCCCGCGGACGTGCGCGCGATTCTGCTCGCGACGGCCGTGCGGCTGCCCAATGTCCCCGTCGAGCGCCAGGGCGCGGGCGTCGTCAGAGCGGCGGCAGCCGTCGAGGCGGCCGCCACGGCTCGGCGGATGGGGCCGGAGAGGGACTAGCGGCCTCCGACGCTGGCCCGTCGGCAGGTTCGTGCCCAGCAGTTTCGTGCGCATTCGCCCTCGACGTCACGCACCCCGGTCGTTCCGTGCCCTCGTCTTCCCGCGTCTCGGTTACCCCGCGCTTTCGTACGTTGTGCGTGGTCGGTGCGACTCCCCACATCGGCGCCGGTCGGGCATCGGCGCAGCATGCTCTCCACGTCTCCGCACGGTCTTTGGCCATGACACCTTCCGTTGCGACATCGCAGCGCGTGATGAGGCTCCTGCTCATCGTCGCCCTGCTCGCCGCCGTCACCCCGATGGCCCATGCCCAGCTCCCGGACGTCGGGGGCTCCTGGCTCGACATCGACGTCGTCGGCGCAGCGGGGCTTCCGACGCGGACCGAAACCACCCGCGCCGGGACTCTCTTTTTCTTCACGTCAAGCAACGGCGTCCGGGCACTGTACCCCGGACTCGATGAAGTCGGCACATCCGACGGCGGCGAGACATGGCTGCCGCTCGAACAACCGCTGATAGTTCCCGCCGGCGCGCTCGCCGACGGCTTCGCGTGGCTACGCACCGGAGCGACCTCGGACGACTTCGGTCGCACGTGGAGCCGACCGTCAGTTCCGTTCCTCGACTTCACCGCCGTCACGCGCACGCATCATGTCGCGATATCGCAGCCGTTGCCCGCGCCGGGACATCTGCTCGTCTCGAGCGACGGAGGCTCGACCTGGTCGCCGCTCGACGTCGCGGCCGCGACGCCGGCCGGAGACTCCGTTCTCACCGGCTCGATCTTCGGCGCGATGCCGTCGCCGGCGGCGATGGAGTCGACGATTCTCTCGTGGCAGCGCATCGTCAGCGTACGCGCCGACGAAGTCATTGCGATCAGCTCGGCCTCGGGCACGGTCGACGGATCGAGCTCGATCTGGTACTATCTCGTCACGCTCGATCTCGCCGCGCGAACGATCCGCTCGATCGAGCTGCCGATGTACCGTGATCGCGGGGTCGGCTACGTCATCGCGCCGCGCCCGCTCGCCGCGGTCCTCACGCCATCGACCATCCTCATCGGCGACCACGAGTACGACCGCTACTTCAACGAATCGCGTTTCATCCGGCTCTGGCGATCGGAGGATGGCGGCGCGACCTGGCAGAAGCACGACACGCTCGTGTGGTTCGACGAGCCCTCGGTGAAATTCTTCTCGCCGACCTTCGGGATCTCCACGACCGCGAAGACCACCGACGGCGGCCGCACGTGGCAGCATCACGGACATCCTTTCGGAACCGAGTTCTTCGCGCTCGATTCGGCACGCTGGTTCGTCGCCGACTCGCACATGCTCACCGGCCGCACGACCGACGGCGGCCGCACGTGGACGCGCAGCCACTCGAGCGCGCCGTTCCGATCGATCGTCGCGCACCGGGGCAACGTCGCGATCGCACGGTCGCAGCGTAGTGTGCTCGTCAGCAGCGATCGAGGCGCGACGTGGTCCGACGTCGGACGCGGCACGGAGATGCCCGACGATCTCTCGATCATCGCCGCGATGACCTGGCTCGACACGCTCGGCTCGCCCGGACACATCATCGGCGTCGGCGGCTTCGTCGACGAGAGGGGCGCGCGCACGGCGCGGATGGTCGCCAGCACGGACTTCGGCCGCACATGGACCGAGCGCGGGCGCCTTCCGATGCTCGACCAGGCCATTTTCAGAAACGACCTCATCGACGTTCCGCTGGTGTTCCAGACGGCGACCGTCGGCGAGGGAGAGGCACGCGTGCTGTTCGTCGGCGGAAGCTTCGGGCTCGCTGCCAGCGACGACGACGGCCTGACGTTCCAGATGCGATCGAGCGAGATGCCGATTCACGGCCTCGCGATGATCGGCGGGCAGAGCGGTGTTGCGATGAGCGGCAACTGGGACGATGCGACGGTCTCGTTTTATAGCACCGGAGACGGCGGCCGCACCTGGCGGCGGACCTATACCTCGCCCGAGAGCTTCGTTTACCCGGCGGGATTCACGCTCACCGATCTGGGCTATCGCGCGCTCGTCACGAGCTTCTCGGCCGGACATCGCGAATGGGTCGCGCTCTCCTCGGTCGACGGCGAGCAATGGTCGCAGCGGCGCGGCTCGCACGACGGACCTCCGCTC
>DATLHO010000107.1:0-47521 GCA_035539855.1 Kapaibacterium sp. (SeqCode) | reverse complement strand
GCCTTGGTGATTACGCGTTGTGCGTAGTGGGGGTTGGGGGCTCGACGAGGGCGAAGCGGTTGCCGTAGAGGTCTTCGAAGATGGTCTCGAGTCCCCAGGGCATGGGCTCGGGGGGGCCGTGGAAGACGACGCCGGCGGCGTCGAGGCGGGCGTGGTCGGCGCGGCAGTCGGTGGTCGAGACGATCATCGTGACGTCGTCGGTCTGATTGCCGACGCGCGCGTGCTGCTGGTCGGTGGTCGCGGGCAGCAGCCAGATCTCCGTGCCCGTTGCTCCCGGCGGCGCGATCGTGACGTAGCGGAAGCCGTTCGGGTTCGCGATGTCGGCGCGCTTCTCGAAGCCGAGCACGTCGACGTAGAACGAGAGCGCGCGGTCGATCTCGTCGACCAGGAGCGTGACGTGCGTGATGGAGCCGATCATGCGACGATGGTGCGGGTGTGCGTGAACATGGCGACAACAGAACGGGCGGGAAGATGCTCTCTTCCCGCCCGTCGACAGACGCGTGCGCGCTCCGTGCTAGTGCACGTCGGCATCCTGGTTGACGACGAACACCTTGAGGGTCGCCGTCACGTTCGTGTGGAGCTTCACCGGAACGTCGAACATGCCGAGGTTCTTGATGGGCTCGTTGAGCTGGATGTTGCGGCGATCGACCTCGTAGCCCTGGCGGGAGAGCTCGTCGGCGAGCATCTGCGAGGTGACCGAACCGAAGAGGCGATCCTCTTCGCCGACGCGCATCTTGATCGTGATCGAGACGCTCTCGAGCTGCTCGGCCTGCGCGCGGGCATCGGTCTCGGCTTTCGCCTGGAGCGCCTGGTAGTGCTCCTTCTCGGCGGCCATCGAGCGCATTGCGCCCGGGGTCGCACGATAGGCGATCGAGCGGGGAATGAGGAAGTTGCGGGCGTAGCCGTCCTTCACTTCCACGACCTCCCCGATCTGACCGAGGTTTTCGTAGTTCTGACGGAGAATGACTTTCATTGGTCCTGACGTATCTCTAATCGTTCAACTGTTGCTCTCTGAATCCGCGACGGGCGCCGCGGAGGCTAACGACCGGCGCCGTCGGCGCGGTGGTCGTTCTGAAAGAAGAATCCATCACCGATCGCTTCCGCATCGTTCGAGCCGACCGCGAAGGACTCGTCCTCACACTCGTAGACTGTGAAGTCGTCATCGTGATCGTCGACCGACTCGGCGAGCTCGTCGCTGCCGCTGGTGCGGCGCTTGTTCAGGAACTGGATGCGACGCGCCTTGATCTCGACGGTCGAGCGGGGCGATCCGTCCTCTCCCTGCCACGTGCGACTCTGCAGCTCGCCCTCGACGAGCACTGCGCTCCCCTTGCGGAGCTTGTCGGCGCAGCTTTCGGCGAGGCGGTTCCAGGCGACGACACCGACGTAGCAGACATCTTCCTGCCACTGGTTGTCGCCGTTGCGGAACTTGCGGTTCGAGGCAATCGAGAAGTTCGCGACCGGAGTGCCGTTGCGGGTCTGACGGATCACCGGATCCTTCGTCAGATTCCCGACGATCAGCACGGAGTTCAGCTCGGGCATCTTCAATTCAGCCATACGCGGTTCTCCTTGAGCACAGTTGGTTCGTTATGCCTTCGTAGCCGTTCAATCGTATCAGCGAACTCCACCGCCACTTCCCATCACCAAGACCTACGGATGCGCTGTACCCTCGACGTGACGTCGGGGGTCGTGTCAGTTGTCGTCGCGCGAGCGCTCACGGCGCTCGCCTCCACCGGCGGCCGCAGCGGCCTCTTCCTCGGCTGCCTCGGCGGCCTCGGCCGCGGCAAGACGCGCACGCATCTCGTCACGGGTGCGAAGATCCTTCTCGGTAAGGCTGAGGATGAGGTGCCGGATGATGTGCTCCTCAAGATGGAAGAAGCGCTCGAGCTGGGGAGCCAGCGCTGCCGGAGCATCGGCTCCGAACTGCACGTAGTAGCCCGTATGCTTCTTGTTGATCGGGTAGGCGAGACGCTTGCGACCCCAATGATCGGCGACCGTGATGGTGCCTTCATTGCGCGTGATGAACTCAGCGGTCCGGTCGACGACCTGCTGGATGGTATCCTCTTCGAGAGCACCGTTGATGATTACGGTGACCTCAAGATATCGATTGTCTGCCACTGTTTGAAGTGCTCCTATGGTTAACGTCTGAATGTCGAGATCGCTAGCTCGCGGCTCGCGTCCGCGAGCAGGAGAGTGACCGCGCAGAGCGCGCCGTCACGAAAAAACGAGAGTCCGCGGGTGCTTCCGGGCGCCATCGGGCGCGCGGTTCCGCGTGACTATTCGGCCTGCCTGGCCGCCTCCGATCCGCCGGTCGTCGTCGCATCGTCGGGTCCCTTCGTCGGTCCCTCCGATGCCTGCGTCGCCGATCGCTCCTGCTTCGCATCGCGCGCTGCCTGCGCGCGGTTGAAGAGACTCATCGCCCGTGCGGTTCCCATCGCTGCCCACGCCAGTGCGAGGTCGCGACCCGACTCGATCATCCGTGCGAGCTCCTCCTGCTCCTCGGGAGCGAAGGGGGAGAGGACGTAGTCGGCCATCCTGCCACGTTCGAAGCTGTTGCCGATGCCGCAGCGGAGACGGGGGAAGGTCTCGGTCCGGAGATGCTCGATCAGCGACTCGAGGCCGTTGTGGCCGCCGGATGAGCCCGACGGCTTGAGCTGCACTCTCCCGGTCGGGAACTGCAGCTCGTCGACGACGACGAGCATGTCGGCCGGTGCGACACCGTACTTGCCGAGCACGGTGCGCGCGGCCGTGCCGCTGTTGTTCATGTAGGTCGTCGGCTTGACCAGGTGAAGCTGCGTCCCGCGCCAGCGACCGACGGCCTCGTAAAAGTCGCCCCTTCCGGGAACGAACGAGGTGCGGAGCTGCTCTGCGATCGCATCGAGCACCATCCACCCGACGTTGTGCCGCGTCGTCGCGTACCGGTCGCCGGGGTTGCCGAGTCCGAGAATGACCTTCATGTCGTCCCCGGCGTCACTACTCGTCCTTCGCCTTCGAGATCAGCTCGGGCTCGCCGGTGACAGCCGCTGCGGCCGTGGCCTCCACCATCTCGACGCGCGGCGGGATGACTGCGACGATCGTCGCGTCCTGGGCGCTGAGGATCGTGTACTTCGACTGGTCGAGATCGCTGACGTGCAGCGACTGGCCAACGGCGAGGCTGGCGATGTCGACGTCGATGTGCTCCGGAAGGTCCTTCGGCAGGCACTCGATCTCGACCTTGTGCAGGTGGAAGTCGAGCACGCCGCCCTCACGCACGCCAATCGACGAGCCGGTCAGCGCGATCGGCACCTCGACGCGCACGCGCTCGTCGGCGGAGACGCCCTGCAGGTCGAAATGCGTCGCGCGATCGGTGATCGGGTCGAACGTGACTTCCTTCAGGATGCACGTCTTCTCCGATCCGTCCTCGAGGCGAAGGCGGATGATGTGCGTTTCGGCGGTGTAGATCAGCGGACGGAGGGCGAGCTCGGTCGCGGCGAGCGCGATCGGGTCCTGGCCGTGGAAGTAGTAGATGCCCGGCACGACGCCCTGGCGGCGAAGTGCACGCGCGGCACTGCGCCCGGGCTCCCGCAGACGGGCTTCGAGAAGTATTTCGCTCATGCTTCGGTTCCTTACGAGTACGTGATTAGTGAACGAATGAGTAGATGACGGCTACGCACGATGCGTACCCGTCACGCAGAGCACCGTCCGCCGCTGGCGCGGCGTCGATGACTCTATGCTACGTCAAAGAGCTTCGAGATCGACTGGTTGCTGTTCGTGCGCACGATCGCCTCGGCGAAGAGCTTGGCGACGGACTTCACGATGATCTTCGACGACGCGACCTTCAGCGGAAGCGTGTCCGAGACGATCAGTTGGTCGATCGGCGCCTCCTCGAGCAACTCGTAGGCGCGACCGCTGAGCACCGGGTGCGTACACGCGCCGTAGATGCGCTCGGCGCCCTTGTCCTTGAGCGCCTTGACGGCGTTGGTGAACGTACCGCCGGTATCGATGAGGTCGTCGAGGATCAGGATGTTGAACCCCTTGACGTCACCGACGACGTTCATCACCTCGGCCACGTTCGGCTTCGGACGACGCTTGTCGATGAACCCGAGACCGGCGCCGAGCCGCTTCGCGTAGGCGCGCGCGAGCTTCAGTCCGCCGACGTCGGGCGAGAAGACCGTCAGCCGGTCGAGCTCCAGCCGCTTGACGTGTCTCGTGAGCACGGGGGCGGCATAGAGATGATCGAACGGTAGATCGAAGAATCCCTGGATCTGCGGCGCGTGCAGGTCCATCGTGATCACGCGGTCGGCGCCGGCGGCGGCGATCATGTTCGCGATGAGCTTCGCGGTGATCGCGACGCGGGGCTGATCCTTGCGATCCTGCCTGGCGTAGCCGAAGTACGGGATGACCGCCGTGATCCGCTTGGCCGAGGCGCGCCGCGCCGCGTCGATGAGGATCAGCAGCTCGAGCAGGTTGTCGCCCGGCGGCGGCGTCGACTGCACGATGAACAGGTCCTCGCCGCGGATGTTCTCGTCGTACTTGACCCACATCTCCCCGTCGGAGAAGTTGCGGATGTCGACGCGGGCGAGCTCGGTTCCGGCCGCCCGGGCGATGCGCGCCGCAAGCTCCGGGTTCGACCGACCGGAAACGATCTTGAACTTCGCCATGAATCGGTTGCTCGTGCAGGCGAGTGCGCTCGCGTGCGGGGAGGTTGCTGAGGCGGTAGGATTCGAACCTACGAATGGCGGCTCCAAAGGCCGCTGCCTTACCACTTGGCGACGCCTCAGTGTCACGGCCGCGCCATTGCGAGCCCCGGTGCCCGGCCGTCGGTGACGGCACGCCTCATCGGCCCCTGCAATTCAGGGGAAACACAAATATACGCTCCCGGGCGTACCGGCAAAAGTTACGAGGAGTGAGGGGGCTAGCGGATGTAGGTGTAGTGCCAGGGCTCGTTCGGGGACAGCAGCGGTCCGTCGAACTTGCTGCTGGCGCTGTAGACGACCTGGCGCAGCCGGTTTCCCCAGCCGCCGCCGACCCACTGGTTGCGGATCGACGCGCCGTCGCTACCGGCGATGATCTTGTCGGCCTGCCAGATGATGAAGTCGTACGCCCGCAACTGGCCGTGGTGCGACAGCCCGGGCACCGCCACGGTCGGGACCGTCCTGACCGACTGCTTCTTCAGCATCGTCTGGAACTTCGTCAGCGACGAGCGAGTCGCCGTGTCGGGGTAGGCCGGGGCCTTCATCGCCTTGAGCGTCTGCTTCATCAGCGCCGCACTCGCGACCTGCACCGACTTCGTCTTGTTCCAGAGCCCGATCTGATCCTCGAGACTGCGCGCGAGCTTGGTCGTGCGAAGCTGGTATCCGGGATACGTGCGCTGGAACAGACCAACCACCTTGTCGACCTCGGCGTTGGCGAGTCGGAAGTCGAGCGAGCGCCGGTAGGCGGCCATCTCCTTGTTCGTCCAGGCCCACACCCCCTTGACGCTCTTGCGGCCGAGGTACGTGCGCAGCGCAAGCAGCCGCCGCGGCGTGCCGTCGATCTTCGTGAGCGCGCTCTGGACCCGCTTGTCGAGGGATTTCGCGGTCAGTTCGATGTAGCTCTCGAGCTTGACGATCTCCGGCGCGACCGAATCCTTCTTCACCTTCGGGCCGACCTCGACCGAGACGGGAGGACGCCGCCGGGCGGTCGTTGCGGCGCCGCCGGTGCCCGCGGTCCCCGGCGCCTCGGCCAGGAGGACCCCGCCGAGCGCAAGAAGACTGACCGTCACGATGGTTGAACGTCGCATGATCGATTGGTTCGGTGGCGCATCCGGTCGATGCGGAGACGGCCTCGTTGTTCGCGGCCCGATGATCGGAGCGCGCGGTCCGCGGCGCGCGGGCCGGTGCCCGCTGAACCGGGCGCCGGGACAAACCTAACGCATCGAAGGTCCCCGTGGCAAGACTTCGGCGCGTACCGACGGGGCATCGCCGGCAATGCCGGCGATGCCCCTGGTTCGTCGAGCCGGTCGCCGGCCCGTCAGATCGCTGTCGTCTCGCCGCCGCCCGGCTTCATCTGCCGGAGAATCTCCGGAAGCGCCACCGAGAAGAGCTCCTTGTCGTTGCCATAGGTCAGCCGCACGTGCACGGTCTCGAGCGGAAGCCACTCGACGGCGATGACTTCGTGAGCGTGGGTCTGATCCCCTTCACCGACGTAGCGCATCAGGTACCAGCGGACGGTCTTGGCGACGCGCTGGCGCTCCCGGTTGACGTAGTAGTAGCGGGTCGGAGGAAGCTCGCCGATGATCTCGGCGCGAATCCCCGACTCCTCCTCGACCTCGCGCACGGCGGTCGCGGGCGGCTCCTCGCCGGGCTCGATCCATCCTTTCGGAAATCCCCAGCCCTTGTGCCCGCTCTGCTGGATGAGCAGCACTTCGATGCCGGTCGCGGCGCCTCTCCGGATCACGATTCCTCCCGCCGAAGACTCCGTCGACCGTTCGCTCATATGATCATCTCCCCTGGATCGCCCCGGCGCTGTTCGCTCCGGAGGCATTCCCCGAATCGCTGCCGGACGTCGCGGTGTTGTCCTCGGGCGCCGCGCTCTGTCCGCGAAGCTGCGCCAGGCGCTGGCGCAGCATCTGGACGTTGGCGAGCAGACCCGGATCGTTCTGACCGCTGTACTCGGCGATGATCTTCTCGATCTCGGCGGCCGCGCCGGCAGTGTCACCGCGGGCGGTGAACTTCTCGACGCGGAGGTTCTCGATCTCGGCGCGCAGGTTCGGGTCGTTGCCGTACTGCGTGAGCAGCTGCTGGTACGTCGCGATCGCCTGATCGTACTGCCCGAGCAGCGTGTGCATCTGCGCCTTGACCTGCGGCGGCGGATAGCTCTGGGCGAAGCGATTGCCGCTCCAGTCCGGACCGATCCGCTCGACGGCCGCGAGGGTCATGTCGGCGTACTTCTTCGCCTTGGCTTCGTTGCCCGCCTGCTTGTAGAGCTGCGCGATCTGCGCGGCGTACGGATAGGCGATCGGGAAGAGCTCCGGCGAGATCGTGCTCTCGAGCGCGTCGAGGGCCTGGATCGCGGCCTGCGGATTCTTCTCGGTCATCAACGCGTGCATCGCGAGGCCGAGGTACATCGGACGGTACTGCAGGTTCGGGATCCGCCGGTGGTCCTCCATGAAGAAGACCGACGGGTTGGTCAGGTTCCTGAACTTGAAGCCGTAGTGCGGCTCTTTGTAGTACTCGTCATCCTTGAGCGGATTGAGCAGGCACTTGCGCATGACGTCGCCGTTGATCGACTCGATCTGGCCGAGGCCGGCCTGGCTGACGGGCATGATCCGGAAGGCCATGCCCTCGCTGCGGAAGTACTGCTCGAGACCCGACCAGGCATCGCCGCCGACGGTCGTCGAGAAGTAGACCGGGCGCTGCCACTTGTTGTTCTCGAGGATGTTGCGGATGAGCTTGTCCTGCACCCGGATCAGCATCTGTCCGTCGCCGCCCATGGGCGATCCGCGGAGCGTCCAGCTCATCCTGCCCGGCGCGGCATTCTTGCCGGCGGTGGCCCAGCTCATGACGTTCGCCGGCACGTCGAGCTCGACGGTCGGCGCCTGGCCGATGTCGTAGCTGAGCGCGCGCGGATCACGCTCGTTGACCTTGAGCATCTCGTCGGGGAAACTGATGGGCACCTTCTTGGCGCCCCACGGCTCCTCGTTCTTGAGCTGCCAGATGTACCACAGGGTATTACCGAGCGAGAGGTTGACGACGCGCACGTCGCGGCGCACGCCGGCGACGTCCTGCAGGTACCACAGCGGGAACGTGTCGTTGTCGCCGTTGGTGAAGAGGATCGCGTCCTTCTCGCAGCTCTGCAGGATGTTGTACGCGTAATCCCATGGCACCCAGTTGCCGGATCGGTCGTGCGCGCGCCATCCGCCGACGGCCATATTGATCGGGACGGCGAGCAGGCAGACCGCGAGCGCGGCCATCGCGAGGCCATAGCCGCTGTCGCTTCCGGCGCCGACTTCGCGGGCGTCGGAGGCCTCGGCCGCCTCGTCCTGGCGGCGGCGGTCGCGCAGGGTCTGGGCGATGCCGGTCGCGCCGATGCCGATCCAGATCGCGAAGATCATGAACGAGCCGACGTAGAAGTAGTCGCGCTCACGCGGCTGCGGCTGCTGCTGGTTCTGTTGCAGCGTCGGGAAAATGCCGAGGAACAGGAACAGCGTCGTGTACACGAACGCCATCTTCCAGTCCCGCTTCCAGTGATAGAACAGACCGATGATGCCGAGCAGGAACGGGAGCGCGAAGAACGTGATCGGGAAGACGTCGTCGTAGCCCGAGTCGGCGATGAACTCCGCCTGTTCCTCCTTCGACGCGCCCGCGAGCGCGACGCCCGCGTTCTGCACGTCGCTGACGCGACCGATGAAGTTCCAGCCGAGGTAGCGGAAGTACATGTGCGACATCTGATACTTCAGCATGAAGTTCAGCTCGCCGGACGTGTTGATCCGATCGTACTTATACGTGCCGTCGTCGTTCTGTCCGACAGGCGCGAACCACTCGCCGTACTTGTCCTGGTACTGGCGGTAGTACTGGTCGGTCTCCTGACGGCGCGGCCACGCGCCGCGATTGCCGTACTGCGTGCGGCCGAGGTAGTCGACGAGCTCGGAGAACGTATCCGGCTCGTTCTCGTTCATCGGCGGATGCGAGTTCGAGCGGATGAGAATCTGCGTGTAGCTGGTGTAGCCGAGGATGATCAGCAGGAACGACATCGTCGCCAGGTAGACAATGTTCTTCTTCTCCTTGACCGACCACCAGACCAGACCGATGAGCCCGAGGAAGATCAGCACGCCGATGACGGCGTTGGTCGCGAGCAGGTGCGGGATGTAGTTCAGCGGCGCCTTGTAGATCAGGAAGAACGCGACGCCGGTGATCGCCATCAGCGCGATGAACGTCGGCGCCTTCGGCTGGAAGCGACGGAAGTAGATGACCATCGCGATCGCGGGCACCGTCAGCAGCGCCAGCAGGTGCACGCCGATCGCCAGGCCGAGCATGTACGCGATCAGCAGCAGCCAGCGCTCGTGACGCGGCGTCTCGGCCTCGTCGTTCCAGCGCATCATGAAGTAGATGATCAGCCCGATCAGCAGGTTGCCCGCGGCGTAGACCTCCGACTCGACGGCGTTGAACCAGTTCGTGTCGCTCCACGTGAACGCGAGCGCAGCGATCAGCGCGCCGCCGAACGTGCCGAGGTAGCTCTTGAGCGGGCGCTCGGGCCGCGGACGGCTCCAGCGCTCGATCAACCGGACGGTGATCAGGTACACGAGCATCACCGTGATCGCCGTGCAGACACCCGAGAAGAAGTTCAAGCGCCAGCCTTCATCGCCGATCGGAAGCAGGTGGAACCACTTGCCGACGATCAGCCACAGGGGTGCACCCGGAGGATGCGGTACCTGCTGCCACACGGCCGCCGCGGAGAACTCGCCGCAGTCCCAGAACGGGACCGACGGCTGCAGCGTCAGCGTGTAGGTGACGAACGCCGCCAGGAACGACACGGCGGCGAGCACTCGGTTGACGAGCTTGTACTCTCTCATGAGCAAGGTGATCCGAACGAGAATGAAAACGCCGGCGACGCACGGCGACGTCGGCAAAGAAGGGGATTGCACGCGTTGCGGGCATGCACGACCGCTCGCGCGAGTCCCCGTCGGGAGCCTCGGCGAAGGTTGCGAGCTGCCAGACATGCATGATACGCAAGGGCGGGCAAAGGCATCAAGCGGGAAATCGCTCGACCGCCGCGAGACTACTCGGCCGATCCCGCCGGCCGCGACGCGTGGCGGTTGTGCTCCTCGATGAGCTGCCCGATCATCTCACGGGCGCCTGGCTCTGTCGTCTGCTCGAGCTCGCCGCTGAGGAACTCGATCGCTCGCCGATGAAGCTCGGCGCGCCGATCGCCCGGGAGCTCGTGGTAGAGCATGTCGCGCACGATCTGCGGATGAAATCGGTAGCGCGCCGACGAGGAGATGAACATCGCCTCCCCACCGTCGCGCTGCACGACGCCGGAGTCGATCGCCCTCGCAATCGAGGCGTCGACATCGGCGACGGAGGCGCCGTCGATGTGCGCGAGCACCTCGGCGGAGAAGGTCGGCCCTTCGACGCTCGCGATCCGCAGCAGCTCGCGCGTGCGTCCGTCGATCGCGTCGAGGCGTCCGCGCATCTCGTCGGTCATCGCCGAAGGATCGGGCATCGCGGCGTAGTTGCCGGTGACCATCCCCTCGCCGTCGAGGTAACCGTACGCGGCAAGCGCGTCGAGGACCTCCGCGATCTTCCCGGCATCGCTCCCGGTGCGATCGAACATCCACGCCTCGAACGCGGGATCCTCGTGATACATCGGATACCGCTCGATGATGGTGCGGTGAACCTCGGCCCTGGCCTGCGTCTCGTCCATGTCGATTGCGCTCTTCGTGATTCGTTGACGGTGGGGGGCCACCAACGGACGCCGGGCGCAAAAAGCGGGCCCTTTTGCGGTCAGTACACGCGAGTGGAGTGGAGGTTCAGTGGGCATCACCCCCGCGCTACCTCACCCCCCCGGCCCCCCTCTCCGAATACGGAGAGGGGGGAGAGGGAGAAGCGTCTGCGATCGACCATGGCGCCGGGGTCAGGTCCCCCCCTCTCCGTATTCGGAGAGGGGGGCTAGGGGGGTGAGGTTCAGGTCGGCAATCCTCGCTGCAGCCACCGCACCATCAGCAGCTCGCGGAACATCTTCAGCGAGTCGCTGACGGGATTGAGCGTCGAGCGGGGATCGTTGTACCACTCGACGGGGATCTCCTTGATCGAGAATCCGAGCCGCCGCGCGATGTAGAGCACTTCGACGTCGAAGCCGAACCCGTCGATCTTCGTGCGCGAAAAGATCGCCTCGGCCGCTTCGGCGCGGAATCCCTTGAAGCCGCATTGCGTGTCGTGGATGCCGGGAACGGCGACCGCCTGCACGAGCAGGTTGAACGCCTTGCCCATCGACTCGCGATACCACGGCTGGTGCTCCTTGATGAAGCTCGCGTCGAGCGCGCGACTGCCAATGACGACGTCGAACCGCTCGAGCTCCGCGAGCACCCGCACGCTCTCGGTGATCGGCGTCGAAAAGTCTGCGTCGGTGAAGATTCGATTGCGCCCTCGTGCCTCGAGCATTCCCCGCCGCACCGCCGCTCCCTTGCCCATGTTCCTTGGCTGCGCGAGCAGTCGCAGACCGTCGCCGACATATCCGCGCACGACGTCGACGGTCGCGTCACGCGATCCGTCGTCGACGACGAGGATCTCGACGTCGAACGGCTGGCCAGCGGCCCAGTCGAGCGATTTCTCGAGCGACGCGCCGATGCGGTCGGATTCGTTGTACGCGGGAATGATCAGCGATAGGTCCATGCGAAAGCACTGTCTCGGGGAATCCGTCCGGTTGGGAGTAATCTGCAAGATCGGGAATCAGGGCGTACCGGCGAGTCGGTCACGCGTTTTCGGGCTGAGGAAGGACCGTTCCCGTTCGCGCGGCTCATCCGATCACGGACGTTCATCGCCGTCCTCGCCGGGCGCGCGGCCACGCAGCTCCTCGCCGAGCTCGCCGAACGCCGCCTTGTTGTTGAGTAGCGCGGGATCGGTCGCGCCGGCATAACCGGCGACGATGCGGTCGATCTCGGCGAGCGCCGCGGCCGTATCACGGCGCGCGAGGTGCCGGCCGATGCGGAGCTCCTCGAGCTGGCCTCGAAGGTGCGGGTCGCTCGGGTACTTCGCCTGCAGGCTCTGGTAGGTCTCGATCGCGCGCTCGTAGTCGTCGAGCAGTGCGAGCATCTGCGCCTTGACCTGGATCGGGTGGTACACGCGCGCGTGAGGATGCCGGCGCCAGTCCTGTCCCAGCGCATCGACTTCGTCGACGGCGCGGCGCGCCGCGGTCTGCGCGCCCTCGCGGTCGCCCGCGCGCCACGCGAGCGAGGCGATGCCGGCATGCATCCAGTACGGCATCGGATGCACGCGAGAAGGAATCTTCCGCTCGAGCTCCGCGAGGATCTCCCTGACCCGCTCGCCGCGATCGTCGCCAGCGGCCTCGGTCTCGGCGAGCAGCAGGAAGAGGTGACGGTAGACCGAGACGATCCGCCGCTCCTCCGGATCGAGATAGCCGCCCGCCTGGTCGAGCCCGCGCAGCCGGAAGCTCCGGTTCACGGTGTCGACGACGCTGCCGTCGGCGATCGCGTCGAAGAGCGCGCGGCGCGTCAGCGCAGTGTCGACCGCCTCGCCGCCACGGCGATCCTGCCGCGTCGGCAGGATGCGCAGCGCAAGGCCCTCGCGACGGAGATGCTCGTCGAGCCCGGCGCGGTCTGTCGCCGGCACGCTCGCGGAAAAGTAGACGGGACGGCGCCACCGGTTCGCGCGAAGCAGGTCGACGATGACGCGATCCTGCAGTCGGAGCATCTGCATGCCTTCGCCGCCGATCGCCGGTCCGCGCAGCACCCATGTCATCGTCGGCGCCGCGCTGTCGGCGCTCGCGGAGCTGTCGGCGGCGATGGTGATCGTTGGGGCGAGCCCGACCTCGACGTCGATCTCCTCGGCCGTGCGCGCCAGCGAGTCCGTCATCGGAAGCGCGAGCGGCGGAGTCGTCCACCGCGGCCGCGTCGCGATGCGGCGCAGATAGACGGGGTCGTTGGCCATGCGGAGATTGACGACATGCACGTCGCGGCGCACGCCGGCGGCATCCTGCAGGTAGAGCAGCGGAAACGTGTCGTTGTCGCCGGCGGTCAGCAGGATCGCGTTCGGGGCGCAGCTCTGCAGGAGGTTGTAGGCGTAGTCCCAGGCGATGACCGCGGCGGAGCGATCGTGAAGGCTCCATCCGCCGACGAGCATGTTGACGGGTCCGGCCGCGAGGCACAGCAGAATCGCGACGACGCCGACACCCGCGCTCATTGCGCCCGCGCCCGTTGCGCCCGCGCCCGTTGCGTCCGCGCCAATTGCGCCCGCGTCGATTGCGCCCGCGTCGATCGCGCCCTCGTCGTCATCGCCCTGCGGGATGCGCGACGCGAGTCCGGCGGCGGCGATGCCGATCCAGATGGCGACGGCGAGAAACGACACGAGGTACAGGGCGTCGCGATCGCGCGGCTGCGGCTGCTGCAGGCTGACTGCCAGGACGACGCCGATGCCGCCGAGCACGAACAGCATCGCGAGCGCGCCGGCCATGCGCGGATCGCGTCGCGCGTGGATCGCCAGGCCGATGAGTGCCAGCGCCAGCGGAAGTGCGAAGTACCGGATCGGAAAGACATCGCCGAGCGCGGGCGAGAGCTGCGCCTCGAGCGGTATCGCCTCGTCGCTGAACCACGCGGGCGGCGCATCGGGCATGTCGCCGGTGCGGCCGACATAGTTCCAGAGGAGATAGCGCAGGTACATGTGCGCGATCTGGTAGCGCCAGAGGAAGCGCAACTCGGCGCCGACGCTCGCCTCCATCGGATCGTCGAGCGCGGCCGGCGACCACGCGCCGTAGCGGTCCTGATAGCGTCGGCGCTCCGGATCGACCGACCATCGCCGCGGCCAGAAGGGAACATCGCTCGCCGCATCGACGCCGACGGCATGCGCGAGCGGCTCGTCGAGCTCCGATGCCCACGCGCTCGTCGGCGGGTGCGACGCACCGCGGATCGGCAGCACAAGCACGACGGTCGCGCCGAGCAGCGCCATCGCACAGGCGGCGGCGGCGAATCCGACCGCGCCATTCTCCTCGTCGCCGGCGCGGCTCCAGGCCGTGAGAATCGCCGCCAGCAGCACGGGCACCGCGAGGATCATGAACCAGTTCGAGCCGTCGAGCACCGCCGGCAGCCATGCGGTCGCGAGACGATCGAAGAGCCATCCGCCGACGACGGCGACGGCAAGGCCCGCGACGACGCTCCCGGGCGTCGCTCGGACGGTGGCGAAGAAGACGATCGCGCCGAGCGCCGGCGTCACGATCAACAGCCGCGGATCGACGCCGGCGAGCAGGCCGAGCGCCAGCGCGGCGGCCAGCAGCCATCGGCCATGACCCGGCTCGCCCACGCGCGCGCTCCAGTGCAATGTCAGCAGCAGCGCGGTTGCGACGAGAAGCACTGCAAACGGCTCGGTCGACGCGACCGTCGCGGCCCGCCATTGCGAGTCGGCCCACGCGAACGAGAGCCCGGCGACCAGACCGCCGCCGATCGAAGGAAGCGCGATGGCGCGCTCGTCGTCGAACCAACGCTCCACGAGCGATGCGACGATGAGCACGACGAGACCCGCGGTCAGAGCCGAGCAGAGTGCGGAGAGCAGTGCGGTGGAAGCGGCGGCATCGCCGGGAAGAATCATCTGTGCGACGCGCGCGGCGAGCAGCCAGAGGGCAGACGCGGGCGGTTCGGGAATACCGAGCACCGAGGCCGCGCCGGCGAGCTCGGCGGGTCGCCAGAACGTGACGCTCGGCGGGAGCGTGAGGCAGTAGACGACGAACGCCACGACCGACGTCACGCCGGCCGTCGCTCGCTGAGCCAACGGTAGGTTCATGAAGGAATCTCGCGGCGCTCCACGGTCGTCGGCGTCACGCGCTCGACGGCGTCGATGAGCTCGAAGGCGAAACGGTCGGCGAAGATATAACCCTCGGCGTTGAGCACCAGACGCTCGGGCGAGATCGCCGCGTATCCGCCGTCGAGCATCCGTCCGATCACCGCCGGCGCGCGCTCGACGAGGTCCTCGCCGGTCAGTCTCCGGAACTCCGCCAGGTCGATGCCGCTGCTGCGCAGGCCGAGCATCACGAGCTCCTCCATTGCGACTTCGGACGTCACGTGCTCGGTCGTCGCGACCGGCAGACGATCCTGCTCGACCGCGGCGAGGTATGCGCCGATGTTCGAGACGTTCGCCCAGCGCACGTCGCCGGCGTGGCCGCGCTTCATCGCGTGGGCCGACGGTCCGAACGAGATGTAGCTGCGACGCTCCCAGTAGCCGAGGTTGTGCCGGCACTCGCGCCCGGGCCGCGCGTAATTGCTGACCTCGTACTGCGAGAAGCCGTGCGCGCCGAGCGCCTCGACCGTCATCGCATACATCGTCGCCTCATCGTCCTCGGGCGCCGGACGGACCGTGCCCTTGAGCTTCATCGCGTTGAGCGGCGTGCCCTCCTCGAAGATCAGCGAGTACGCGCTGACGTGCACGGTCTCGAGCGCGACGGCCTCGCGCAGATTCTCGCGCCAGCGCTCGACGCTCTGACCGGGCAGCGCGAAGATGAGATCGAGCGAAACGTTCTCGAGCACGCCGCGCGCGGCGCGAATGCTCGCGCGCGCCTCGTCGGCACTATGAATCCTGCTGAGGAATTTCAGCTCGTCGTCGTGAAACGACTGCACGCCGAAGCTCATCCGGTTGACACCGAGCGCGCGGTATCCCTCGAGCCAGTCCGTCGTCAGCGCGCCCGGATTCGCCTCCATCGTGAACTCGGCATCCTCAGCGATGACGAACCGACGTCGCAGTGCCTCGACAATGCGCTCAAGCTCCTCGGGCGAAAGGATCGACGGCGTGCCTCCGCCAAAGAAGATCGTCGAATACCTCTCGGGCGCATCGGGATCATCGGCAAGCGCATCGGCGCGCATATCGATCTCACGCACCAGCGCACGCAGAAAGCGCTCCTTCTGATCGAGCGTCTCGACCGAATAGAAGCTGCAATACACACACTTGCGCTCGCAAAAGGGGATATGGAGATAAAGACCAGACAAAAATGACCCGCGATTAAAAACCCCAGATTCGAAAACCGAAACCAAGCCCCCTCGCAAAGCGTGTCCCCTCGCCACAGGCGTGTCCCCTGGCCCCCGGCCTGTCCCCTCGCGAAGCGTGTCCCCTCCTACCGCACCGTCAGTCCGATACGATCCCACCGTACCCCCGTGCCCGGATCGCGCGACCAGTAGATCATCGTAGCCTGGCCGATCAGGTTCTCGACGGGGACGAAGCCGAAGAAGCGACTGTCGTGACTGTCGCCGGAGTTGTCGCCGAGCGCGAAGAAGTAGTCGCGGCGGAAGGTGTAGTAGGTCGCCGGCAGTCCGTCGATGAAGACGATGCGATTGCGGTACTCGACGGTCGATCCCTCGCCGTAGATCAGCGATGCCCAGCGAGCCGCGGCGACGGAGTCGAGCGCCACGACGTGCCCCCGGTACGGCACGACGACACTGCCGCCATAGCGCAGCAGCTCGGCCGCACGGCGCTGGTCGATCGGAGCGCAGCGCTCGCCGAGGTGGGCCGCGGCGCCGCTCGGCGCGAGCTCGCGGCCGTTGATGCAGACGCGGCCCGCGACGAGCTGCACGGTGTCGCCGCCGAGCGCCGCGACGCGCTTGACGAATGCCTCGCCGACGCCGGCGGGGTCGCCGGATTCCTCGGGGAAGTCGAACACGACGACGTCGCCGCGCTGAAGACTTCCGAGTCCGGGGAACTCGAGCTGCGGCAGCGGTACCTGGGTGAATGGGATCGTGCGGAGGGTGCGAATGATGTACGGCAGCTTGTTGACGAGCAGCACGTCACCCTCGACGATCGTCGGGCGCATGGACCCGGTGGGGATCGCGTAGGGCTCGAAGACGAACACGCGCACCACCGCGAGCACGAGCAGCAGCGCGACGGTCGTGCGGACGGTCCGGCGCAGACGGTGACGGTCGCGCTCGGCCTCGACGACGCCGCCAACGGCGCCCGGACCGGCGCTCAGCGCCAGCTCGTCGTTCTGTGCCATCCCGCTCTCTGCAACGTCCATGAATCCTCGTCGGCGCCGTTGTGCCGGGCCTCGCTATGACGACGATCAGGCGGTGTCGTTCGTGGCTGCCCGTGACTCAGTCGACGCCGGTGAAAATCCGTCCCCAGCGAATCGAGGCGAGCTTGTCACCGAGCATGCTCAATGGAAGGTTCGGATCCCACGACCAGTAGACCATCAGCGGAGTCCCGACGACGTTCTCCTTCGGGATGAAGCCCCAGTAGCGGCTGTCCTCGGAATTGTTCCGGTTGTCTCCCATGCCGAAGACGTAGTCGCGACCGACCGTGTAGCTCGTCGCCGGCTTTCCGTCGAGCAACACGACCTCGCCGTCGCGCTCGAGCGAATGTCCCTCGCGCAGAACGAAGATCCGCCACATCTGGAAGGTCGAGTCGTTCAGCGGCACCACGTCGCCCTCCTTCGGAATCCTCATCGGACCCCAGTTGTCGCGCGTGAACGCGGCGTTCATCGGGAAGGTCTTCAGGTGGTCCTCGGCCGAAACCGGGATCGGCTCGAACTTCACGTTCGCGGGCATCGGCTGCGCGACGCCGTTGATGTGCACGACGCCGTTGCGCACCGACAGGGTGTCGCCGGCAACCGCGACACAGCGCTTGAGGTAGTATTGAAAATCGACGGGCTCCGACTGGTCACGATCGCCCGGGTAGATGAAGACGATCACGTCGCCGCGCGCGGGATCGCGCAGGCCGGGCAGCCGGAAGTACGGCAGCGGAGTGTTGAAGAAGGGGATCGTCTGCGGGCTCGATCCGCCGTAGATGAACTTGTTGACGAACAGGAAATCCCCGGCCATCACCTCGTTCTCCATCGAGCCGGTCGGCACGACGAACGACGCGATGAGCAGACCGTTGATGACCATCACGATGAGCAGCGAGCTGACGATCGTCTTGACCCACGAGACCAGGGTCTCCCCGGCGGACATCTCGGGCTCCTGCTTCTCGCTGCCGCGCGTCTTCGTGCCGAACTGCGGCTTGCGGGGATCGTTCTTCGCCGAACGCTTCACCACGGTGGTCTTGTTCACGTGTATGCTCTCTCCTTCGATAACGATTTCGACACTCGATCCGACGCTCGAAAGCAGCCGGGGTTCCGGATCACCCGCCAACGCTCCAAACACAAAAGGGTTGCGCCACCCCAACACAAGGAACCACCGACCACCGACCAACAACCAATAACCAAAAACAAAAAACCAACAACAGCCCCGCCCCCGACTACCGCACCCTCTCAAACACCCGCCCCGGCCGCTCCGACAACAGAACGATCCACGGACTCCCCGTCGTGTTCTCGTAGGGGATCACCCCCCAGTAGCGACAGTCCTCGGAGTTGTTGCGATTGTCGCCGAGGCCGAACCAGTAGTCGCGCTCGACGGTGTAGCTCGTTGCCGGCCTGCCGTCGACATGCACGACGCCGTCGCGACTCTCGATCTCATGTCCCTCGCGGCGAATGAAGACGCCCCACATCGACACTGTGCTGTCGTTGAGCTCGAGACGATCGCCTTTCTTCGGGATACGAAGCGGCCCCCAGTTTTGACCGCCGAAGCCTGCACCCCGTGGGAAGGTCCGCAGGTGGGCGTCCGGCATCTCCGGATACGATTCGAACTTCAGCCCGGGCGGCGGCACTTCCGACACGCCGTTGACGATCGCGCGCGACTCTCGTATCTCGACGACATCGCCGGCGATCGCGACGCAGCGCTTGAGCCAGTACTGTTCGGACTCCGGCTCGACCCCGTCACGATCGCCCGGATAGCGGAAGACCAGCACCATGCCGCGCTCGGGCGTCGCGCCGAACCGCGGAACGACGACGGTCTCGCCGCTCATGATCGTGTTCGCCATCGCACTCGTCGGCACCGAGTAGGTACGCACCACGGCGATGAGCGCGAGCAGGACGAGACCAACGACGATGCCGCCGGCGATCGCCAGGCGCAAGGGCCACGACATCGACGTCCTGGCCGTCTCGACGGTGCGTTTGGTGATCATGATCCGTGGAGGATACGCGTTCTAGTCATCCATCGACAGCACCGCCAGGAACGCCTCCTGCGGGATCTCGACGGAGCCGACCTGCTTCATGCGCTTCTTTCCTTCCTTCTGACGCTCGAGCAGCTTGCGCTTGCGCGAGATGTCGCCACCGTAGCACTTCGCCGTGACGTCCTTGCGCATCGCGCGGATCGTGTCGCGCGCGATGATCTTGGCGCCGACCGCGGCCTGCACCGGGATCTCGAACATGTGCCGCGGGATCAGCTCCTTGAGCTTCGCGGTGAGCTTCTTGCCGTACTCGAAGGACTTCGAGCGATGGATGATCACCGAGAGCGCGTCGACGATCTCGGCGTTCAGGAGGATGTCAAGCTTGACCAGGTCGCCCTCGCGCAGTCCGATCAGCTCGTAGTCGAGCGAGGCATAGCCGCGCGTGGTCGACTTGAGCTTGTCGTAGAAATCAAAGATGACCTCGGCCAGCGGCAGCTCGAACGTCAGGTCGACACGGTTCTGCGACAGGTACTGCGTGTTGACGAACACCGCGCGGCGATCCATGCACAGCTTGGTGATCGCCCCGATGTACTCCGCCGGACAGATCATCTGCGCGCGGATGAACGGCTCCTCGATCTTCTCGATGAGCCCGACCGGCGGCATGTTCGCGGGGTTGTCGACCTTGACGGTCTCGCCGCTGGTCTTGGTGACGATGTACTCGACGTTGGGGATCGTCGTGACGATGGTCTGGTTGAACTCGCGCTCGAGTCGCTCCTGGACGATCTCCATGTGCAGCATGCCGAGGAAGCCGCAGCGGAAGCCGAAGCCGAGCGCGGTCGAGGTCTCCGGCTCGTAGAAGATCGCCGAGTCGTTGAGCGAGAGCTTGCCGAGCGCGTCGCGCAGGGCCTCGTAGTCGTCGCTGACCGCCGGATAGATTCCGGCGAAGACCATCGGCTTGACCTCGCGGAAGCCCGGGATCGGCTCGGTCGCTCCGCCACGCGTGAGCGTGACGGTGTCGCCGACCTTCATGTCCTTGACCTCCTTGACCGCCGCGGTGAAGTAGCCGACCTGTCCGGTCTTCAGCACCGTCTTCTTCTGGCGGCTCATGTGCAGGATGCCCGCCTCGTCGATGATGAAGTCCTTGCCGGAGTGCATGAACCGGACCTTCTCGCCGACCTTGAGCTCGCCGTCGAGCACTCGGATGTAGCCGATGACGCCGCGGTAGCTGTCGTAGATCGAGTCGAAGATCAGCGCGCGCAGCGGCGCCGCCTCACTGCCTCGCGGCGACGGCACACGCGCGACGATCGCCTCGAGGATCTCGTCGATGCCGATGCCCTCCTTCGCCGAGGCGAGCACCATCTCCTCCTCGGTGCACCCGAGCAGGTCGATGACCTGCTGCTTGACGCCCGGAAGCGTCGTCGCGGCCGCGGGCAGATCGATCTTGTTGATGACGGGGATGATCTCGAGTCCCGCCTCGATCGCCATGTAGAGGTTCGAGATCGTCTGCGCCTCGACGCCCTGCGTGGCGTCGACGATCAGCAACGCGCCCTCGCACGCGGCGAGCGAGCGCGAGACCTCGTAGGCGAAGTCGACGTGTCCCGGCGTGTCGATCAGGTTGAGCTCGTAGCGCGTCGTGTCTCCGGTCGACGGCGGCCGGAGATATTCCATCTGAATCGCGTGGAGCTTGATGGTGATACCGCGCTCCTGTTCGAGCGGGTTGTCGTCAAGCACCTGGGCATTGGTCATCTCACGGGCGGTGACGCGTCCGGTCGTCTCGAGCAGACGATCGGCCAGTGTCGACTTGCCGTGATCGATATGGGCAATGATGCAGAAGTTGCGGATATGCTTCATAGACTCCGGGCGGACAGGACCGTCATGTCTTGACGGTCCGGGAAATGCAAGGAGGCGAAAGTACCCAAGCTCCGTAGCCCTCGCAAGGTAAAGGCGCTGCGCGCCGGGGACACCCCGCTGCGCGGGGAGGGGACAGGCCTGCGGCCAGGGGACAGGCCTGCGGCCAGGGGACAGGCCTGCGGCCAGGGGACAGGCTGCGCCAGGGGATAGGCTGGGCGCAAGGGGATAGGTTGCGCAAGGGGGGATCGTTATGCGATTGACGTCGAGTTTTTTTCGGAGGGATGCGCGGGTGGTTGCCCGCGAGCTTCTCGGGTGCGTGCTCGTGACAGTTCGTGACGGCGCCCGTACGTCCGGTCGCATTGTCGAGACCGAGGCGTATCTCGGCGTCGGCGATCCGGCGAGTCATTCGCATCGCGGGCCGAGCATGCGCAATGCTCCGATGTTCCTGCATGGCGGGCATGCCTATGTCTACCTGATCTACGGGATGTACTGGTGCTTCAACGTCGTGAGCGGTGACGAAGGGGAGGGTGAGGCGGTGCTGATCCGAGCGGTCGAACCGCTCGACGGGATCGAGGCGATGCGCGCGCGTCGCGGCGATCGCGTGCGCCGTGATCGTGATCTCGCCAACGGCCCCGGCAAGCTCGTCATCGCGCTCGGGATCGGTCCGGAGCACAACAACGCCGACCTCTTCAGCGACCCGCGCGTCTGGCTCGAGGCCGGCGAAACGGTTCCCGATGCGCTCGTGCGCCGCACGCCCCGCATCGGCATCTCCAGGGGCGTCGAGCACGAATGGCGGTACGTCGCGGGCGATCCCGGCGCCCGGTGACGATTTCGCGTCGACTACTTCACGCGCTCGACGCGCCTGATCTCCGGGACGCGGTAGATCAGGGCTTTTTCGACGCCGGCACGCAGCGTCAGCGGGGCGAGGGCGCAGTGCTCGCAGGAGCCGATCATCCGCACTTCGCAGGTTCGGGTCTCGAGCTCGAAGCGCACGAACTCCAGGTCCCCACCATCCTGCTGCAGGTAGTGCCGGATCTCGACGATCGCGGCGCGGATGCGCGCCTCGATGTCGGCGAGCGAGAGCGAGCCCTGCTCGGCCACCTGCTAGCTCGCTCCGAGTGTGATCGTCATCGGCTCGGCCTTGTCGAAGTTGTGGATCGAGACCTGCGCGGCCAGGTCGCGTGCGATCCGGCGGATGTGCTCGGCCGGCTCGCTCTCGGCGTCGCGGATGACGAACGGGACGCCCTCGTCGCTTCCCTCGCGGATGCCGATCAACAGCGGAATCGCGCCGAGGAACGGCACGCCGAGCTCGGCGGCCGCCTTCTCGCCGCCGCCGCTCGAGAAGATGTCGTAGCGCTTGCCAGTGTCCGGCGCGATGAAGAAGCTCATGTTCTCGATGATGCCGAGCAGCGGGACGTTGACGCGCTCGAACATCTTGAGTCCCTTGCGCGCATCCGCCAGGGCGATGTCCTGCGGCGTCGTGACGATCACCGCGCCGGTCAGCGGCAGGCTCTGCGTCAGCGTCAACTGGATGTCGCCGGTGCCCGGCGGCATGTCGAAGATCAGGTAGTCGAGCTCGCCCCAGTCGACGTCGGTGATGAACTGCTTGAGCGCCCCGGACGCCATCGGCCCGCGCCAGATCACGGCCTGGTCCGGATCGATCAGGAATCCGATCGACATCACCTTCACGCCGTAGGCAACGAGGGGCTCGAACTTGCGCTCACCCTTCTCGTTCTCGAAGAGCCGCGGCCGCTGCCCGTCGAGTCCGAACATCAGCGGCGCCGACGGTCCGTAGATGTCGGCGTCGATCAGTCCGACGCGGCTGCCCTCCTGCGCGAGCGAGACCGCGAGGTTGACCGCGACGCTCGACTTGCCGACACCGCCCTTGCCCGAAGCAACCGCGATCGTGTTGCGCACGCCGGGCAGCATCGCGTTGTGACGCTGGCCCGGGCCGGCGACGACGTTCGAGGTCATCTCGACCTTCACGTCGGTCGCGCCGATCGCGCGCAGCGCGTTCTCGGCCTCGGCCTGCATCTGGTCCTTCACCGGACAGGCCGGCGTCGTCAGCTGGATCGACACGGCGACGCTCGTCCCGTCGATCACGATGCTCTTGACGAAGCCGAGCGTGACGATGTCGCGGCGCAGGTCCGGATCGTTGATCGTCGACAGAGCGGTGCGTACCAGCTCCTCGGTGATCGCTGCGGGGGTGTTGTTGAAGAGGCTCATATGTGGTTCGGCGGAGTCGTGTTGACCTGGGGAGAGAACGCTCCACGACCGTCGGATGTCGCCGGCCGTGAACGGGCAATCCCCCTAACATACGCAACGCGGGCCGGAGGATGATTTGACGATCGGTGAGCGGCGCCGATGTCGGCGCGACCGCGCATACGAACAAAGCGTAGCTTTGAATGCGCCGGGCCGCACAGGCCGATACGGTCCCCCGCCCGGCTTCAAGTACGTGCACTGCCGGAGTTACCCCATGCGCGTTCCCCCAGCATCTCGCCTCCGACTCTCGTTGGGTCGATTCCCCGTCCTGGCGGCGGCTATGGCCATGGCCGCCGCATCATCACCGCTTGCGGCACAGACGACGTTCCATTTGACGGCGCCGGTCGCCGGGTCCTCGTTTTACCCTTCCGACAGCATTCCGATCGGTTGGAGCGGCAACGTCGAGAATCACCTCGTACGGATCGAAATGCGACGCGACGGCGGCGGGTGGATGCCGCTTCGGCACTTCGTCAAGGACTCGTCGGTCTTCGTCGCAGCGCATCCTCTGAGCCCGGGCACATACGAGCTGCAGGCGATCCGCACACGGCAGGACACGAGCTGGATCCAGCTAGGCCCAACCGGGTTGTGCTGGTATGGCTTCAGCGATATCACCTACTCACCCGATGGGACCCTCGTTGCCGTGGTCGCGTGCGACGGGTCGGTGCGCGTCTGGGATGTGGCGAGCCGCAGCGCCGTTCGCACGTTCGCCCTGGCAGACTCGGGCAACGCTCAGTACACGCGCGTGCGGTTCTCGGCCGACGGCCTTATGCTCCTGGCGAGCGCTGCGGTCTGGCCCCGCCGTGTAAGCGCGTTGTTCGATATGACGACGGGCGCGCGCCTCTGGTCGGACACTGCGGCGATTGTCGACATGTCGGCCGACGGCAGTCTTCTCGCCGTGCGTAACCGCGTCCTTCGCCGCGCCGACACCAGCGTCGTTGCGGTTCTTGGAGACTCGCTGCGCGTGCCCGCCGAACTCGTACTCAGCCCCGACGGACGCCTTGCCGCAAGCATCGACGGTGCAGGGGTACTCCTGTGGTCGGTCGAGTCCGGTCGGCTGCTGCGCGGCTTCTACCCGCACTGGGCGCGGCTGATCTACGGCGTCGAGTTCAGCCCGGACGGCGCGCTCATCGCCGCAGCGACCGGAAACGGCACACTCAGCGTCTGGGAGCTTGCGAGCGGGCGGTATTTGTTCAATGCTCCTGGAGCCGGCGCCTTGGACGCATCGTTCTCAGCCGATGGCTCCCGCATCGCCACCCCGACGCTCACTCGGGGTGATATCACGCTCTGGGACAGTCATAGCGGTGAGCAGCTCGGAGCCTGGGGAGCCGCAGCGGCGTGGCGCGCCGTAGCGCTTTCACCGGACGACACGCACGTGGCCGCCATCGATCCGAATGGAACGATCCGCGTGTTCCGACTCGAAGAGCGACTCGACACCGTCATCGGCCCACGGTGGCAGCGAGAGCCTGCTCGAATTGAAGTATCGTTCAGCGACAGCTCGTTCGGCCGGGTTCTGGTCGGGGGACTGATGACTGGAGGATTCGGCTTCACCAGCCGCGAGTCAATCGACATCCCGCTCGATTCCATGTGGCTCGGCGGCCCCGATTCGACGTCATTCACGATGTTCACGGCGCCTCCGAAGATGATTCGTCCCGGGCGGTCCGACGTCGAGATCCACTTCCGCCCGATCCGTTCCGGATTCCATCAATGCGCGGCCACCGCGATCGCGGATGGAATCACCACCACCCGGACGGCGACCGCTATCGCCGCTCGGAGGCCGGTTGTCCGCGACATCTTCGAGTTCGGTTTTGGCCAGGTCCCCTGGAAGGAGAAGCGCGACACGGTAGTGACGTTCGTTCGCAACATCGACTCGATTTCCCATGAGGTGACGGTCGCGCTCATCAAGAGCAACACGTCCCTGATCTCGTATTCGTCCGGTCTCGGGACCAAGACGCTTGCGCCGGGTGATTCACTGACGATCGCGATGCGCTTCGTCGCGGACAGTGGCAACGGCCTCTACCGGCATGAAGTGCATGCCAGTTTCGACGACGTCGGCAGCCCCGTGTCCGTCGTCATCTCGGCGGCGATCGTTGGTGCTCCGTACAGCGGCGTCGCGTTGCCCGGGTCATCGGTGGCAGAACCGGCCGTGCTCACCGTGCTCCGTGCGGGCGAAGGACTGATCGACGTTCGGGTTGAGCCGGCGACCAATCACGCGATCGACCTGATTCTCTACAACGCGCGCGGCGAAGCATCGCATCTCGGGACGGTCACTGAGCGACGTAGTTTCTTTGTCGACGCGCCGCCTGCGGGACTGTACTTCATCGTCGCTCGAGATCGCCTCACCGGTGTCGCCGTAATCCGGCCGTTCCCACTGTAGCCTCCTTGCGTCTCCGATCACGCCTTCAACGGCAACGGCCCGCCCCGGAATCGGGACGGGCCGTGCGCTGTGCTCCGTCGCGTGGCAGTGAGCGTAGCAGTCGTTACTGCTCCGAGTCTCCCTGCTCCGCGTGATACTTGATGCTGTTCGCCTGATACGCCAGGACGCCGAGGGCCCACGGGTGCGCGACGCCGAGCATCGTGTAGGTGAGCAGTACGATCGTCTTGCTCGAATCCTCCGGGTGATCCTCGAGCCGCATCGTGTACAGCGACGGGAAAAATCCGCTGACGCTGGTGTCGGCGATCTCGACGTCGCTCACCGTGTACTGCGACAACGGCATGCTCACGAGAATCTCACCGATGCGATCGAAGATGCAGCCGTTGATCGCCCGATGGACGATGAAGCGGCCACCCTCGTCGGAGCCGAGTGAATTCAACTGCGTCAGACCGGCGAACACCGGATGGTGCGAGAAGAATCTCGAAATCGACCCTGCGGCGATCTCCCAAACCTTCTCCTTCGTCGCATTGACCTCGACCTGAACGGCGATGGTCTTGTCCGGCGCACCCAAACGGCTCATCAGCTCCTCGTGCGTCTGGGACAGATGGTCCTCCGCAACGCTGATCCGACCGTAGCGACGGCCGCTGATGCTCTGGAGCCTGTTCGGATACTTGTATGTGTACTGCATGGCGACCTACCTCACATCTGCTCTGTTCCTGATTCGCATGACACCTCGCGCCTGGACACGGCTGCTCGAGGTCGTCTCCCTCAGTCCGCTTCGCCTTTCACTTTTCAACCGTCTTCGGGGAGGGATGTTTCCAATTGCGTGCCAGCCGGAGGCGCCGGCATTTCATCCTTCGAATCGCTCTCCCGCTGCTCCTCATGCGGGCCAGATCCTTGTCACACCAAATACTTACACCGCTGTAATCCAAAGAGCAAGTCAAGAGGGGAGAAGTTTAATACTCAAATGGTGACGAGGCGATGACAGCACCGACCGACCCTCGTTCGTGACGTGTCGTCACGCTCCGTGCACGTACGCCATTCACGGTGCCCGCTGAATCGGGTTGCCGGAAGGGGCCGACGGGGAGGCATGAACGCCGTGGAAGGCTGCGGTGGAACCGGTCTGCGGGCTTCGAAAACTATGCGCGACGGGAGATCGTCTCCCCCCTCGCTTGCGCCGCTGATGTGTGCCCGTTCGACTCGGTCCTGCCGGACCGTCTGCCCATCCGTAACTACCCCCGGTTCCCGGCGTGGTTACAGCCTGCGGCTCGAGCGGACTCTTGAAATGACGCATGAGCTTGCGCGCTAGTGGTCCCTCCGGGCATGCGCACCCGCCGTTCGACGTAACTCTTTGTCCTACCCCGAAGCTCCATGAACCTGCGCCTTCCGATGCTTCCGCTGACGGTAAGCCTGCTGTTCGTCGTCGCCGTGGCGGCGACGGCGCAGCAGACCGCGACGGTGCTCCCGGCCCGCTACGAGCCGTCGTTCGGACTGCTGCGCGACACCGTGCTCGTGCTCGACTCGACGTTCCTCGAAGTCCGGCTCAACGAGCAGATGATCTACCAGCACTTCCGCTCGGGCCGCGTCGCGCGCTACAGTTGCTCCACGGGCGATCCGCGGATCAAGGACGGCATCGCGACCCGTGAAGGCATCTATGCGATCCAGTGGAAGGCACGCAAGCACATGTCGCAGCAGTTCCAGGTGTACCTCAACTACTGGATGCCCTTCGATGGCGGGATCGGCTTCCACGGGCTCCAGGGCCGCTCGTACTATCGGTACCTCGGCCGGCGCGTGTCGTCGCACGGATGCGTGCGGATCGCGAACGAGACCGGCGCGAAGATCTTCCCGAGCGCGCCGCGCGGCACCGTCGTCTGGGTGCACAGCGGGTCGCCGGCGCGGATCGTCCGCTTCGGCGACACGACACGAGGGGATCTGATCATCATGGATGGTGTGAATCAGCAGCTGCTCGAGGCGCGCATGACGGCGGTGCTCGAGCATCGCGCCGCCGACACGTCGCTGGCGAAGCCGGTGGCGATCCGCCCGGGCCGCCCCTTCGGCGGCCGCATCGCCGTCGGCCGCGTCGATCGCCTGCACGCCGCGAACCGGACGCTGCCGTTGATCACGCTTCCGCAGCCGGCGATCGCGCCACGCACCGGCCGGCTGCGCGCCCCCCGCGAGGCGCGCTACTCGGAGCGATCGATGCTCGAGGCGATGCTCGCGGAGGAGTGAGCGGCGCCGAAGGCCGCGACCTTCGTCCAGTAGCGCGCGAAGTGCGTGCCCGCCCGCTCGGCGTCCTCTCGCGTCTCGAAGAGCCCGAACATCGTCGAGCCGCTGCCGGACATCAGCGCGAAGAACGCTCCCGCCTCGTACAGATGGCGCTTGATGTGCCCCAGCTCGGGGTACATGGCGACGACCGCCTCCTCGAAGTCGTTCACGAGACCCGCACGCAGCGTCGTCCGATCGGCCAGGCCGGCGCTGAGCGCCGCCCTGAGATCGCTCGCAGTCCGCTCGCCAGTCCGGCCGACCGACGCGAACGCGGCCGGCGTCGCGACGTGGATGCCCGGATTGACCAGGAGAACATGCCACGGCAGGTCGATGTCGACCCGCTCGAGTCGCTCGCCGCGCGACCCTGCGAGCGCCACGCCGCCCATCAGGAAGAAGGGAACGTCGCTGCCGAGCGCCAGAGCGAGCCCGCGCAGAAGGGGAGCCCCGACGTCGATCCCCCAGACCAGAGGTGCTCCCATGAGCACCGCCGCCGCATCGCTGCTGCCGCCTCCGAGACCCGCGCCCATCGGAATTCGCTTGTCGATCGTGATGGCGAGCCCTCCGGCGTCCGCGAATTGCCTCTGCAGAGCCCGCGCGGCGCGGACGGCGAGGTTCGAATCGTCCGCCGCGAGCTCGGCTCCGAGGACGTGACAGGTGATCGCGCGATCACCCTGAGACTCGAGGACGATCGTGTCACCGAAGTCGAGGGTCGCGAAGAGGGTGTTGAGATCGTGGAAGCCGTCGGGGCGTCGGCGGAGGATCTCGAGGCCGAGGTTGATCTTGGCCGGGGCGGCAAGCTCGAGGCGCTGGGTCATGGGGCGAAGGTACGGCGGCGCATTTCGTTCGCCTCCGGGATCTGGATGGCGATAAATTGCGACAACTCTTGGCGTTGCCGGAATGCCTGGATGTTCTAATTTTGTTGGTTTTCCGGTGGACTCTTCAAACACAACCGAAAGGTAGAGCCATACTCAGAGATCGTCACAACACCCCGCCGCGACCGCGGGGTCCTCGCATGAATGACGACATTCGCGCCCCCCAGGTGCGCGTTGTCGACGAGGAGGGACAGCAGCTTGGGATCATGTCGCCGCGCGAGGCTCAGAGCATCGCCCGCGAGCGCAGTCTCGACCTCGTCGAGATCGCACCGCAGGCGACCCCGCCGGTCTGCAAGATCATCGACTACGGAAAGTTCCGGTACGAGCAGCAGAAGCACGAGAAGGCCCAGCGCAAGCACCAGCATGCGCAGGTGCTCAAGGAGGTGCGACTGCATCCGCGTACCGACACCCACGACGTCGACTTCAAGCTCCGCCACGCGCGTGAGTTCCTCAAGGAGGGGCACAAGGTGAAGTTCACCGTGGTCTTCAAGGGACGCGAGATCACTCGTCAGGAGATCGGTCGCGAGCTCCTGTCGGGAATCATCGAATCGCTCGCCGAGGAGGCGAAGGTCGACCAGGGGATCACGATGGAAGGGCGCAACATGTCCCTGATCGTCTCACCGGAGAAAAAGAAGAAGGTCTGATCCTCCTTCTTGTCGTATACAGGACCCGTGGATCACGTCCACTACCGTTACCGTTGGAGTCATTAATGCCGAAGATGAAGACCGTCAAGGGCGCGGCCAAGCGGTTCAAGGTGACCGCGTCCGGAAAGCTCAAGCGTGAGAGCGCCAATCGCAGCCACATCCTGACGAGCAAGGCGCCGAAGCGTCTGCGCAAGCTGCGCAAGGCCCAGCTCGTCAACTCCGCCGACGAGAAGCGCATCAAGCACTGTCTCGGAATGCGCTAAGCGCGGTCGCGCGAAGCGCCGTGCGCCGAACGCGCACGACAGAGCGCGGCATGGCCGCCGCGCATGCGAATCGTTGAGATACCAGCGCCCGATAACGCGCATGGCGTAGTGCCCTTCACAGCGGGCGCACGCAATCCCGGTCACACGGGAGGGGGCGACGGCCACGGCCGTACAGATACTCGCCTGCGCATACCAACTCTCGAAAAATCTGTTAAAGGATTCCAATGCCACGCGCTAAAAACAAGGTCGCCTCGCGCAATCGCCGCCGGCGCACACTGCAGCTCGCCAAGGGCTACTGGGGACTTCGCTCCAACGTCTGGACGATCGCAAAGAACCATGTCGAGAAAGGTCTCACGCATGCGTTCCGCGATCGCCGGCTGAAGAAGCGGAACTTCCGCAGCCTCTGGATCGTGCGCATCAACGCCGCCGCGCGTCTCAACGGCACGACCTACAGCCGCTTGATCGACGGACTCAACAAGAAGGGCCTCGGCATCAACCGCAAGGTGCTCGCCGACATCGCGATGAACGAGCCGGCCGTCTTCACGTCGATCGTCAAGCACGTCAACAGCTAGGACGACTTCAACACGGTAACAGCAGACGCCTCCGTTTTCGCGGGGGCGTTGCTGTTTCGGGGTGTTAGATGTTAGAGGTCAGATGTTAGATGTCACATGCCGAAGGCGTCCATTGGCAGCGGTGGACGTCTCACGGCACGCGTCCTCCTCAGGAGCGCACGCGTCGTATGCCTCGTAGCGTTGGCGCAGAATGCCGCCGCTCGTACCTTTGACACCGACCCCGGCGCACAGACCAACCCATATCGCCGCGCCTCCTCTTGCCTTGTGACATTTGACTTCTGACATCTGACATCTGACCCCCTGACATCTGACTTCTGACATCTGACCTTATGCTAGACGCCATCACCCTCCTCCGCACCACCGTCGAATCCGACATCGCCGCCATCGATTCGCTCGAGGCCGTCGAGGCGTTTCGGCTGAAGCATCTGGTGCGCAAGGGGACGATCGCCGGTCTGATGGATCGTCTGCGCGAGGTGCCGAAGGAGCAGAAGCGCGAGGTCGGTCTGGCTCTCAACGAGCTGCGCACACTCGCAGAGACGGCCGAGAGCCAGGCGCGCGAGCGGTTCTCCTCCGATGCGAAGAAGGCCGCCGGACCCGACATCACCATGCCGGGACGCCGGCTCGCGACCGGACACGAGCACCCGCTGATGCGCGCCAAGGCACGCATCGAGGAGATCTTCCGCGGCATGGGCTTCTCCGTCGCGCAGGGTCCCGAGGTCGAGGACGACTTCCACAATTTCGGCGCGCTCAACTTCGCGCCCGAGCATCCGGCTCGCGACATGCAGGACACGTTCTTCGTCAAGGCCGGCGACCGCGACGACGTGCTGCTGCGCACGCACACGTCGTCGGTGCAGATCCGCCTGATGCAGTCGACGCAGCCGCCGATCCGCGCGATCATGCCCGGACGCGTCTACCGCAACGAGGCCGTCACCGCGCGCTCGCTCGCGGAGTTCTACCAGGTCGAGGGACTTTACGTCGACAAGGGCGTCACGATGGCGCAGCTCAAGGGCACGATCCTCGAGTTCGCCCGCGCCTACTACTCGGCCGACGTCAAGACGCGCTTCCGTCCGTCGTACTTCCCGTTCACCGAGCCCTCGGGCGAGATGGACATCACGTGCTTTCTCTGCGAAGGCAAGGGCTGTCGCATCTGCAAGTACTCCGGGTGGCTCGAGATCGGTGGCTGCGGAATGGTCCATCCCAACGTCCTGAGCAACTGCGGCATCGACCCGGAAGTCTACTCCGGCTTCGCCTTCGGCTTCGGCATCGAGCGCACCCTCATGCTCAAGACCGGCATCGACGACATCCGCCTGCTCTTCGACAACGACGTGCGCGTGCTCGAGCAGTTCTGAGTCGACGGCGCCCACCGGACCAGGCCCCTCACCCTGATCGGCCGCGACCTCGTCATCCTCGATGAGCGAAGCGAGTCGGGGATCCGTCTTCCGCGGTAGCGGTACCGTCCGGCACGGCTACCGCCGAAGACTGATCCCCGCTCCGCTGCCCTTCACGAGGATGACGACCCCGCCCCGTTTTGGTGGAACGCATTCCGTCGTATTTTCCCACCCCCCTCCCCTTCCCGTCTGTCCCACTCCTGTCCGGGCTCCCACCATGAAGAAGTTCTTCAAGATTCTCGGCATCGTCATCGGGTCGATCGTCGTGCTCGTCGGCATCGCCGCGCTGTTCATCCAACTGCGCGGCATCCCGAGCTACGAGCCGAAGAAGCTCGCCGTGACGATCGACTACACGCCGGAGCGCGTCGAGCGCGGCCGCCGGCTCGGCAACACGCTGTGCGCCGACTGCCACACCGAGCTTTCCAGCGGCAAGCTCATCGGCAAGCACATGTCGGATATGCCGAAGGAGTTCGGCACGGTCTACAGCAAGAACATCACGCATGATCCGACGCACGGCATCGGCGCTTGGACCGACGGCGAGCTCGTGTTCTTCCTGCGCACCGGCATCGCGCGCGCGGGGAACTTCAACCCGGTGATGGGGGGATTCCCCCGCATGTCCGACGAGGACATGTACTCGATCATCGCGTGGCTGCGCTCTGATGATGCGCGACTCGCCGCGACGCCCGTCGCCAGCAAGGAATCGGAGTGGTCGTTCCTGGCGAAGGCCCTCGCGCACTTCGCGTTCCTTCCGAAGGAGATGCCGGACAAGCCCATCCCGACGCCCGACATCAACGACCGCGTCGCGTACGGTCGCTACATCGCAACCGGCGTCGCCGACTGCTTCACCTGTCACTCCGCGGACTTCAAGACGATGGATACCGACGTGCCGGAGCGCTCGGAGCGCTTCTTCGGCGGCGGCAACGCGATGCCCGATCTCACGGGCACCGTGATTCACACGTCGAACATCACGCCCGACAAGGAGACCGGCATCGGCGCGTGGACCGAGCAGCAGTTTATCCGCGCGGTGCGCGACGGTTTCCGTCCCGACAATACTCCGCTGCGTTACCCGATGAGCCGCTACACCGATCTCACCGAGCAGGAGATCGGCGCGGTCTACGCGTACCTGCGGACGGTCCCCGCGATCGCGTATCGCGTCGAGCGCGATGAGCGCTACAGCGCGATGAAGGCGACCGCGTCGGACCTGAACGGTCACGACATCTATCGCAAGTACGCCTGCTACGCCTGCCACGGCGACGACGGCAAGGGCAACTGCGACCTGCGCGACGCGCACACGAAGTACCCGAGCGACGAGGCCCTCATCGCGTGGATCCGCAACCCGTCGGCGATCCAGCCCGGCACGAAGATGCCGACGTGGGAGGGCGTGATCGCCGAGAACGAATACGCGCCGCTCGCCCGCTACGTCCGCGAGCTCGGCATGAAGAAGCGCGCGACCGTCGCGTCGCGCTAGACTCCGCGACGTCGACCGCGATCCGGCACTGCGGGCGCGGGACGATCGTCCATCCCGATATGATTCAGCCGATCGCGCCTCGACATCTCAAGCTCAACGAGATCTTCTTCTCGATCCAGGGCGAGGGCACCCGCGCCGGGATGCCCTGCGTCTTCGTACGCCTGCACGGCTGCGGCCTGCGCTGCAGCTACTGCGACACGCTCTATGCGATCGATCATCGGGAGGGAGGCGAGTGGAGGAGCTTCGAGGAGATCACCGAGGCGATCGACCGGTACCCGACGCGCTTCGTTGAATTCACCGGCGGCGAGCCGCTCGAGCAGCCCGAGGCGAACGTGCTCATGCGCGAGCTGCTCGATGCGGGATACACGGTGGCGGTGGAAACCGGAGGTCACGTCGACATCGCGACGTGTGATCCCCGCGTCATTCGAATCGTCGATCTGAAGACGCCGTCGTCGGGCATGCTCAAGCGCAACCGCATGCAGAACATCGAGCACCTCACGACGCTCGACGAAGTGAAGTTCGTCTGCGGCTCGATCGAGGATTACGAGTGGATGCGCGACATCGTCCGCGAGCACGCCCTGCCCGCGCGCGTCGCGGCGGTGCTGGTATCGCCGGTCTTCGGCGCCATCGAGCCCGTCGCCCTGGTCGAGCGGATTCTGGAGGATGGCCTCGACGTGCGATTCCAACTGCAGATGCACAAGTTCATCTGGGAGCCAGAGGCACGAGGGGTCTGATCGTCGATCGACACGCGCCTAGCACACACGAAAAAGGGCACGACCAGCATTGATGATCGTGCCCTTCGATTGTCTCGTCGGTCGGTCGCGTCGAGGCGCGCGCGCCGGGACTCAGTTCGTGCCGATGACGCGCGGTCTACGCTGCGGCAGCGGTCTCGCCCTCGCGCCACTCGGCCTGGCGTCGGACGAACTCGTCGACCTCCTCGCGGTAGCGCTCGAGGCGGGCCTTGATCTGATCGAACTCGTCGAGCACGACGAGCTCCTTGCGGACGGTCGAGGCCAGGGGCATGCCGTGGAGGTAACCGCCCCAGTGCTTGCGGAACTCGAGGATGCCGTAGCGGTCATCCTTGTACTCGATCGACATCGCGAGGTGATCGAGCGCGACGGCGATGCGCTCCTCGAGCGTCGGCGGCGCCATGTGCTCGCCGGTGGCCATGTAGTGCTTCGCGTGCCGGAAGATCCATGGGTTAGCGATCGCGGCGCGGCCGATCATGACGGCGTCGGCGCCGGCGTCGAAGGCGCGCTTGACATCCTCGGGCGTCTTGACGTCGCCGTTGAGGATGACCGGGATCGAGACGAGTCGCTTGACCTGCTCGATGTACTCCCACGAGGCGATGCCCTCATGGCCCTGATCGCGCGTACGGCAGTGGATCGCCAGCGCCTGGATGCCGACGTCCTCGAGCATCTGCGCGGCCTCGCGGATGACGATCGAGCTGCGATCCCAGCCGAGTCGCGTCTTGACGGTCACCGGCAGCGACGTGTTGTCGACGACGCTCTTGACGACCGAGCGCATGCCCGGCAGATCGCGCAGCAGTCCGGCCCCGGCGTTGCGCGCGACGACGTTCTTGACCCAGCAGCCGCAGTTGATGTCGATGAAGTCCGGACCCGCCTCCTCGGCGATCCGCGCGGACTCGGCCATGGCCTCCTCGCGGGCGCCGAAGATCTGGATCGACGCCGGGCGCTCGTCATCGTAGAGCGTGAGCTTCTTCATCGAGCGCTTCGCGTCTCGGATGAGACCCTCGCTCGAGATGAACTCCGTGTACACGATGTCGACCCCCATCCGTTTGCAGATGCGACGGAATGGCGGATCGGTGACATCCTCCATCGGTGCCAGCAGCAATCCCTTCGTGACTTCGACGTTGCCGATCTTCATAGTCTCTGGTAAACGGGCCAGATGCGCCGGTATTGCCGGCTAGTACGTGTCCTTCTTCGAGAGCTCCTTCTCCATCTCGTCGGCATGCGAGATCACGGCCTTGATCGCCTTGCGGATCATCGCGGCGTCGGCATCGGCGCCGAGCTTCACGGCGAACACGGCGAGGATGCGGCCGTTGGCCTGCTTCAGGCACTGCCATGCGCCGAACGGGGCGTCGAAGCTCGCGCTGAGCAGGCGGTTGGCGATCTTCGGCGTCAGCGGTCCCTTCGACTCGATCGCGGGCGACCACACCTCGCGGATCTCGAGACTGTCGTACGTCGCCGTCTGCGAGTTCACGTACACCACCTGGCTGCGGCGCTCTCCCTCGAACTCGAAGACCGCGCGATAGTCGCCATCGGCGTCGACCTCGTACTCATAGCCGAGTTCGTCGAGCACCGCGCGCACGCGCGGATCGCCCTGCGGCGGAGCGGGCGCGTCCACGGTGTCGACCTGCGCAAACGCGGGCGCGACGGCCAGGAGCAGAAGCGACTGGAGCAGAAGCGACACCAGCAAACGCGACCGGAGCAGGGAGACTCGTTTCATCGGGACCGTACGTAGGCGTGAATGATGCGGGAAAGGCGGGAAAGGGACATCCCGCACAAATGCTGACGCACGGCCGCCGGCGCTAGTGCGCGTCGGCATTGTGCTTGATGCGTGTTCGGCCACACACGAGGACCACGAACCATGTCGGACACGACCGTCACCAAGATCGACTCGACCAACTCGCCCTACGGCGAGATGGGACAGAAGTACCTCGCCTCGGGCGTAGGGATCGCAATGCGCCTCTGGGAATCGATCGAGCCGGGCGAGCCGAAGCCCGAAATCGCAAGAGACTACGAAACCGTCGGCTACGTCCTAGCCGGCCGCGCCGAACTCCGCATCGAAGGCCAAACCGTCCTCCTCGAGCCCGGCAACTCCTGGGTAGTCCCCAAAGGCTCCACCCACACCTACCGCATCCTCGAACCCTTCACCGCCATCGAAGCCACGCACCCCCCAGCCCACATCCACGACCGCGACGCCACCTAACGCCGCGCCCCGTCCCCTCGCAAAGCGTGTCCCCTGGCGAAGCCTGTCCCCTCGCGCAGCGTGTCCCTTCGCGCGCCTAGCGCGCGATCTGCCTCAGCATCTCGACCGCGTTCGCGTTGGAGGGATCGAGCTCGAGCGAGCGCTTGTAGTTCGCGATCGCTTCGGCCTTGTCACCGGCTTTCATGTGCGCCTCGCCGAGACTGTCGTAGACGTTGGCCGACTTCGGGAACGCGCGCACGTTCATCTTGAAGATCGCGATGGCCTCGTCGTTCTTTCCCTCGCCGAGGTACTTGTAGCCGATGCGGTTGAGCTCGTCCTCGCTGAGATAGAATCCCACGAAGCGCGCGTTCTTCAGCCGGGTGTAGAGCTTCTGCGCGGCCGCGACGCCCTCGCTGGCGATCATGCCCTGGATCGTGTCGCCGACGGACCTGTCGTGCAGCTCGAGCAGCTCGACGTCGAACGTGAGCCGCGAGTTGGCGGGAATCGACGGCCGAGCCCGATCGCCGTAGGCGAGACCCGGCGGGATGATGAGCGTGGCCTTGTCGCCGACGCGGAGCGTGATGAACGCTTCATCCCATCCCTTGATGACCTGACCGACGCCGACGCGGAAGGCGAACGGGCCGCGGCCGATGGAGCTGTCGAAGATCGTGTCGTTGTCGAGCCGGCCGGTGTAGTGCGCGACCGCGAGCTGTCCGGGCTTGGCCTGCAGGCCCTTGCCGCGATGGCGGAGGATGATCGTCAGACCGCTCTTGGTCGTCACGGTGTCGGGCAGCGCTCGATCGGCCGCGCGGGTCTTTGCCGGCTGCGCGCTCGCACCGATGGCGGTGAGCGCGAGGACGAGGAATACGAGTATGCTCTTCATGGTGATCGTCGGTTGGTGCTCGAGCCCGAACATAGTGAACTACCGATATCCCTCCGCCTGTAGCTCGAAGAGCTCCGAGTAGAGCCCGCCGCTCCGCACGAGCTGTTCGTGCGATCCCTCCTCGACGACCTCGCCGCCGCTCATGACGATGATCCGATCCGCCATGCGCACGGTCGAGAAACGGTGCGAGATGATCACGGCCATGCGTCCGGCGACGAGCTGGGCGAAGCGAAGGAAGACCTCGTACTCCGCGCGCGCGTCGAGCGCCGCGGTCGGCTCGTCGAGGATCAGCACCTGCGACTCGCGCATGTACGCGCGGGCCAGCGCCACCTTCTGCCATTCGCCGCCCGAGAGATTGACGCCACCCTCGAAGCGCCGTCCGAGCATCTGCCGATAGCCCTCCGGAAGTCGCGGCAGCAGCGACGAGGCGAGCGAGCGCTCGGCGGCGATCTTGACGGACTCGGGAACGTCGAAGGTCACGGCCGGCGCCGCCGCTCCGTTGTTCCTGTCGCCGACCGACCGGTCGACGATCTCCGGCGCGTACGCCTCGCGCACGCTCTCGATCTCGCCCACGGCGATGTTCTCGTCGAATCGGAAGTCGTAGCGGAAGAAGTCCTGGAAGATGACGCCGATCGCACGGCGCACCGACGCCAGGTCGTACTCGCGCAGGTCCCGCCCCTCGAGCAGGATGCGCCCTTCGGTCGGATCGTACAGCCGGGCGATCAGCTTCGTCAGCGTCGTCTTGCCGGCGCCGTTCTCGCCCACGAGCGCGATGCGCTCACCCGGACCGAGCGCGAAGCTCACGCCGCGGATCGCCCAGCGATCGCTGCCGGGATATTGGAAGCCGACGTTGTCGAACACGAAGCCCTCGCGGATCGTCGCGGGAACCTCGGGCGCGCCTGGCGCCGAGGTGATCGACGGCTGCATCTCGAAAAACTCGAAGAGATCCTTCAGGTAGAGGCTCTGCTGATAGATGTCGCTGGCGCCCGAGAGAATCCTCTGCATCAGGTCACGACTGCGCGCGAACGATCCAGCGAGGAACGTCAGCGAGCCGACCGAGATCGCGCCCGCGACGGCCTGCATCAGGATGATCACGTAGGCGGCGTAGTAGCCGATCGTTCCGATGAACGAGAGCCCGGTCGAGACCGTCGCGCGACGGATCGCGAGCCTGCGGTTCTCCTCGTAGAAGCGATCCGAGAGCACACGGTAGCGCTCGGTGAACCACGGCGCGAGGCCGAAGACCTGCACCTCCTTGGCCGACTCGTTGCTCGCGCCGACGTAGCGCAGGTAGTCGAGCTGCCGGCGCTCGGGAGTCCAGCGGAACAGCAGCGAGTACGACAGGTTCGCGAAGTGAGTCTCCCCGAGAAACCCCGGCAGCACCGAGACCGCGAGCAACACCACGAGCCACGGCGAGAACAGCAGCAGCGCCGCGCCGAGCATGAGGATCGTGATGATGTCCTGCACCATCGCGAGCAGTTGCGACAGCAGCGCGATGCGGCCGGTCGTGCCGCGACGCGCCCGCTCGAGCTTGTCGTAGAACTCGGGGTTCTCGAACTGGTAGAGATCCAGCGTCGCCGCATGGCGCATCAGGCGCACGCTCGCGACGTTCGTGAACAGATCGCCGAGCAGGCTCTCGATCAGCGCCGATGTCCGTGCGAGCAGCTCGCCGGCGACGACGATGCCGATCTCCAGCGCGACGAGCTTCCAGAGGCTCGCCGCGTCACCGCCGGTGCGCGCCAGCTCGATCACCGCGTCGATGATCAGCTTGCCGACCCACAGGCTCGCCACCGGCACGAACGCGCGGACGATGCGCAGCGCGATGATCGTGACGGTGAAGACCTTGTGTGTCTCCCAGATCAATCGAAGCAGTGGTGGCACGTGCCGCATCGCGCCGAGGCGCTGTCGCCAGGTCGGCGGCGGAGCATTGGGGTCCGGACGCATTTTCGCCATGCGACAAAGCTAGGCGATCGGCGTGCCGTTCGCGACATCGGACTCGGTGGTTGCTGAGAGCGCCTCGCTGACGGCGCCACGCCTTGCGCCTCGCTGACGGCGCCTCGCTTTGCGCCTCGCTGACCGCGCCTCGCTTTGCGCCTCGCTGACTGCGTACGCTGAGCGCCTCGTTCAGAACACGACGCGAATCGCCATCGAGGCGATCGGGCCGGCGACGATCGCGCGACCGTCGTCGATGCGCCACAAGCAGAGGGCGCCGACGGTCGCGCTCGCCTGCAGCCGTCGCGTCGCACGGACCTGGATGCCGACGCCGGGGTCGATGCCGCCGACGATCACATTGCCGTCGCGTCGGATGCCGCCACGCTCCTGCTCGAACCCGAGCAGTCCGCCGACGAGCCCGATGCGCAGCAGCGCTCCCACCGGTCCGCGCAGCGAGTCGCGCAGCTCGAGCGAGGGTCCGGCCAGTATCAGCGACGTGTAGCGATCGAAGCCGTCGGCCGTGCGCGTCTCCGCACTGGCTGTCAGCAGGTAGCTCGCGCCGACGCCGATGTTGAGCGTGGTGTCGAGCTGCCGACCGAAGCGGGCCGAGGCGAAGCTTACCTCGTCGTCGGCGAGCACCGCGTAGCGCGTGCCCCCATCGATTCCCCACGAGGGGATCGGCTCGATGCGAATGCGCCGTCGCTGCGCCTCGGCGGGTGTGAGGGAGATGAGCAGCAGCACGAGGATCGCACGATGAAGCGGCATCGGCGCGGAGTGATGTGGTGGATACTCCCGTGAGCCCGACCGGGCCGCCACGTGCGGACCCGGTTTCTCTTGCGCGCCGCTGCGGAGGCGAGTCTCCGCGTTGCCGCAGAACGGCGATGCTCGATGCGCCCGCTCGCCGAAGCGCAACGGCCTAGCGGACGACCGTGACCGGAGTCGAGGCCGTTCCGTCGCGCGTGACGACGCGCGCGAAGTACTGTCCGGGCGCGAGCCCCGCCGCGTCGATGCGCACGCGGTGGTCACCGGCGCCGAGCGATGCCTCGAGCGGCGTGGCCACGATCGCGCCGCTCGCGCTGACGAGCTCGAGGCGCACGCGCGAGGCCGCGGTCAGGCTGAAGCTGACCGCCAGTTCTCCCGTCGTCGGGTTCGGCGCCGCGCCGATGGTCGGTCGGGCCGCCGCCACGAGGTCGTCGACGCCGCTGGTCGGCAGATCCCACACGGCTGCGGTCGAGTCGACGGATGCGGTTAGGATGCGCCGTCCATCCGGAGAGAACTCGACCCAGTAGAGGCGCGCGGTCGCGGCGACCTCGCGAACGAGCGTGCCGGTCGCGACGTCGTAGACACGAGACGCGCCGTCGAAGCCCGCGGTCGCGAAGCGAGTGTAGTCGGGACTGAAGCGCGCGGTGACGAGCGCATCGCTCTGTCGGACGTACTCGCGAATCAGAGTTCCGGTGCCGGGATCCCATAGCCGCGCCGTCGAGTCGAACGCGGCCGTCAGCAGCGTCGTGCCGTCGGCGTTGAACTCGGCCCAGTTGACTCGCTCGCGATGGGCCAGCGTCTGCAGCACGTCGCCGGTCGCCACGCTCCAGATCTTCGCCGTGCTGTCGTCGCTCGTCGTCGCGATGATCGAGCCGTCGGGACTGAACGTGGCGGAGTGGAGGCGTCCGGTGTGGCCTTCGACAGGATCGTCGAGCTTCATCACGAGAGCGCCGGTCGTCGCGTCGAAGATCGCCGCAGTGTTGTCGAACGACGCCGTCGCGACCCGCGTCCCGGTGCGATCGAAGAGCACGGTGTAGAGAGGAAGATCGTGGGCCTGGAGAACGGGACCAGGCGCCCCGGTCGACATGTCCCAGATCCTCGCGACGCCGTCGAAGCCTGCGGTCGCCAGACGCGCACCCGTCGGGTCGATCGCGACCCAGCGCACGCGTGCGGGTCCTCCGCTCACGCTCGTCATCAGCTCACCGGTCGACGTATTCCAGATTCTCGCGAAGCCGTCGAACCCTCCGGTGACCAGGCGCGCGCCGGTCGGGTCGTAGGCGAGCGTCGTGATGATGTCGCCGTGAACGAGCGTATCGACGACCTCGCCGGTCATCGCGTTCCAGATGCGCGCGGTGCTGTCGCCCGAGGCGGTCGCGACGTGAACGCCGTCGGGACTGTACGCGGCGAAGAAGACCTCGGCGTTGTGGCCGCGCAGGGTCACATCCTGCGCGAGCGCGGGAATGGCGAGCAGCAGCGCGAGGCTCGTGGCGATGGAGTACAGAAGGGTTCGCATCGGATTCGGAATGGTGTTGTCGGTCAGTTGCGGCCCGGCAGCGTGCCGGCAGCACCGCGCGGGGCGAGGCGCGACGTGTCGCGCTCGGTGTATTCGCGATGGAGCTCCTCGATGCAGTCGCCGCAGAAGTGGTTCTCGAACCCCGCGGCCTTCTGACGCGTGATCATCTCGCGCACCGGCATCTCGCGCCGGCACAGGTGACACTGCGCGCGCTCGGCGTCGCCGGCGCCGTCGGCCGCATCCGGACGTCGCGCCAGCAGCCCGTAGCCGTACCAGATCAGGAACAGCGTGCCGCCGACGAGCCCGACCCAGACGAGGTACTCCATCGGGGAAGATACGAACGACGGCGGTGGACCTACGCACGGTGCGCGGTCAATGGGGTGCCCGGGGCATCCTCCCGGAAGTGGCACCCCGTGCTCTCCCTGCGGCGGTTCGCGCCCTGCGCGACGAGTAGCGCCGCCTCGATCGCGTTGCGCAGTCCGAACGCCGCGACGCTCGGACTCCAGCCGGCGATCAGCGCGGTGATCTCCATGCGCATCGCCTCGAGCCGGCCGATCGCGCGCTCGAGCGACGTCGCGCTGCGGATGAGGCCGACGTCGTGCCACATCACGTCGCGCAACTGCTCGTGGTTGAGGTCGATGATCGCCTGCGACGGACTCTCGCCCTGCTCGTCGCCGCAGGCTGAAGGACGGCGCGGGTCGTCGGAGGCCTCGTCGGCTCGCGCGCCCGCCAGGCTCGCCTCGATGTCGTCGGCCGCGGTGGCGCCCCAGACGAGGCCTTCGAGCAGCGACGTCGACGCGAGACGGTTCGCGCCGTGCAGACCGGTGTTGCTCGCCTCGCCGACCGCATAGAGTCCCGGCACGGAGCTGCGCCCGAAGGCGTCGACGACGATGCCGCCGCAGGTGTAGTGCGCCGCGGGCCGTACCGGAATCGCCTCGTGCGTGATGTCGATGCCGTGCTCGAGACACCGCTGTGCGATCGCCGGGAAGCGCGCGAGGATTCGCTCGGGACTCATTCGCGAGGCCAGGTCGAGGTGCACGTGGTGCACGCCGTGCAGCAGCATCTGCTCGTCGATCGCGCGCGAGACGATGTCGCGTGGAGCCAGGTCGCCCCACTCCGGCGCGTACACGTGCATGAACGTCCGGCCGCCCGGACCGACGAGCACGGCGCCCTCGCCGCGCACCGCCTCGCTGATCAGGAAGTTGCCCGCCCCCTCGACCGCGAGCGCCGTGGGATGGAACTGCACGTACTCCAGCCCCGATGTGCGGGCTCCCGCTCGCGCTGCCATCGCAATCCCGTCGCCACGCGCCCCGGGCGGATTGGTCGTGTGCAGATAGCTCGCGGCGAGGCCGCCGGTCGCGATGATCGTCGCGCGCGCGACGATCGGTCGCACAGATCCCGTTGCGTCGAGCACCCACGCGCCGCGACAGCGCGCGCCGCGCTCGGACGTGCCGGAGGAGGTGATCAGCTCGATTGCGGCGGTGGACGTGAGCAGCGTGATGTTCGGCCGCCCCGCGACGGCAAGCATCAGCTCGGTCGCGATCGCGCGACCCGTTCCGTCGGCGACGTGCGCGATGCGGCGGCGTGAATGGCCTCCCTCGAGGCCGAGTCGCAGCGCGCCATCGGGTCCGCGATCGAACCCGACGGGCGCGGCGTTGACGAGCACCTCGCGCAGCAGCCGGCCACCCTGCCCGGTGAGAACCGACGCTGCGCGCGGGGATGCTGTGTGTCCGGAGGCGCGGACGATGTCGTCGATGAGCGACGTGTCGTCGTCGTCGACGGCGACGATCCCGCCCTGGGCAAGTCCCGTGTTCGACTCGAGCGGATCGCTCGCGGCGCTCAGCAGCGTCACGTGCCGCGCGGGATTGCGGGCCAGTCGCAGCGCCGCAGTCGCTCCCGCGATGCCGCAGCCGAGGATCAGTACGTCGGTGTCCATGTCAGCTCACCGCGAGCATCTTCTCGATCGACCGCAGGGCGCGCTCGCGCTGGTCATCGTCGACCTCGATGCGGTATCGGTCGAGCTCGAGCGACTCGAGCGTCTGCTCGAGCGTGATCTCGCCCATGTGCGGACAGCGCACGCTGCAGAGGCGCAGCAGCGTGCGATCGGGATTGGCCGCGGCGATGTTATCCGCCATCGAGCACTCGGTCAGCAGGAGGTAGGAGGGAGCCGGCGTGCTCTCGACGTAGCGGATCATCGCGCTGGTGCTGCCCGAGAAATCACACGCCTCGACGACCGCCGGCGAGCACTCGGGATGCGCGAGCGTGACCAGGCCCGGATTGCGCGCGCGGGCATTGCGCACGTCGTCGACGGTGAACCGCTCATGCACCTCGCAGCGGCCCTGCCAGCCGATCACCTGCGCGTCGAACGGGGCGTCGCCGAGCGTCTCGGGCGACTCGATGGCGATCGAGCGGCCGGCCTCGCGCGCGACGTTGCGCGCCAGGTACTCGTCGGGCAGGAAGATCACCTGCGGCGCGTCGAGCGAGGCGAGAACGGCGCCGGCGTTCGCCGAGCTGCAGCAGATGTCGACCTCGGCCTTGACGTCGGCGTACGTGTTGACGTAGGCGGCGACCGGCGCCCCCGGATACTTACGCCTGAGCGCGCGCACGTCGGCGGCGAGGATGCTCGAGGCGAGCGAGCACCCGGCCTCCGGCGACGGCAGCAGCACCGTGCGCGTCGGGTTGAGGATCTTCGCGGTCTCGGCCATGAAGCGCACGCCGCAGAAGACGATCGTGTCGCACTGCGCCTCGGCCGCGCGGCGGCTGAGCTCGAGCGAGTCGCCGACGAAGTCGGGGATCGTGTGGTAGAGCGCAGGCTCCATGTAGTTGTGGCCCAGCACGATCGCGTTGCGCTCGCGCTTGAGCTGCTCGATACGCACGACGAGATCCGCCTTTCGGCGGATCTCGTCGTCGGTCACGTCATCGCAGAGAATGCCGCGCAGCTTCGCGTACACGGCGTGTGGATCGAGTCGAAGGTCGTTCATGTGTAGTCGTGTGGGGATTCGACCATGCGCCGGTGATCAGTCGAGCACCGGCGAGATTTCAAGCTCGTCCTCCTCCTCGTGCGGCACCTGCCGCAGCGAGAGCAGGAACCAGACCGCGACGATCGCAAGGAACAGCACGCGCGTCGCGGCGACCGCCCAGTCGGGCGCGGCGCCGAGGTGCACGAGCTTGTCGGCCGCGTTCGCGATCGAGGGGATCGTGAACCAGTAGTACAGCCCCGCGGCCGTCGCGGCGGCGACGCGCAGCGTCAGCGCGCGGTTGCGCAGCACGTACTGATCGGCGGCGGCGACGACGAGCAAGGCCGCGGCCGAGAAGACGATCACGTTGAGGTACGCGTCGAGAATCGACGCGTCGCCGGGCAGCAGGAAGTAGCCGAGCACGAACCCGGGGAAGGCCGCGGCGAAGACGCCGAGCGGCGTGCGCAGCATCTCCCATGAGCGCTGTGACTCGCGCCGTCCCGGCGCCGTCAGGCCTCGCATCGATCCGCTCGGACGCAGGTCGTAGCAGCCGGTGACGCACGCGTCGCACGCGCTGCAGTGCGCGTGCTCGACTTCCACGATCGGACGCTGGCCGTAGAGTCGCTCCACCGGCAGGACCGGACACAGCGACGAGCACCATCCCCCCTTGCCCGAGAACGCCAGGCCGCCGACGACGGCGACGACGATGACGCTGAGCACGAAGATCACGAGCGCGAGGCCGTCGAGGTTGAAGATCGCCGGTCGCAGCGGGACGATCGCCAGGAAGAGAATGCCGGCGCCGATCGTCGAGCCCCAGCGCGTGCGCAGCGGAAAGCGCCGCGCCGGCTGATGGCCGATGACACTGGGAAGCTGGCTGAGCGTCGCGATCGGACAGAGGTTGCGCCACAGACCGGGCGCCGCCAGCAGGATCGCCGGTACCAGGGGGATCAGCACGTACCACGTGACGAACAGCCCCGTGTCGGGCACGAACAGCAGCAGCGCGAGCACGACGAGAGCGGAGACCACTGCGAACGCCTGCAGCAGTGGCCAGGGTCGAAGGACCTGTTGCATCGGAGCATCCTCTCGATGAGGCGGGCGGTTTTTTGGGGGGGATTATGGACAGTAGAGGCCGGAAGCAAAGGCACCGTCGAGGAGACGTCCCCACATCGTCCTCCGATGAAGCTTCACTTCCGGCGATCTACATGTCCAGGAACTCTTCTAGCGATTCGCGAACGTGAAGCGCTTCGGAAGCTCGCCGACGCGGTCGCCGGTCTTCGCGCTCTTGACCATCTGGAACTTCTGATCGGCTCCGATCTTCGCCAGGACGATCGTGTTGTCGCCCATGTTCGTGAAGATGAGCTCGCCCCTGCCACCGCCGAGCAGGCTGATCGCGCCCGGTCCGTTGACGTTCGTCGAGCGATCGACGAGCCGTCCGGTCCGCACGTTGATCAGATCCAGCGTGGAGTTGCCCTCGTTGGTGGCCATCAGCAGCGAGTCGTTGAAGAACTCGAGGCCGTGATAGGTGCTCTCCTGCACGATCGGCGCGGTCTTCGGTGGCTCGGTGCTGATCACCTTGAGGAGCTTCCCGGTGTGCGCGTCGTACTCGAAGATCGAGTTGACCCAGTTCGCACCGCAGTAGACGAGCTTCTCATCCGGCGACGGAGCGAGTCCGCGCGGGATGAACTTCATCTTGAACTGGTTGCGGATCTCTCCCTTGTTCAGGTCGATGACCGTGATGCTCGGATCGACCTTCGTCGTCACGTACGCGAACTGTCCGGTGGCGCCGATGCGGATGTTGTGCGGCTGCAGAACGCCCTCGATCCGCTTGATGATCTTCATCGTCGCGAAGTCGATCAGCAGCACGGCGTTGCCGTAGCGATCGGAGATGATCAGCCGCCTGCCGTCGGGCAGCGTCATCAGGTGATCGGAGTACATCCTGCCGATCCTGAGCTGGCCGAGCTGCTCGTAGGTCTTCGCGTTGTAGAACTTGATCGATTCCTCGCCCTCGACCGTGATCGCGAGGATCGAGTTGTCGCCGTTGATCGCCAGGTAGTACGGCCGCGGTCCGACGTGCTTGCGCGCGACCTCCTTCATCTCGGGATACGAGAGAACGGAGAACGACGAGTCCTCGAGGTTGCAGACGAAGATCCTGTCGAAGTCGGTGATGCCCGACGGCTGCGCGAGCGCCGCGCCGCTGCCGGACAGCAGCGCGGCGATTGCGAGAAGGAGTGTGGGGATTGTGAAGCGCATGGTCCGTTGTGTTTGTGCGTTAGAGGGATTGAGATCCTCGGTCGTGCTCCGGCTCTAGCGCTGGAGCACGACACGCAGCTCGCTCGAGCCCGAGGCGCTCGTCATGCGTACGAAGTAGTTGCCGTTGGCGACGCGCCGACCGGATTCGTCGGTGCCGTCCCACGTCTTCGTGTGCTCGCCCTCGACCGCGTCGACCGCGTGCATGACGCGAATGCCGCGGCTGTCGTAGATGTCGATCGCGACCTCGTCGTTGACGGCGACGACGTAGCTGATCGATGCGCTCGAGACGATCGGATTCGGGGTCACCGCGACGATGCGCGAGCGGCCGGAGGCGAGCGCACCCGGCACGGCCGACGTCACGCCGTACATCCTCTCGTAGAAGTGGTTCAGCGTGTCGGCAAGCTGGATGTCCGTCTTCTCGTTCCAGATGCCGTACGTGTTGTCCCAGACGCCCCAGTACGGCGCCTCCGGGATCGAGTCGTTCGAGTTGCGCGAGCCGCGGCCGTTGCGATGGCAGCTCTCGGCGCACGTGTTCATCATGCCGATGTTGATGCCCGAGCTCGCGTATTTCTTCGTCATCGACGGCGGGATGACATTGAAGCCGTGGTTGGAGAACTCGTAGAGGCGCTTGCTGAACTCCTGGAACTGGTTGCCCGGGATGTCCATGAAGCCGATCGACGCCGTCTTGGTCATGTGGCAGTTGACGCACTGGCTCATCGACTGCGGGTGCTTCGTGTGCTTGTTGTACGTCCTGCCCGCGATCACTTCGGTGCGCCCCTTCTCCTCGTGGCACGCCATGCATCCCTCGCCCGGCTTCAGCGAGTAGAAGTCCTTCTTCAACTGGTAGGGAAGCGCGGTCTGGCTGTGCACCGCGTGGCAGTCCCAGCAGCCGTTCTTGAAGACGTGCGCCTGGTACATCTTCGAGCGCAGGTAGTCCTGCCCGCTCTGATGATGCGCGTACGACGTCACGCGATCGGGCCACGTGTTCATGCCGGTGAACATATCCTTGATGTAGTCTTTCATCGGCGCGCCGGGCACGTAGTGAGCGCTCTGATCCTCCATGTACGGATAGTTGAACTCGCCGCCCTTGCTCTTGGCGCGGTAGTGACAGCTGCCGCAGAGGTCGAGCTTCAGGTCGGTCGACTGCTTCGTCATCGACCACGTCGACGGCGCGATGATGTTGTCCTTCGACGGGCTGGCGACATGCTCCGATCCCGGTCCATGACAGCTCTCGCAGCCGACGCGAATGTTCTGATCGGTCAATGCCGAATCACCGGCGACCCGACCCACCCACGAGTTCGTCCAGCTCGTGTCGGTGCCCGCGACGCTCATCTGCACCTTCGGTCCGGTCACGTGACACGACGCGCAGTTCCTGTCCCACGCCTCGGCGCGGAAGCGGTTCGTGTTGAAGTCGAAGATCTCGGCGAGGCCGGTCTCCGGCACCACCGCGAGCCAGCGGTTGACGTCGAGGAAGTAGAACGCCCCGCCTTCGTCGACGCGACGGCGATAGCCCGGCAGAACGTACTGGAACGGCGCGACGTAGTAGTTGTCACCGACCTGCAGCAGGTAGCGCTGGATCCATCCGTTGCCGCCGTAGGTGTACGCGACGCGCATCGGCGGCGTCGTGTCGCCATCGCCGCTCATCTTGAGCTGCACGTAGTAATCCTTCTTGTCCGGACTCATGCTCAGGTAG